>JANXTU010000480.1 GCA_025352235.1 Fimbriiglobus sp.
GGCTCTCGCTCGCGGAGGCCGTCCGGTTTGGCTGACCCACGACCTCAAAGACGCCTTCGGCAACGTCCCCGTCGGCCGGCTGCTCGACGTCTTTTCCAAACACCTCCCCGGCCCGAGGCTCCGCGCCCTTCTGGAACGCGTACTGCCCCCGCAGTCACGGGCGCGGAGCGGCCTTAAGCAGGGAGGTCCGCTCAGCCCCCTTGCACTCGAACTCTACTTGAACCACGTTTTGGACAAGCCGTTCCGGCGGGCCGGACACGATGTCCGGCTCGTGCGCACGCCGACGATCTGCTCGTCGCCTGCCCCGACGAACGCGCGGCCATCGAGGCCGACGGCGAACTCCGGAAACTGCTCACGCCCGCGGGACTGCAGCTCAAGGATCCGTTCGACGTGGCCCGCCGCGACATCCGCCACGAACAGGCCGAGTGGCTCGGATTCCGGTTCCGTCTCGATGGCGAGCGTTTCCGGATCGAATTCGGCCCGAGCGTTTTCGAGAAGCTCGACGCCCGCTTCCGACTCGCCCATGCCAAGTCGCATCCCGCCGAGCGGACGGTGGCGATCCTGACGCAGTGGGCGACCCAGTTCGGGCCCTGCTCCCGGTGGGAAGACCGCGCCGCCGCCATCCAGGGGGCGCTCGACCGAGCCCGCGCCTGCGGCTTCGAGGAATCGCTCCCCATCCGCGAAATGGAATCGGCCTGGGAAGGAGCCCGCGTCCGCTGGCGATCGACTTTGCGTTCGGTGCACAAGTCGCCGGCGTATCTGGAAGGGGGGTCGGTGCCGTTGCCGTCGCCGCTGTCGGTGGTGCGCTGAGTCCGAGTTTCGAGAGACGAGTGCCGAGTGCCGAATCCCCGAGGTTCACTGCAATGAACCCGATGTCGGAAATCGAAGCGGCCGTGTCCACTGGGCCAAAGGCCTGACCGTCCCTCATGAACGTGTACGAGTTGGTCGAGTCCACCCTGAGCCGGCATGGCTCGTGGACGACGACATGATCGAAGCGCAGCCGCTGATCATCGGCGGGGCGATCAAGACGCTGAAGACCTCCCTCGCCCTCTCCGTCAGTCTGGCCACGGGCACCGAGTTCCTTGGTCGGTGCCCCGTGCCCGAACGGCGCCGGATCGCGTTCTTCTCGGGCGAGGGCGCGGGCGACCGTTAAGGAGATGACGGAGAACGGATTCGCCGAGCAACAACGGAACCCCAGCACGGTGGGGAACGGGCCTCCCTTGTCGGGCGCCGCGCGGTAGGCGGGGATTTCGCCGTCCTGGACGGGGATTTTCACCTCGCCGGCGGTGAGGCCTTTGGCATCGGTGGTGATCGTTTCGGCCGAGATAGGCTGCGTGGCCAGGGCGAAGCCGGCGGCGAGCGTGGTCACCGCGAACTCGCGGCGGCTGACGGACGATTTGAGAATGTCTTCGCGCACGGGGCGATTCCTCGGTGGAAAGGGACAGCGAAAGGTGGAAAGGGACAGCGAAATTCTCCGAGAACCATCGCCGGAAGCCAGTCGAGCCAGACGAGGTTTTCGCCCCCTGTCTTGTCCCCCAAGTTGTACTACAAGAAACGCATTCCCCTCCCTGTTCCCCCACCGACCTCCAGATCGCAAAGCCACTGAGCAAGCACTCGGGTCAACTTGTTGGCCAAATTTCAGTAGGCGGATACTGAATCCGGGTGGTTCGGATGCGCCCGAACTCACCTCATCCGCCCCAGCACAAAGGCTAAAGCGGATTTCAAGTTTTCGTATCGGATGTTTTGGACAGAGCAGTGCCCTGCACTCCGGGCTTGACGCGAGTCTTGAGTCCAGCGAGAAGTCGCACACCCTCACGCAGACTCAACGCCAAAAGGCTGGACTCAACGCCAAAAGGCTGGACTCAACGCCAAAAGGCTGGACTCAACGCCAAAAGGCTGGACTCAACGCCAAAAGGCTGAGGGAGTTACGCAGTTGAGTGATCCAAGGCAGTTTTGACAACAAAATGCACACGATTGGGCTAGATGGGCAAGATCCAGTCCTGCCCAAACCCCCACCAACCACTCAACTGCGTAACTCCTAGCCCGGATATTTCATCAGTCGTAGCCGAAGCGACGTTCTCTGGAAGCTGGAGTCCCTTTTTGCTCCGCGTTCTCTTTCGCATGCTTTCGGGGCGGAGTTCCCCCTTTCCCCCAGGGCTCTGGGGGGGCTCTGGGGGTGGCGTCGTTCGGATTATCCGCGCGTTACGAGCTTTCGATTCGGGGACGGGTTTGCAGGCGTTGGGCCACGAGGGCGAAGAGATCACGCCCGACGTAGCTCATCGACAGACGCACGACCAAGCGCCGCGCACTCGTTACCACCAGCGCGGCGACGCGAAACAGACGCAGCCGGATCGTGCCCACCTCGGCCTTCTCCAGCGCCGTGCCGACCAGCGCCGTCCGGCGGATATGCTCGACCAGCACGTAGGCCGCGGCCGCCAAGAGCACCCGGAACGAG
>JANXTU010000520.1 GCA_025352235.1 Fimbriiglobus sp.
CTTGCCGGGTGATCGCTGTCAGCACCAGCCGCTTGCCGAACGTCGGCTCGTCGGCGAGATACGGCCACAGAGCCGGGTCGACCCAGTAGCTTTCGGAGTCGTCGTCCTTCAACTCGATCAGGCCACCGGTGCATCGGTAGGCGGCATCGCGGTGGACGCGGACGAATTGTTCCTTCGACGGCTTGCGGTAGGGCACGGTGACGAGCAGTTCCCGGACACCGAGCGCGGCATCGTCATCAGGTTCCAACCGTAAACGAGCCACGTCGAACGGATCGGGGGCGCCGGGGTTGTTGCTCAGGGAGTTCCCGGTAGTCGGGAACTCCGGTGCGGGGTCGAACGGAACGTCGGGTATACTGTCGGTGTGGGGCTTTCGCGGCGTGCTCAAGTGAATGACCTCCAAGAGGCCGGCGGAGAGATTCGCCGGCTTTCTCGTTGCGTGTGTGTGGGATGAATCAGGGGAGTTCGTCGAACAGCGTGCGCTCGACTGGTCGGTAACTTCGGGAAAGCAGTTCGGCCTCGCGCTCGCGAGCCGCGGGGCAGTCGCAGAGCTTCCAAAGCAGAACGTTGGTTCTGTTTCTGCTGGGGCGAATCGCAGGCGATGAGAGGGAGCGATTCTCAGCCGCACCGACGCGGGTGATGATCCTTTTCCGAGCGAGTGACTTCGGAATTTCCCCTCTCCACTTTCCGCCGTTGGGGAAAGGCTTCCGGTCGTACGGGGGCGGAGCCGAAGTCATCGCGGCGATGCCATCGGGCGACGCGAGCAAATCGCGGATGAACAGCAATTCGCTTTCGAGAACGAGGTTGTGCGGAGCTTTCGCGGCGTGCTTGGGGATCATCGTGCGCCCCCTTCCGCTACTTCGAGAAGATGGGCATCGACGATTCGTTTCACGAATCGCACCAGTCTCCCGACCCGGATCATACCGGGAATCTCTCCGGACTCGATCAGTCGCCGGACGTGCCTTTCACTGCACTTGAACAGTGCGGCAAGGTCGGGCACGTCATAGGTGCCATTCTCCAGAGCTTGCCGCTTGGCCCCGGATGATTCGGACAGACTCGGCATCTTTGATCCTCAAGCACGGCGAGCACAACGCACGCTGTACGAGAGATAAGAGGGGACAGAAAACCGTTGTATTGCGACGGGTGGGTTTTCTGATTTCGCGAATCGAACTTACAGACCTGCGTTGACTTGAAATTCCTAGGGGAGAACCGAGGTGCAGGTATTTCGTCAGGAAACGTTTTCTGACGACGTTTTCTGATATTTGATCCATGAGATCGCATTTATGAAGAGGGCTTCTTTGTATTTTTTCCCTGCTTCTTTGACTTTATCTCTGAAGTCTTTATCGGACTTGAAGTGATCCATAAGCGTCCCGGCGGTTAGCTTCACACCAGCGTTTTGAATGATCATGTAGAGGTTGTGGAGTGCTTTCTCATTCTCCGACTGCTTCTTTCCTTTGCCTAATCCTGGACGGCCGCCCGTAGGCTTGCCCACTGGCTTATCTGGGACGACCGTCGCCTGGCCTCCTACGGGTTTTTTGCTCGGGGTGGCTTGCGCTTCATCCGGCTCACGCATTGCCGTGATCCAATCGTCGAGTTCGGCTCCTGTCGGCAGTTGTGATGTTATCCAACTGCGGAATTTGAGATCCCGGGTGTCAATTTGCCCCGGGAGTTTTGGTTCGCCGATTTGAGCGAGCATAGTGACTATTTTTGCTCTTCCGTCTTGCGAATAAGTTTTTAGCGTATCCACGTCTGATTCGCCGCTTCCAAAACGGAGCTGCAGTTCAAACATGTCGAATACGGTACACACACAGAATGCCAGGTCGTTCGGTTCCTGTTTGCTACGAATCGCACAATATCGTAGACAGTCTCGGTACAAATCTCGGCTGAAATAGTGGGGATGCCGATTCCCCTCCGGCATCAGTGACAACACTGAATCACGAACTTCACAATATTTCTTGCGTGATTGGTCGAGAGCGGATTCAGACCCTTCAGAGTCTTTGTCCGTCTTAACTCCGTTTAATGCATTTTGGGCGATGAAGCAAGTTTCACGGAAGAAGGTTGCTGAAGCCGCGGCGATCACGTCACCGATTTGGAGCATTTTGTGAAATGGGTGTGTGACGGGATTCCAGTCGATGAGATTCGACATTGCTGTGTGCTCGTTGGTGGCGGGCCAGTCGGTCGATGCCGGTGACGAGCACCGCACCAACACCGACCGACCGATTTCATGTTGCCGGGGATCAGCCGACAACAACCCACCAACATTTTGCCCGAAACTTACATCAGATGGAATCTTTATCCGGCACTTTTTTCGGAACGGATCACCAAGACTCATGCGACGGAAGCCGTCTCCGAAGGATGTTCTTTCAACGCGAGCCGTTTCGGTTCCCCTTCCTCTCCCCCCGGTGCCGAGTGTGCGGACTCTTCGAGTTCCTTCAAGATCTTCTTCCGGGCGACTTCGACGGTATCGCGGTCTTCCATCACGGCATCGTAGTTGTCGTCGGAGTCCGGTAACATCTCGCGGCGGCGCTTCTCTTCGAGGGCAACGATCTCCGCCGGGTCAGTTAGGCCACACGGCGACGCGCATCGGTCGAGTATTGCAATCGCAGCTTTCAACCGGGTCGATCCATCTGCCGACTTCGCCAGTTCGATGATCGTGTCGAGGGCTTGGAACGCGGCGGAGCGGAGTTTGTCGCCCATCAACCGGGCTTGCTCTGCACGCTGTTGGTTCAACTCGGCTTGGAAAGTCGGCGAGTACCTTCTCCAGCGGAAAACCGTCGTCCGGTCGATGCCGAGCCGTTCCCCGACTTCGGCATCCGTCGAACCGATGGCGAGCATCGGCAC
>JANXTU010000530.1 GCA_025352235.1 Fimbriiglobus sp.
GCGTCCGTGCCGGTTGATTGGGATGTCAGGAACCCCGCTCATGCCAGCCGGACGCCGCGTGTTCTAGACCAGTCGCACTCAGCTCGGGATCGGAAAAGGGATTAGCAAAGGGAAAAGGGCGCACCAGAGGGATCAGACCCTCTTCGCCGTTGCGTTTTGTCCGGACGTGGAGCACCTGCTCGGTTGCAGCGGCGGCACTTTCGCCAAGGGCGTCTGGGGCGAAGAGGGCGATTACTGGAGATGCCCTTACCCCCCTTCGCCCTGCGCTTTCGCTGCGGGTGCACCGCCGTTCGGGCCCGGCCCACGCCCCGGTTGGTCCATCCGATCCTTGATCTCGCGGGCCACCGCCCGCAACTCTTCATTGGGGGATTCCGCCGCTTCTTTCAACGCCGCCATGGGCTCGGTCTTCTGGGTGATCGGGTACGGGGTTCCCCGCACGGCATAGACCAGTGCCACGACCGCCCATCCGCGGACCTCCGCGCTCGCGTCCGTCACCGCCGCTTCCAGTTCCGGGATGGCTTCTTTGGTTCCGAGCCCCTCCTTGCCCATCTTGTGGAGCAACTTGGCCGCCTCAAGACGACTCTGCTGATCGGGGTTCTTCAATTGGTCGCCCCACTCGCTGACGCGCTTGCCTTGGTAAACCACTCCGGCGGGCTCGCGTGGGGCCGGGGTCTGGTCGCACCCGACGCAGAACAGGAGTACGGCCGCCGAGCATACAAGCTGTGGAGCCTTCATAACGCCTCGCGATGTTTAGGAAATACAGGAGTGGAGTGTGCTTATTGCGTCCCACGTCCAGTGGCCATGCACCGATCGATTCCGGACCGACGAAGGGGCCGCGAGTTATTCTTCTCGACGCTACGGCTTTCTCGACTCCCAAACTTCGAGCTTCGGTTGGCCTTGGAGAATGCGCCAGTAGCGATCCACCGCCGGGGCGGTGAACTCTTGCACGCGCGGCTCGCCGTTCGGCCACTCGACCGTGACCCGCTCGATTTTTTCCTCCGAGCCGAGGCCGACCAAGATTCGCTGGTCGGCCGCGGTCAGATACCCCCCCCCGCCTTTCAGGAACCGGACGCGTTTCTGCCCGCCGACCTCTACCGTCACCTTCGCGCCGATCGGGTCGCGGTGCTCCGGACAGACGAGTTTCAAACCGAGCCAGTGGTGTTCCGTGCCGCGGTGACGCAGCACGCTGATCGGCTCGTTCAAGTGACTGATGACGATGTCGGGGCGACCGTCGTTATCGAGGTCGCCGACCGCCAAGGCGCGTCCGCAGTGGTCGGCGCGGAAGTAGTCGCCCCCCCGCGGGGTCGCCTCGGCGAACTTGCCGTTGCCGCCGTTCCGCAGGAGCACGGGCTTCTGCCGCAGCGTCGCACGGCTCGGGTGGCGGATGACGTGCCCATTGCTCACCGCGATGTCCTCCCAACCGTCTTGGTCGATATCCACGAAGGCGGTGCCGAAGCCGACGTAATTCTGGCCGATGGCGGCGATGCCCGACGCCTGGGTGCTATAATTAAATCTCATCCGCGCCCCGGCCGAAACATTGCGGTATAGCGCGTGCAACTCCCCCTCGTAGTTGGTCACCCAGAGCGAAGGCTTACCGGTGCCGTCATAGTCGGCCGCGGCTATACCCATGCTTCCGTTGGGGGTCCCGATCCCGTCCCGCGCTACCAAATAGTCGAAACCCTTCTCGACGAACTTCAGCTTCCCGGGCGTGCTCTCGTTGACGTAGAGGAAATTATCCGTCGTGTCGTTGGCGACGTAGATCTCCGGCTTCCCGTCCCCGTTGAGATCTACCAGGAGCACCCCCAACCCTTTGCCGTAGTCGCGATCCTCGCGCGGGGGGAAGCGGATGCCGGCCTCGACCGTCGCGTCCCGCATCTTGCGGCCTCCCTTGCCGTCCGGGATGTTGTGGTAGAGCCGATGCGGCACCGAGGCGAACTGCTTCGGCGGGCAGACGTCGCGCACCACATTGGAGGTGTAGCCGTTGCAAGGCGGGTTATTCTGCCACGACCAGTTCACGTACTGGCAGAGGTAGAGGTCCGGATAACCGTCGCCGTCCAAGTCCCCGAAGGCGGCGCTGGTGCTCCAGAAGTGCTGCCCGTCCAGCAACCCCGTTTCTTGCGTCACGTCGCGCAACTTCCGGCCTCCCTTGCCGTCGGGCTCATTGTGGTAGAGGATCACCCGGCCGAAGCCGGTCACGAGCAGATCCGACCAGCCATCGCAATCGTAGTCGCCGACCGCCACCCCGTGGGAGTAGACGAGTCCCTCGGTCGGCAGGCCGACCTCCGCCGTGACATCTTTGAACTTCCATTCGCCGAGGTTTTTGAACAGCCGGTTCGCATAGCCGCGGATTTGCTTCTTGTCCGGCCCGTCGAAAAAACCGCCCCCGGTGACAAAGACGTCGAGCAGCCCGTCGCCGTCATAATCGATGAGCGCCACGCCCCCGCCGAGCGACTCGAGGATGGCATAATGGCCCGCCTCCTCGCCGTTGCGGTAGGTGAAGTCGATGCCCGTGCGCCCGGTGGCGTCCTCGTACCACGGCGCCACCTCGTCCTCGTCGGGTCGGGGCGGAGCGGGTTTCACCCGAGTCCCGTACACGACAGCGATTGCCGCGAGGACGAGGATGAGAACCATGGCGAGAAGGAGAACCGGCCCGCGGCGGGAGCTATTGCGCAGTGAGAGCATGGCGCCACCTAGGTAGTCTCGGAGGAAAGAAAATCTGCGCGGGCAGGGTTCAGCGTCGCGCCTGCGATTCTAACCGGCTGAGGTATGCCCGACACACCGGCTCGCAAGGGAAACCGAATTCCGTCCCGGGCTGTGACGCCGCGAGGGCCAACGCGGTGCGGAATTGCTCCGCCGCTTCCTTCGGCGACCCGTGCTCCAACGCCAACACCCCCGCCAAGCAGCGCAGGTCGGCCTCGATTTGTGCGCTGGTCCGGTTGAGCTGATCGACGATCCGCTGAACCGTGGAAAGGTCGCCCGCGAAAAATTTGAGCATTCGCCACAACTCCGGCTGCGCGCCCAAGCCGACTTCCATCGCGAGACTCCGGACGAGGAAGGACCGGCCGTTGCGCACCCGCGCCGCGCGTTCCTCCTGTAGGCGGGCCATCATGACCTCTAGGAATTCCCCGGCCTGCCGGTAATCGTCATCGGCCGCGGCCAGGAGGAATCGGTTCCAAGCGTAGGCGGGGAAGCGATAGACCGATGGCTGATTCGGGTCGCCGTTGCCGGGCAACTCGGTCTCCCCCAGTCGCTCTTGGTTCAGTCGGAACTCGTCGTCGTCGAGCTCTTGCCGCGCGCGGTCGGTCCGGCCCAGCATCACGAGCAATTCCATCTCCATCCGGGCCCCCTCGACCCCGAATAGAACCACCGTCGAAGGCAGCAACACGTCGTCGAGGGCGGTGCGGGGCAGGCCGAGCCGGAGGGCGATGTTCGCCCGCGCCAGCGGGGCGTTGCCGAGCCCTTGCGAGCGCAGGGCGAGCTGGCTGCGGCGATCCTGCACCCCCGCCTCGGAAGCTTCCAGCTCTTTACGCAATTCCTGCAACCGGGCAGTTGCGGGCTCCGAGACGGGGGCGGTCGAAAGAATTCGCACCTGTTCA
>JANXTU010000534.1 GCA_025352235.1 Fimbriiglobus sp.
CGCTCTAACTATGTTTCTTCGTTTCAAATGGCGGGGGTTCTTCGACTCCACGCCTCACCGCCGCGCGACCACGGTGTTCCGCAATGTTCCCAGGTGCTCGATGGCGAGTTCTACGGCGTCCCCCGGTTGCAACCAACCGCCCACGGCTTCGGGGGTCAGTTCCAATATGCAGCCGGTACCGACGGTGCCCGAGCCGATGACGTCGCCGGGGCGCAGTTCGGTATCCCGGCTCGCGTGGGCCAAAATCTGCGGCCAGGTCCAGTACATACTGCCGGCGTTGCCGCGCGAGTATTCCTGGCCATTCACGCGGGCCGTCATCTCCAGATGCAACCGGCCGTCGCGGTAGTGCGGTTTCAATTCGCCGAATGGAACCAATCGCGGCCCGACGCTCGTGGCAAAGTCTTTGCTTTTGCTCGGCCCGAGTCCCACGGCCATCTCGGCCCGCTGAATATCCCGCGCGCTCCAGTCGTTCAAAATCGTGAACCCGGCGACGACTGACATGGCGGTGTCATCGGCCGGCAGATTGCTCGCAGCGGTGCCGATGACGCAGGCCAATTCGAGTTCGTAATCGAGGGCCGCACTCCCCTGCGGAGCGCGGACGGTGTCGCCGTCGCCGATGATGGCGACCGGGTTGCTGAAGTAGAAGACGGGGACGTCGTACCACTGCGGCACCATCTCCAAGCCCCGGTGCGCCCGGCAAGTTTGGACGTGCTGTTCGAAGGCGTAAAAGTCGCGGAAACTGGCCACGGGGAAAGGGGCGGGCATTCTGGCGGCTCGAAGAGTTCGGCGATTGGGAAAGTCAATCGGGATTGGTGCGGCGAAGCTTTCTGGAAATCGACAATTGCAAACCGGCACGGCATCGAATCGATAGTTTAGCACACCCGCGTTCGTCGCAGTACCGTCAATCACGAACGCTCCCGCCAATCAACCACGAGGGAATTCGATGCTCCAACTGCGAATGGCCGTTTTGATCGCCGCGCTCACCTATTCCGGAGCGGCGTCGGCGCAGCCCGTGCGCAAGTCCGACGATAAGGGCGCGCCGCCTTTCAAGGTGTTGAAAGAGGGCGAGAATCCCCCGCTCGATGCCTACGCCAACTTCGTCATCGGGCCGAAGTACACGCCCGCGCCGGAACGCACCAAGGGCGAAGGCGTCGCCGAAGGCAAGGTGCAGCAATTCGAGATCGACTCGAAGGAAACGAAGCTGTTCAACCCCGGCATCAAACGCGACAAGTTCGGCACGGTCGATCCGAAGAACCCGAAGACGCTGATCGTGGAGACCGCGACGTTCGACTACAAACGCAAGGTCGGCGTCTACATTCCCGCCGGATACAAAGAGGGCGCCGAAGCGCCGTTTATGGTCGTCCACGACGGCCCGGGATTGGGTCTGAAAACGGTCCTCGACAACCTGATCGCCCAGAAACGGATTCCCCCGATCATCGTCATCTCCATCGCCAACGGCGGTGGCGACGCGCAAGGGCACGAGCGCGGCAAAGAATACGACAACATGAACGGCGACTTCGCCGAGTACATCGAGACCGAAGTGCTGCCGCGCGTCGAAAAATCGTGCAAGGTCAAGTTGACGAAAGACCCCGACGGCCGGGCGGCGATGGGTTGCAGTTCCGGTGGCTCGTGCGCGCTCATCATGGCGTGGTTCCGCAACGATCTCTACCACCGCGTGCTGACGACCTCGGGCACGTTCGTGAATCAGGCGTGGCCGTTCGACGCGAAGTTCCCCGACGGCGCGTGGGGCCTCCACGAAACGCTCATCCCGAAGGAGAAGAAGAAGTCGATCCGCCTGTTCATCCAAGTCGGCGACCGGGATTTGCTCAACCCGAATATCATGCGCGACGACATGCACGATTGGGTACAAGCCAACCACCGCATGGCCAAAGTTTTGAAGGAGAAGGAGTATGAGTACCAGTACCTCTTCTGCCAGGGATCCGGCCACTGCGACGGCAAGGCGCAAGCTCAGTTTCTCCCGCACGCCATCGAGTGGGTGTGGAAGGGATACGCCCCGAAGAAAGCCAAGTAGTCCCGTCCGAATTCAATCATCGCCCACGGTCGCCCGCCGGGGCTTCTTCTTCCGGAGGCGTTCGCCTTCGGAGAAAGCGGCACTTATGCTGGACGTACTTAAAAGTGACACATCGCGAAACGCCGATTTTCCGATGCGTCCGACTCCGCCCCACTCCGCCCCATCTTCGGTTTTGAAAGCCGAGCGGAGCGGAGAACGTCGCTTTTCGCTCCGCGAAAAGTGTTTGACGCCAGCACTCGCGTTCCGCACCTCGCGGGCGAGCCCAGCTACTTTTCGCGGAGCGAAAAGCGACG
>JANXTU010000547.1 GCA_025352235.1 Fimbriiglobus sp.
TGGGTGTAACCGAGGAAGTACCAACCGAAGCCGATGAGTTGGAAGGCGTTCGCCGATTTCATGAACGGGAAGCCGGTGGGGAAGTGCGCCCGGAAATATTCGAGGGCGACCCAGACGAGCGGCAGCGTCAGTGCGAAGGGAAGCTTCGGCCGGTCGAGCCGGCGGAGCAGAAACAACGCCAGCGGGAAATAGAGCGAGCAGTACAGCGACATCCCCGGGTAGGCGAAAAGGGCCATGGCCGGGTGGGCGACGCGGATCCAGCCGAGGGCCATGGTGTAAAACGCGAGGCCGCCGAGGAACGCGGCGAAATAGCGGCGTTTGGCCCCGATGCCCTCGGCGCGGATGAGCGACAGGAACGGCACGATCGCGACGAAGGCCACGGGACCGAGGTTCAGCGGGAAGAAGGCGACCCAGAGGAGCAACCCGGAGAGGACCGCGGGCGAATAGACGCGGCGTTTCGACCCGTCGGCGGCGCTGGCGAGCAACAGCCACGCGACCGGGCCGGACATAAATACCAGTTTGCGAAATGCGGACTGTTGGTCGTCCGAGAGGGGGACGAAACTGGGAAAGTAGACGAACATGAGCCAGACGAATACAGCGAAGACCGCGGCGAGCCAATGCAGTATGCGAACGGCCTGCGACGACATAGGGACTTCCAGCGCGGAATGGTTCCGGGTTCAAACTAAGATCAACGTATTCACCGCCGTCCCCGCCGGAAATGCAACCGGCCCGGCCGGGAGTACCACGAAGGCGTTCACACGCGCCAGCGACCGCAGATCGGAGGACCCCATCCAGGGCGGCGCCGTCACGCGGTCGTCGTCCGCAATCGCGGGGTGGTACGTGGGCCGGTCGTGGTTCGCCTTCAAGTCGTTCGCCAAAATCCGCGGGCGGATGCGCGGCCCCGGGTCGGCATACCCCAGGATGGCCCGGATCGCCGGGGCGACGAACAGTTCGAAGCCGACGAACGCGCTGCCGGGGTTCCCGGGCAGACCGAAGACGAGTTTGCCGTCGAAGGTGCCGAAGAGCAGCGGCTTCCCCGGCTTCATGCGGACTTTGTGGAAATGGATATCGACGCCGAGCGAAGCGAGCACCTTCGGGACGAGGTCGTAATCGCCGACGGAGACGCCGCCGGCGAGGAGGAGGACATCGGACGAATCGAGAGCCGATTGAATCGCGAGCCGCAGTTCAGTTTCCGCATCCGGGCCGATGCCGAAATTGTTGGGAATGCCACCGAGCCGTGCGGCTTGTGCGAGCAACATCGGGCCGTTGGTGTTGCGGATCCGCCCAGCCGTGGGACGTTGCATCGGGCCGACGAGTTCGTTCCCGGTGGCCAGCACACCGACGCGAGGCCTCGGGTACAACAGCGATCCTGTGCGGCCGATGCCCGCGAGGAGGCCGAGCAAGGCCGGTGATACGACGCTGCCCGCAGGGACGACGATTTCCCCGGCCGCCATCTCCGCGCCGCGCGGGAGGACGTTTTTCCCCACTGTCAATCCGCTGTCAGTGACTTGCACCGTGTCGCCGGCGCGTTCGCAGCGCTCCTGCATCGCCACGGCATCGGCGCCCTCGGGCATCATGGCGCCGGTGAAGATACGGATCGCTTCGCCGGGGTTCACCGGGATCGCGGGCACCTTCCCGGCGGGGAGTTCATCCACGACGGTCCGCGGGCCGATGTCGCCGACACGGATGGCGTAACCGTCCATCAAGGCTTTGGTGAACGGGGGGGAATCGAGATCGGCCGCGAGATCCTCGGCGACAATTTGCCCGAGCGCCGTGGCGTCGGGCGCCGCCGCTCGCGGTGGTGAAGGGCGGGCGAAGTGGAGTACGAGTTCGAGGGCGGTGGAAACTTCGAGCAAGTGGGAAGCTTGGTTGCAAACGGGCCGTTCAGTGCGATTGGGACTTGTGTTCATATTCATGAATTCTCCCAGTATTTTGAATCATCGTGACCGGAGATCAGGACTGCTATGTGGCGAACGACGATTAATCCCAAGACGATTGGTATTGCAGCGCAGTACAAATTGAATTCCGCATATGCAGCAATCAAAAGCACGACAGGCAAACCGAGTACCGTCAAGATTGTAATGTATAAAGTCAATGATACCGAATCGTTCTTTCTGCTTTGATTATTCTCGGGAATCCTAGTGCCGCTCACATCATATGTAAGCCTGTTTTGCTGGGGCGTCTGCGATGTTGGAGATTGACGGATAGGCTCCTCGACCTCATCCTCGGCGGTATTGCCGAGGATGTTGACGTGTGTAATTGTCATTCGGCTGGGCCGTCTCATTTGGCGTATGAGTGCCATTCGGAGTGCGAAGGTCATCCTCAGCTTGATGACTGCTAGAATTGTGCGGGCCATCAGTCGTATGATTTACGTGGGAAACACGGGCGTCGTCGTATAGCTTATGTGATTCTGGTGCGGATAGAATCGCCCATGCTTCGTTAACTAGAACCATTTCTGAGTGCGACCCGCCCCGGTCGGGGTGGCACTGAATCACTTTGCGACGGAATGTCTTCTTGATTATACTTATGTCGGCGGTGTGCGAAACACCCAGAATTCGATAATAGTCCTTCGTCATCGAGATAATCTCCGCAAGTACAGGTCGCAATGCATGGCGATGGAGCATGTCACACGACACGAACCGCAGATATGAAATCTTCAACCGATTTATGGCGCATTGCGACCCTCCAGAGTAGTTGACCAGTTTCGTCCCATTGTGGATTTGACTTCTTTTGCTTTATGAATGTTTGAAATCGATTGTGAATAAATGCCAACACGTACTTCCATTCGTATTGTTTTGATTTTGGAAGCTCGGCCGCCAAGGTTTCGTTCCGAGATTCGCCAATAGCAACGAAATTTGCACGGTATTGCCCAGAGTCGTATTGGCCTGTTGTTTGAAGTGCCTTCGCCACTGCGATTGAATCTGTTTCAGCGAACATGCCTGCCGATCGAAGTGCGCGGGATAGCGTACCAGTATTGGAACCTCGCCACGCTGCATTTAGTGAGCATTCCCCAGTCTTTATTTCGGCAACTACAACAAGTGGTTTGTCTTTACATTCTGAAAAGAAGACGTCGTCGAGCATCTTGGGCAATTCAAAACGAAAAGGGAATCGCACGCCGAG
Source organism: Fimbriiglobus sp. (assembly GCA_025352235.1). Lineage (GTDB taxonomy): Bacteria > Planctomycetota > Planctomycetia > Gemmatales > Gemmataceae > JALHQU01. Next base: position 3,121 of record JANXTU010000547.1, read on the forward strand.
TGCGTCAATTTCTGTTCTTTGATTACTCCCTGTGTCTAGATGAGACACGTAGTTTGCAATCGTCATACAGCCGTTTAGTCTTAGGAACCAGTGTCCAAGTCTTTCTGGCTTTACAATCTCTTGGTCTGGCATAATCAATCCAGCGTGTTGAAAATGAGTCCAGCGTATGTTAATTCGTTCGCACGTGACTGTGTTGAAACTATCTTGACACCCGACCGCCTAGATCACCCTGGCTGAATCGGGCTTCCATCTGCCAGCTGATTTTGTCATCTTCTCGGACGGAGGCAAGCCCGTACCCGTGGAGGAGACGCCATGGGGTCTGGCAAATTTTTCTGGCGCATTGGAGTTGTCGTGGTCAAGATAGGGGTCTTGTCACGGCAACCCCTGTCTGAGGCGCATTATGGAACCGATGCCCAAACTCGACCGCGCGGCCTATGTGGCCGGGATGCGGGAGCAACTGGAGGCGATGCTCGGCCGCGTCGCCGACGCCATCAACGAGGCCCGAGACGGCGAGATCATCGCCGGGAGCGAGCGGCCGGTC
>JANXTU010000572.1 GCA_025352235.1 Fimbriiglobus sp.
ACCCTTACTACACCCGGATGAGGGACTGAACTTGTCGGAACCGCCCCTCGGAATATGATGGCGTTTCTCGATTGGCGGCGCGGAGTTGCGCCGTCCGAACCGAACTCCCGAACCCGGACGAACCCGTGTCGATCGACAAGAGCTTGAAACGGAAAGCCGGCGGCGTCCGCAACCGCTGCGTGCTGACCCGTGTGGAACGCATCGCGAAGATGAAGGAAGAAGGCAAGTTCGCCGACGGCCAAAGCCCGTTCGGCCTGCCCAAGACCCGCGTCGCGAAAGTGATGGTCAAGAAGAAGGTCAAGAAGGAAGCCGAGGGCGATGCCGCCGCGCCGGCCGCCGCAGCCAAGAAGAAGTAGTCGATTGCACAAGTGCGGCGGGTCCCACCCGCCGCAGTCGGTTCACATCGCCTGACCCAAAGCCCCGGCATAGTCCCCATTCAACAGCGACACGAGCGCCCGCAGCGGTGCGAGGTCATCGCCCGCCCGTAAGCCAGCAGCTTCCTGCAAAGCCGATTCCGCGATCACGCCTCGGCCTTCGGCCAAGGCGAATCGAGCCGACTCGACCAGATACCCGCGCCGGACTTCCACCGCGACCAGCAGCGACAAGTCGGCTTTGCAGCGCCGGCAGGTCGCGGTCTCGTTCGAAGCCCGGCAGCAGGGGCAGGAGATTGTCATGCGTCTTCCAAGTAGAAGAGGACATCGGCGAGGGCGTTGCTCGCGCTGGTGAGGTCCGGCCAGCGGCGCTCGTCGAGGGCGGATTTCACGTTCGTCGTCAACCGGCCGAGTTCGGCCTGATCCTCGGCGTTGGCTTTCAAGCCGACGCGCTCGGCTTTTTCGAGGAGTGCCCGGGCTTGCACGGCCTCGCGTTGGCCGGCGGTACTCGCGGCGGTATCGGCGGGAAACTGGAAGCGAGGGGCCGCCGGTTCTTCCTCCGATTCGGGTGTCGGGAACTTCTCGTAGCCATCGTCTTCGTCGTCATCATCGTCTTCATCGAACGCGCCCGGCTCGGCGCCGAGCAGGTCGGCGAGCTTCGACGGGTCGATGGGCGCGTCGTCCCCTTCGCTCCACTCCGGTTCGGCCCACATGCGGTCGAGCCGCGATTGGGCCGCGTCTTTTTCTTCGACGGCGAACCGGGCCATGGCGTTGTCGATGACGATGTTCTTCATCATCCCCGTCGCTTTTTCGCGGGCCGTGACCTTCAGCGTGCCGTCGAGCGTGAGATCCATCTGCACGACGAGTTGGTTGCCGGCCGGGACGCGGGCCAAGCCTTCGATGAGGAACTTGCCGACGCGGTGATTGCGCCGCACGTCGCCGCTTTCGCCTTGGAAGATGTCGATGTCGACCTTCGCTTGGTTGTCCGAGACGGTGCAGAAGATTTCGCTGCGGCTCGTCGGCAGGGGCGTGTTGCGCGGGATGATCGGGGCGAATTTGAACTCGTTGAACTGCCGGGAGAACGAGTCGGGGACTTCGAGCGACTTGATACCGACGGAGTGCGGCGTGATGTCCACGAGGACGGCGCCGACGTCGCTGCCCGCGATGATGGCGGCTTGGATGGCGGCGCCCATGGCCACGCAGAGATCCGGGTGGACCTCGCGGTGGGCCGGTTGGCCGAGACGCGCTTCGAGCAATCGGGAGATGACGGGGGAGCGCGTGCTGCCGCCGACGAGGACGACTTGCTTGAGTTCCCCGGCGTTGATCTTGGCGTCGTCGAGCGCCTTCTGCAGGCAGTCCATCGTCCGGCGCAGCAGCGGGTCGATGAGTTGCTCGAAGGTGGTGCGCTCGAGTTCTTTCGTCAGGTGCAGCGGCACGCCGTCTTTCTCGGCGATGAACTCTTCTTCGATCTTGGCGAAGGCGTGGTCGGAGAGCACCTTCTTCGCGTTCTCCACGGCCCGGAGCAATCGCGCTCGCGTCGGCGGGTTCGCCCGGAGGTCGATCCCGTAGAGCTGTTCGAATTCGTCGGCGATGTGGTTGAGCAGGAGTTCGTCGAAGTCGTCGCCGCCGAGTTGGGTGTCGCCGTGGCTACTCAGGACTTCGAAGACGCCACCTTCGGCTTGGACGATGCTGACGTCGAAGGTACCGCCGCCGAGATCGTACACGAGGAACTTCTCGCTCGTCTCCGGGTTCGGCCGGTAGGTGAGCGCGGCCGCCGTCGGCTCATTCAAGATGCGCACGACTTCCAACCCGGCGAGTTGCCCGGCTTCGCGGGTCGCCTGGCGCTGGCTGTCGTTGAAGTAGGCGGGCACGGTGATGACGGCCTTGGTCACCGGTTGGCCGAGGTCCTTCTCGGCGGCTTCCTTCAAGCGCCGGAGGATCATCGCGGAGAGTTCCTGCGGGCGGAACTGCTGCGTGCCCAACGCGATTTTCAGGTCGAGCCCCATCTGGCGTTTCACCGATTTCACGGTGCGCTCGGGGGCGAGCACGTACTGATTGCGGGCCGGCTTGCCGACGAGGAGTTTGTCGTCCGCGGACAGGCCGACGACCGACGGCAGGATCGGATCGCCGTCGACGGCGATGACGCGCGGCTGGCCGTTCTCGACGATCGCGACTTCGCTATTGGTGGTACCGAGGTCGATTCCCACGATGATGTCTGGCATCTTGCACTCGGGTTGAAATTCTTAGTTTCGGCTCAGCGAGCCACGGCCACTTGGGCGAAGCGGAAGACCCGCCCGTTCACCCGATAGCCGGCGCGGACGACGGTCACGACCGTGCCGCTCGGGGAGTCGGAGTCGCCGATCACTTCGACGACTTCCATCAATTCCGGGTCGAACGCTTCCCCGTCGCATTCTATCGGTTCGAGGTCGAAGTGGGGGAAAGCGCGTTCGATGCGCCGCAGGCTCAGGGCATAACCGTCGGCGAGGCCGGCCAGGATCGCGTGGAGTCGGTCGTGCTCGGTCGAAATGATCTCCGCATTGGCCTGCATGTCGTCGGCCCAGCGGAGAGACTCGGTATCCGGCGCGGCGCCGAGGAGGCGTTTCCAAAATCCGCCTTTTGGGCCCTCCGGCGGCGCGGGCCATTCGATCTCGGCGAAGTCATCGCCTGCCGCGACCGACTTGGAAATTTGCGCGTGCGACAAACTCAGGGCATCGGCCAAATCGACGAGCAACTTGCGCGTCGGTTGCAAGTGCGATTCCGGGTCGGCGGACGCGGGCCGCGCGGCGAGTTGTTTGAGGGCCTCGCCCGATTGATCCAAGACGGCCCGCGTCGCTTTGGTTTGCAGGTTCACATCGTGCCGCAGCGCCGTGAACTGCGCGGCGAGCGCGCCGAGATCGACCGCGGGCGGGGCCATCGGCCGGGGTTCGGCGGGGTCGGGCAGGGCTTCCAGCCAAGTGCGGAAATTCGCGAGGACGCGGTCGATCTCGTCGGGGCTCATGGTGTTTGGGGCGCCTCGGTCGCGTCGATCAATTGTTGGAGGGTGGGCCGGGGTCGGGCTTGCGTCGACTGGACCACCGTGAGGATCTCGTCCAAAGTGTCTTCGCCGCCGGCGTCGAACAACCGGTAGTTCGCCCGCGCCGGCAGGGTGCGGATCTTCTCGTAGGCGGCGCGGATCGCCGCGAACTTCGCCGGCTGCTGTTCCGGCGGGAACTCGCGGATCAATCGGAGATAGCGCTGCCGCACCGCTTCGTCGGCGACGTCTTCGCCGGCGGGCAAGCCGAGAATCGCGTAGGGATCGTGGGGGGTCATGGCTCGCCGGTTAGAAGAAGCTGTCGAACATATTCCGCAACGTCGAGAACGGGTCGAGTTGTTCGTTGAGTTCGTCGATCCGCTCTTCGTAGACTTTGTACTTCGGGTCGGTGGCCTTCTTCGCGAGTTCCCGGGCTTTGCGCAGGAGGTTGACGATCTTGTACGGCGCGCGGCCGGAGGTTCGTTTCGCGGCCCAGAGTTCCACGATGGCCAAGGCGAAGAGCGGGTGATTCGGGAACCGTTTGCCCAGCGCGGCGGCGAACTTCTCGAACTTCGGCGTCGTCGTCAACGGCCCGAGGCTCGTGGTCAACTCGACCGCTTGCTCTTCGGTCAGGGCCGGGTCGGCCGCCGTCGCCAGCATCGCCTCGACAATCCCTTTCAGCAGCGGCTTCTGGCCGGTGAATTCGATGCCGCCTTCGATGAAAAAATCGTAGGCGTGGAACAGGGCCAAGACTTCGCCGGAGCACGCGCCCGCCGCGAGCGCGGCTTTGTACCCCTTGGTCGCGGCGCTTTTTTCCGCCGGCTTCGCCCGGAACGTCTGGGCGTTCGCGAGCAGCAAAAACGCGTGGATCAAACGCGCCGGATCGATCTTTTGGAATTCGGCCTCGGCTTCGGCCGTCCGCTTGCGCTTCTTGTAGTAAGCGTAGCGCAAGTGCCCCGTCATCACCGCGGATTCGCTCTCGAGCAATTCCCGTTCGGCGGTCAGCATCGCCTCGGGGATCTCCCAGTCGCCCGCGATGGCGAAGTGATAGATGCAATAGAAGACGCAATCGACCGCCAGTCCACGGATGTCCGCATCGAAGGGATTGGCTTTCCGGAGCGGGGCCAATTGCTCGAGGGCGCTCGCGTAGTCTCCCCGCAGCATGAGGACCTCGACGTACGACGAACGAACCCCCGTGGAGCCGGGCACGACGGCGAGGTAGCTCTCCGCGAAGCTCGCCGCGGCGACCCCGTCGCCTTCCGCATCGTACGCTTTCATCAGATCCGCGGCCGCTTCGTCCCACAGCGGCGAAGCGTCCAAGGCCATCTGCAAAAAGATGCTCGGCTTCGGGGGCGGAGCAATCGGCGCTTTCGCCTTGGCCTTTTTCGGCGGCCCGAAAAAGGCGTCGGCCTCCGGGTCGATCTCGTCGAGATCCGCGGCGAGGCGGGCCATCGTCCGGAAGAGGCTCGCGATCGCTTGCGCTTTCAACAGCGGGGGCCACTTCGCGCCCTTGCGGAGCCAATCGATGTAGTCCGACCACCGCTTCATCGACAGTTCGACTTCGCCGACGCCGTCGTAAATTTGCGCCGAGAGCTTGTGGAAGTTCGGGTCGTCGGGCATGCGGCCGAAGACGCGGATGAACTTGTCGAGGTCCTCCGGTTCGGCCCGTTTCTGCATGGTGGAATAGAACGCATTCATCAAATGCGGCACGAGCTGCGGATGTTTCGCCTTGAGGGCGGGGAGCAACCCCTCGGCCATTTTGATGGCTTTGGCCATGCCCCGGCGCCCGACGAGCTCCGGCCGCAAGTGCAACAATTGCCCCGCCAGACCGCCGGAGCCGAGGCGTTGGTACTGATTGAGGAGGCGCTCGCGCAGCGGCGGTTGATCGGCGAGCCAAGCGGCATCGGCGGCGGCCCGCAGCGGCGCGGCCAGTCGATAGGGCAATCGTTCGGGGTTCAACCGCGACCAATTCTCGAGGGCGCGCACGGTGTCGTCGGCGCCCCACGCCAGCAGCCCGCGCAGCCACACCTTCCATTCGAGAAACGGCGAACCGAGCCCGATGGCGTTGAGCGCTTCGCGGGAATCGTCGTCGCGCTTCGCGTCGTAGTGTTGGAGGGCCGACAGAATCGCGGCGAACGCCGCTTTCCAATCGTCGGGCAACGCGGTGGCGGACCGGGCGCGCACGAAATGATCGGCGAGGTCGCCGCGCAGCGCGGTCGCGGTCGCGGGGTCCGCTAGCGATCCGCTCAACCGGTAGACTTCGCCGGGTTGCAATCCTTTGAGCAGAAGACGGGCCAAGGATCGGATCGATTCCAGGCCGGCCGCGAGGCAGAGCGGTTCGAGTTCTTGCGCGACGCGGTTGAAGTCGGCGAATTGCTTGCGCTCCGCGCACGACCCGCCCAGCGCGAAGAGACACTCGCGCAGCAATTCCGAAGTCGCCGCGCCGGGGGCGAAGCCGACGAGTTTGCGCGCCTCCGCCGCGGCTTGGTCGAATTTGCGCAGGGCGAGGAGTTGCTTCACGGCCTTGGCCGTGGGCACGTCTGTCAACCGTTTTTTGGCCATGGCCGGATCCCCGCCGTTCGGGTCGAGACCCCGTTGCCGTGCATCTTACAAAAGAATGCGCGGATGGTGAGAAGCCGAAGTGCCGACCGAACGATTCGCCGTTACGGGTGCGGCCAAGAAATGGTGACGCGGGACGCCGGCCCCGGCAGTTGCAGCTTCAAAAAGGGGATCGGATCGTGGAAATCGGGATCGGGGACGGGGGTCACGTTCATCGGCGCGACGCGGAGTTCTTGCTGATAATGCAAACTGAGGCGGACCCAGCCCGATTCGTCCGGCACCACATCGGTCAGCACGATCCGCTCGCGATCCATCTGGATCACGGTCGCCCGCCCGCCGAGCACGTAAGTGCGGGGTCGATCCCATTCGATCAACACACCCCCGCCATCGATGTCGCCGCCGACGACCTTGGCCCGCGGGTCGCCGAGCCACCAGCGGGCGCACTCCGGGGTCCGGCACACCACCCAGCCGATGTTGTAGCGCACGCAGTATGCCGCGCGTTCGGCGGGCGTCCACTCGACGAAGGGGCGACCTTGCAGTGTCCCGCGTTTTAGCCCGCAGGCGAGGTGTTCGATATTCGCGTCGGGGTCGAGCCCGCCGATGCAGTAGCGGCCTTCCGTCAAGCCGAGCAGCGCCGGCCAATTCCACCCGGCCCGGCTCGTGCCGTCGTCTTCGATCAAAATCCGCGCCTCGGAGTTCGTCGAGTTCCGAATCGCGTCCATCACCCGCCGTTGCGCCGCCGTCGGCCCGAGTTGCAACGGTTCGACCATCGGGAACCAGCCCGCGATCAACGGGAGCATCGAGGCCGCGGCGAAGAAAGCGAACCCGGCGCGGAAGCGCAGCAGCCAATGCCCCACGGCGAACGCGGCCGGCAAAACCGCGAGCGCCGGCACCGCCACGCCCACCGACTCGGCGCAGCGAGCCGCGAGCCACGTTTGACCGAGCCGAGCCGCGAATGCCGCGCTCAGCCCCGCCGCGAGCAGCAGCCAGACCGAACCACTGCGACCGGATCGAGCCAAGGCGATGGCGCCGGGGAACGCCAGAATGGCACAGCCGAGACCGAGGACGCCCGGCCCCAAAAGATCGCGGTAGTCCGACGCATTCCCCAAGAATTGCAGGGCGTCAGGGAGCCCCTCCGCTTCGCCGGGCGTCGGTTGGCGCAGCCACCAGAAGCGGCTCCAATCGGCGAGCCACCAGAGGTTCGGCACCACGCCGACGGCCAGCACCGCGAACAAGCCGAGGTGCCACGCCAGCCCGTGCCGCGGCGCCGAGATGAAATAGTAGACGGCGACCATCGGCAGGACGCCGAGCCAACCGACCGGGTGGACGTACCAGCCGAGCAGCGACGCCCCGGCCATCAAGACCCACCCCGTCAGGCCGGGGTCGGCGGCGTACCGCGCGAGGCCGCCGCCGAACGCGATCCACGCTAAGCCAAGCATCAGGGCGTCGGTTTGGCCCGATTCGAGCAGCGCCCGCACCGCGGGGGACCACCAGATGGCGCACCCGCCGACGGCCGCGAGGCAGGCCACCGGCGCGGCCAGTCCGAACCCGCGCCCGGCGGACGCGAAGACCAACGGCACGGCGGCGCAGACGAGGAACAGCCCGAGCTTATAGGCCGCCACGGGCGTGCGGTGGCCCAGGGCGAAGATGAACAACTCGGCGGGGCGGGAGCCGGAATCGAAGACCGGCGTCTTCGGGTAGCCGGCTTGGAAGTGCGGATCGAAACAAGTGACGGCCCGCGTTTCGCGGAAGGTCGCGGCGCCGAGCACCCCATGATAAAGGTGCAACGGGTGCCGACCGTCGAAAATCGGCCGGTCGTCGCGCACATCGGCGAACGAGCCGCCGAAGAGTTGGAGCGCGAGCGCCCCCTGACCGACGACGATGAGCGCGAGTGCGGCGAACCAAGCGGGGCGGGAGCGAAAACCGATTTCGGGGGCGACCATCCGACGCGCATCCTTGCGGGGAGACCACGGACGCGAACTCTACCCGAAAGAATCGCCCCGCGACAAGCCGGGGTTGGAGGAGGGTATACCTCTGGATTTTGCCACGGGCCTTCTGGTAAGGTTGACTTCCCTACTGTCCCCCGCCGGAGGCAAGGATGCCCACCATCAGTTTCCAGTACGACACCGACGCCGAACGCCTCGAACTCGAACGCGCCGCCGCTTACGTCACCGAGATGCGTCAACTCGGGCGGACCGCCGCTTACGGCACCGTCCTCGACACCCTCGAACGCTTCG
>JANXTU010000577.1 GCA_025352235.1 Fimbriiglobus sp.
CTAATCTGGTCCGTAGAAGGTGCCTCTGTGGTTAGGGCATTTTCGATTTGATCGTAGCGGAAGTCGCCAGACTTCCGAGCTTTCACCGGAATTCTGGCGACTTCCGCACGAAGATTCAGAAACTGCTCTAATCTGGGTCCGCAGAAGGTAAAAATACAATGTCACTGACCGGCAAACGGGTCCTCGTCACCGGCAGTAGCCAAGGCATCGGGCGGGCCATCGCCGAGGCGATGCTGCGCGCCGGAGCCGGGGTCGCGCTGACCTCGCATCTTTCGGAAGCGGAAGTCACCGGCTACCCCGAATTGCAGCGGGCGTTCCCGGGTCGCTGCCATTATTTCACCGCCGATTTCAGCCGGCCGGGTGCCGCCGGACCGTTGGTCGAAGCGGCGTGGAGCGCCCTCGGCGGGATCGATGTGCTCGTCAACAACGTCGGCACCTTCCGCGAGCCGCGGTTCTTGGATTTGACCGAAGGCGACTTCGAAGCGATCTTCCGGTTGAACGTCTGGAGCGCGATCGATGCGACCCGGGAAGTGGTGAAGCGGTCCACTTCCGGCGGGCGGATCTTGTTCACGAGTTCGCTCAACGGCACGCGCTCCGAGCCGGCCCACACGCTGTACGATGCCAGCAAAGGAGCCGTCGACGCGCTCACTCGTCAACTCGCGGTCGAACTCGCCCCGCTCGGGTTCACGACCGCCGCGGTCGCGCCGGGTTTGGTCGAAACCCCGCTCACCGACTTTGGGTTGAAGTCGTCCCCCGCCGAGCGGGAGCAGATCCTCGGGCAGATTCCCTTGCGCCGCATCGCGACCGTTGACGACGTAGCCGGGTGGTTCGTCTTCTTGGCCAGCGACGCAGCTGGGTACGCTACGGGGATCGTCATCCCCGTCGACGGTGGGTTGAACGCCCAACAAATGGGAATCCGCCCCATCGGCGACGCGGAACGAACGTGACGGACTATTCCCCCGCGACTTCGTCGACCGCCTCCGACCTCACATCGGCTTGCTCGTATTCTTCGAGCTTCTTGTGGAGGGTGTTGCGGTTGATCCCCAGCCGATCCGCGGCTTTGATCTGCACACTTTCGCACATCCGCAGGACGTGTTCGATCAGTTCGCGTTCGAAGCCGCCGACCAAATAGCGGTGCAGTTTCACCCCCGGCGGCAGGGGGCTTTGCACGCCGGCGCGCACGAGCGCTTTGATCAGCGCCGGCACGTCCATCGCTGCCATCGTGCCGCTGTTGCGATTGGCGCTGCGCAATTGCACGCGCGGCCGGTCGAGCATCAATACTTCCGGCAGCAGTGCCCCGTGATCGGAAAGCACGACCAACCGTTCGATGGCGTTCTCGAGTTCGCGGACGTTGCCCGGCCAGTCGTGCTTCAGGATCGTCGCGATCACCTCCGGCGTCAATTCGGGCATCACCTGCAGCTTGTTCGCCTCGGCGTAGCGCCTCAGAAAGAACTTCGCCAGCATCGGGATGTCCTCGCGGCGCTCCCGCAACGGCGGCAATACGATCGGCACGACGTTGAGCCGGTAATACAAATCTTCGCGAAACTCGCCGCGCTCGACGAGCTCTTCGAGCGAGGAGTTCGTCGCCGCGATCACGCGGACGTCGACCCGGCGGGTGGTGCTGTCGCCAACTCGCTCAAACTCACGCTCTTGGAGCACGCGTAGGAGCTTCACTTGGAGCTTCGGCGACATCGAATTGATTTCGTCGAGGAAGATGCTGCCGCCGTGCGCAGCTTCGAAGCGGCCGGCTTTATTTTCGATCGCCCCGGTGAAGGCCCCTTTGACGTGGCCGAAGAGTTCGGATTCGAGGAGGTTTTCGTGGAGAGCCCCGCAATTGACGCGGATATACGGGCCCTCTTTCCGCGAACTGAGTTTATGAACGGCGCGGGCGATCACTTCTTTGCCGGTTCCCGTTTCGCCGATGAGCAAAACGTTCGACGAGCGCGGGGCGGCCAGACGCACCATCCGGTAGACGTCTTGCATCGATGGTGCCATGCCCACGATTTCGGGCAGCGGTGGCTCAATTTGCTCGTTTTTTGGCATTCGCCTCGGCAACCCGGGAGAGGAAGCCTCGAAAATCGGCGCCGAGCGGCACGACGACCAAGTCAGTATAGCCGCAACGCGCACCGAATCGACAGGATTCGCCCGATTTCGAGCAGCTGTCGTGCGCCGATTATACTTTCCCCTTTTTCGGCTTCTCCAATCTCGGTTTGGCTTGGGCGCCTTCACGCTTCTGCGCCGCCATGAAGTCGTACAGGCGGCGGGCGGCCGAATCCCAGCCGCCGCTGCGGGCCGAGGCGATGATCGCTGTCAACGTGTCCGCCGCGCTTGCCGGTAACGTCCCGACATCGCGGTAGCCGGTTAGTTTCGCTTCGCACGCGGCCAGTTGTTTCTCATCTCGATTCCGCACCGCCGTATAAAGCGCATCGACGGTGTCGAAGACCTCCTCGTCCGGCCCCATTTGCGGCTGGGTTCGCAGGCTCAACATCACGATCACGGCGAGGACAATCCCGCCCGTCGCCAGAGCGAGGCCGCCGAGCCAGCGGACCTTGCGCCGGGTTTGTTCTTCAGTAGTCATCGCTCACCGCCTCACCGCCATCGCGCGTCGAGAGGGCCACCCACGTATTCGGGCGGATGAAAGTCGTGATGAACCGGACCGAACCGTCACCGAAGAGGACGTTGCAACCGAAGCCATGCTCGCCCCACATTTCGTCGGTGTGGCCGAAGGGGTCGTTCGGCGCGTGGATAATGACCTGCGGGTGATCGTGCGTGTCCGGCCCGCTGTGGATGCCGACCAAACAGCCGGCCGCGTTGTTCTCCGACGGCCACGGCTTCAAATCGAGCCGCGGCGGGGTCACGGCGCCGGGCACGACGCCGACCCACGTTTTGTTACTGAGGATGGAACTGTGTTCGCCCAAGAAGACGGTGTTCGACAAGCCGTCGGTCACTTTCGCGACCGTCGTTTTCGAGTTGCGGTAGAACGGCCCGTCCATGCGAGCGAGTCGGTTGCCGTTCTCCGGAATCGGCTCGGCGATGTCGAAATCGTAGGAATACGCCGTTGTCCGGCCCCACGGCTGATGGATGCCGGCGTTCGTGACGTAGTGGCTATGGCCGAAAACGACTTTGTTCCCGTTGTTCAAGACGATCGGCGTGCCGGTGCGGTGATCCACCGCTTGTTGAACCTCAAACCCATCGCTACCGCCAGTCGCCGACGGACAGAGGAAAAGCTTGACCTTCGCCCGCGCCGCGATCGCATTCACCGGCGACCAACAGGGTTCGTTCAAATTGAAGGACCGATACAAGTTGTCCTGCTCGAGATAGGGCAGCAGTTGCGTCCCCCACGCCCATCCGGGTAGGCCGTTGCGGTTGTCGTCCGCGTAAGCGACACCGTAGCTCGTACCGTTCAACCGCGTGTCGTTCGTCTGATACGCCGACGGATACACCCCGAGGCTCGCCTCATGGTTGTGCATCCCGAGGCCGAGTTGCTTCAAATTGTTCGCACACTGAATCCGACTGGCCGCTTCGCGGACTTTTTGGACCGCGGGCAGCAGAAGCCCAATCAGAATTGCGATGATGGCGATGACGACGAGCAGTTCGATGAGCGTGAACGCTCGTCGGTTGGGAAATCGCATGTTGGCGCTCGGGGTAGGTGACAAAAACAATTTTCATTAGCCTAGGCTAAGCAAATTGCTTTGTCAATGCTACCAGCGTGGTGTTCACTCGGAACGGCCTGATTTGTAGGTCAGGCTCGGCATGACCTCTGGCAGGAATTGCGTTGTCGACCGCTGGAAGTACGTTATGCGGAGCATGACCTAACCGAGCGTGCGACGTCGGTCTTTTCGCGTTCAGGGGTTCATGTTGGCGAGGATTTCGAGCGCCATCCGCTCTTTGCCGCTCTCTTCGATATGAACGCGGTCGAGCATCGCGATTTCGAGGACGTCAAGATTTCGTCCGCTGATATTTGAAGGTCGGGCGCTGGCGGACCTACATCAGCAAGCCCGCGATGGCGGCGTTGATGAGGGTCGCGAGGAAGCCCACGAGGAGCGCCTTCAACCCCAGTTTGGCGAGGTCGGCGCGGCGCTCCGGGGCGAGCGCCCCGATGCCGCCGAGTTGGATGCCGATGGACGCGAAGTTGGCGAACCCGGTCAGGGCGAAAACCGCGAGGTCTTGGGATCGCTTGGACAGGTACCCATCTTGGGCCTTCCAATCCTTCAATTGCAAAAAGGCGACGTGTTCGTTGGCCACGAGTTTGATCCCGAGCAGGGTGCCGACTTTGTTCGTTTCGCCCGGCTCGACACCGAGCAGGAAGGCCACGGGCGCGAAGATCGTGCCGAAGATCTTTTCCAAACTGAGGTCGTCGGACCACCACCCGAGTTGTTCGGCGGGGATACCGAATTGGATCAAGGCGGGCTTGACCGCGGCGATGATGAGGTTGAACAGGGCAATGAACGCGAGGAACGCGATCAGCATCGCCGCGACATTGAGGGCCAGCCACAAGCCGTCTTTCACCCCGCCGGCCGCGGCGTCGATGACGTTGACGTAGGGCGATTTTACGTCGATCTTTGAGATGCCCATTGTCGCGGGGGTGCCCGCTTCCGGCAGGATTAATTTCGTCAGGTACAAGCTGGCGGGGCAGGCCATGACGCAGGTGCACAGAATCGCCACCGGATCGGCCCCGTAGCTGATGTAAACCGCCATCATGCCGCCGGAAATGTGGGCCATGCCACTGCCCATGAGGGCCAACAATTCCGAGCGCGTCATCTTCGGCACGAACGGCTTGACGATCAACGGCGCTTCGGTTTGACCCATGAAGACGTTGGCCGCGACCGACAGCGTCTCCGCCCCGCTGGTTCCCATGACGTACATCATGGCGCGGGCCATGATCCGCACGAAGAATTGCAGGACGCCGAGGTAGTAGAGCACGCTGAAGAACGACGAAATGAAGATGATCGGCGGAAGGGCTTTGAAGGCGAACACGAAGCCGTTGGGGCCGTCGACTTTCGAGAGCGACCCGAATACGAACTCGGCCCCTTTGTCCGACGCTTTGATCAAGTAGCCGATACCCGCGCCGGCGACTTCGAACCCCGCGCGCACCCATTCCGAATGGATCACGGCGACCGCGAGGGCGAACTGCAATCCGATGCCCCAGAGCAGCGTCTTCAACCGCACCGATTGCAGGCTCTTGGAAAAGCAAGCGGCGACCCCGAGGAAGCAGACGATCCCCATGCCCGCTTGGAAGCGCGGGGCGGCGTCTCCGAACGACCGGTGCAGGCCGTAGGTGGCCGCGGCCAAAAGCACGACCCCGCCGGCGATGCCGACACGCCACAATAATGGCGTCGGTGGGAGCGGGGATTCCGGAGGGGCTTCGGAAACGACGTCCGGTGTGGGCGCGATCATGGGTTGGACCCGTGCGAGCGATTCGACAAATGCTGCGAGAGGATCAAATCGTTATAGGCGGCCATCCGCCCATCGCCTCGAACGGATAAGAAATGCGATGAATCCGGACCGATACACTACCATGTCGATGCAATTGAAGATAAATACTCACTTGCAATACCTTGGTAAGTCGATAGAGTTAGTGAAGCAAAGGAGACGTCGCATGAAACTGACCCCGATTCTGGCTTTGGTTCTGTTGATCTTCGGGCTGGCATCGTGTTCCAAGTCGGCCGGACGGAAGCCGACCTTCCCGGTTTCTGGCCGGGTGTTGCTCCCCGATGGCAAGCCGGCGGAACACGCGTTGGTTGTCTTGCACCCCGTCGGTGACGCTGGGGAGGGCGTTGGCAAACCGCACGGCAAAGTCGGCGCCGACGGAACATTCAAGCTGACGACCTACGACGCCGACGACGGTGCCCCGGCCGGGGAGTACCGGGTGACGGTCGAGCTTTGGCTCGCCGGGAAAGGGGACGAACCACCGGCCAACCGGTTGAACCCGAAGTTCTCCAAACCGGAGACGTCCGGGTTGACCGCCACCGTCGGCGCGGGGCCGACGGATCTCAAATTGATCGAACTCAAACGCTGATTGGCTGACCCATCCACGGAGAACGACCATGACGACGACGCGACGCCGGGGTTTCACTCTGATCGAATTGCTGGTGGTGATCGCGATCATCGCGATCCTAATCGGCCTGCTATTACCGGCCGTGCAGAAGGTCCGCGAGGCGGCGGCCCGCATGAGCTGCACCAACAACCTCAAACAACTCGGGCTGGCCTTCCACAACTACCACGACGCGAATCAAAGCCTGCCGAGCAACATCCGGCCCGACGCCGTCAGCACCGTCCGGGTGCGCTGGGCGACCTACCTCCTGCCGTACTTCGAGCAAGACAATCTCTTCAAACAAGTGAATTTGACGGTCAACTGGCACCTTCAGCCAGGTAGTTTCGGCACGCGACTGAAAGGCTTCGAGTGCCCCTCGGCCCCGAATGGCGCGGTCATCGACGGCGCCCCGGATACCGCTTGGACGCCGATCGTGGCCAACGGCGACTACGCCGGTTTCTACGGCGTCTCCCCGGAACTCTTCAGCCTCGGTTTGGTCCCCCAATCGTCGGTGGGCGTCGACAACGGCGGGATCTCGAAGACCCAAAAATTGAACTTCGGCAGCTTCACCGACGGGTTGTCGAACACGCTGCAACTGACCGAATCGGCGGGTCGGCCCGACCTCTACCGCAACGGCAAGAAGGTGTCCGCTGCGACCGGGACCAACCGCGTCAACGGCGGCGGTTGGTCCCGCCCGGCCAGCGAATTGTTCCTGCTCCGCGGTTCGTCGGCCGACGGCTTGACGTTCCCCGGCTCGAGCGCCATCAACGCGACCAACGGCGAAGTCCTCGGGACTTACCCGCACCCGTTTTACAACACCGATGGCACCGGTCACATTTACGGGTTCCACACCGGCGGCGTGAACGCCCTCTACGGCGACGGCTCGGTGCGCTTCTTGAAATCGAGTAC
>JANXTU010000476.1 GCA_025352235.1 Fimbriiglobus sp.
CAGTTGCAGGGCCGACGTCTGCATCATGATCGCGCGATCCCGCTTGTGCGCCGCGAGGCTCCATTGGTCGTTGGACTTCGCCTGATCTTGCGCCGCGGCGCTGCGCCAATACATCGCCCGGCTCATTTCGCTGGTGCTGAGCCCGGCGAACGCCGTGGCGATGGCGGTCAGCGCGATCGGCAGCGCCGCGCCGAGCTTTTCGAGCAGGCCCTTCGGCGCGGGTTGCCTATCGACGGGGGAAGCTTCGGCGCTGCTCATGGTGGCTCCGGGCGAACGGTTCTCGCATCGCCAGTTTATCCCGGTGGCCCCCCGCGGTGGCGCCGGTTCCTAAAATGCACCCGTCTTCACGAATCGTTCCCAATTGTCAGAAGTCCGCTCGCAATTTTCCGCTGCGGCTGAAATCGGAATGGGTGGACACCGAATCACACGAATAGCCCGACTTCCGACGATCGCCCCCTTCACCGGAGTCTTCGCATGCCCGCCGTCAAATCCGCGTTAAAATCCGGTGCTGCGATGCTCGCCGAGCCGTTGATTTGCGCCTGTTTGAAATCGCTGTTGAACATCCCCGTCGAAGAATCGGGCGGCTGGTTGAAGAAACGTTTCACCGATCACAGCGGAGCGCTGCCGAAGGCCATCGCCGCGGCGAACGACCGCGCTTGGCAAGCCCTCGAATTGGCCCTCGCCGGAGAGAGCCTGTACGAATCGATCCGCGGTCGCTTGCGCGACGCGGATCTGAAAGCGGTCCGCGATCAGATCCGGAACTTTGTCGCCGAGGCCGAAACCGGTTTGGAATCCGCCTCATCCGGCTTGCGATTGCGCGCCGGCGACGAATTGGCCCGGTTGAAGCGCCAAGGTCGCCTCGGTGCCGACGGCGTCGAATTTGAATCGCTCGACATGACACGCCTCGGCAGCACCGCGAAAATCGCCGACGACGCCCACCGCGCCGTGAATCAAATCGCCGCCTCGCTGCTAGCGGACGCACCGAATCTGGCGAAGGTCCTCACGCTCGTCCCCCCGGCTGGGGGGATACCGCTGTTAGCCGCGGCGTTCGCGTTCTTCTTGCGCCGACAGATCGCCACGAACGAAGAACTCGCCCGCGAACTCACCCACGATGGCTTGCGTTGGCTGACGCTGAAACAGCAAGCCGGGTTCCAAACTATCGAAGTCGCCCTCGAGGCGCATTCCGCGTTGTTCCTCGAAGCGCTCGGCGGCTATTTCGCCGCGACCGACGGCAAGCTGGACGATATCGCGGCCAAGCTGGATCAGTTCTTGGAACGCAACCAAGTCTCCAAGAATGCCAAAGCGCCGATCCGTATCACCGTCAATGGCGACCTCGAATTGCAGCGGCTGAAACAACTCCGCGATCGACTCCGCGAGCTGCCGGCCGAACTCGTCGCCGCCCAATTGCAATCGCTTTTGGGCACTGCGGAAGCCGCCGCCGGGCAATACGCCGAGGCGTTGAAGTCCCATGCGGCCGCCGAAGTGGCCGCGAGCGAATCCGCCGACCGCCGCGTTCAAGCCGAGGCCGCTTACAGCCAATTCCAAGATCATTGCGAACTGAAAGCGTGGGACGCTGCCCTCGTCGCGCTGAACCGCGCGATCGCGCTCGATGGCAAGCGTTTCCGCCCGCTGCCCAAGCATTACATAGTCGAATCGATCCTCGGCGCCGGCGCCTTCGGCGTCGTCTTCCGGGCCCGCAACACGATTCTTCCCGATTCCAAAGGGAAGGAACTCATCACGGCGTCGAAGGCTTTCCGCAAAGAAGCGATCGACCGACCGCTGTTCGAAATCTTCGGCGAAGCCTTCACGCTGAAAAATCTGACCCATCCGAACATCGTCCGCGTGTACGACCACGGCTTCGCCGATCAAGACGACCAGCGCGGCCCGTACCTCGCCATGGAACTCTTCGACGGCGTGACGCTCGAAGAATATCTGAAAACCCACGGCACACTGAAGCTCGACGATTTCCTCGCCATCTTCCGGCAAGTCGCCACCGCGCTGAACGCCGCGCACACGGCGGAGCGGCCGATCATCCACCGCGACTTGAAACCCGCGAACATCATGGTGAAGTGCGTCGATGGCGTTTGGTTCGTCAAAGTTATCGACTTCGGCTTGGCCGTGAAATCGACCGCCCGCACCGCGAGCCAAAACGTCCCCGTGTCGCAGCGCAGCACGCACGACAAAGCCAACATCGGCACCGTCCGTTACGCCCCGCCCGAACAACGCGGCGAGAAACCCTACCC
>JANXTU010000049.1 GCA_025352235.1 Fimbriiglobus sp.
CTCCGCGTCGTCATTGTCACCCCGGAGCGGGCGGAGCTCGATGCCCCGGCCGATTCCGTCGTACTGCCGATGTTCGATGGCGAACTCGGCGTGCTGCCGGGGCACAGCGCCTTCGTCGGCCAGCTCGCGGCCGGGGAACTGCGGATCACCACCGGAACCGATGTCAAGCGCTACTACATCGACGGCGGCTTCGTCCAAGTCGCCGGGAGTGTCGTCAACGTGCTAACGGCGAAAGCGGTCGAAGCCACGAAGCTCACCGGCGCCGCGGCGATCACGGCCCGAACCGCGGCCGATGCGCTCCCGGCGACCAACACCGTCGAGCGCGAAGGCCGCAACAAAGCCATCGCCCGCGCCCAAGGCATGGCCAAAGTGATCGCGAAGAACCCGGTGGCGTAAAGCCAAGTCGGAATTGGAGGGGGCGATATGCGAGCGCGATTGATTCCCATCGACGGGGGCGACCCGGTCGAAATCGTCAAAGATCTCATCCTCGTCGGGCGCGGGGAGGATTGCGAACTCCGGCTCGATCACAAGAGCGTGTCGAAACGGCACTGCGTCCTCGTCAAGACCGACGGCCTCGTGCTGATCCGCGATCTCGGCAGCACCAACGGAACCCGCGTCAACGGCCAACGTGTCCGGCGCGGCACCTTGCTGCCGAATGACGTGCTCTCGGTGGCGAACTTCCGGTTCACACTGACATTCGGAGACGGACCATCCGGTGCGTCGGCCACCGAGTCGCTGGGCGCGCTGAGCCGGTCGGACGATGGCTCCGATCCGGAACACGAGGCGCTCCCGCCGAAGCTCGACCCCGTACGCAGGAACGCCCTGCCCGACGACTACCCGGCGTGATCGGCGGTCATCCGCTCAGGACCCAGAGCAACCAAATCGTCACGCCGAAGACCAAGCGCAGGGCCGTTTGCACGCTGGCCCACCACATCGACGCCCGGACGGTGCGGCCCAATTCTTGAAGGCCCTTTTTCACCTCGTTCTGCACGACGGCATTCGGATTCACGACGCCGAAGGTCAGCGTCCGCACGGCGGTCGATTTCCAGGTGCCGAGCCAGCGCTCGGCTTGATCGAGGCACTTTTCGGTTTCGCCGTGGTCGAACTGGCCGATGCGGACGAGAAAAAACAAATCGACGGCGAACATCGGGGCGAACGCGGCGAGCACCAGCGCGATTTGCCAGCCCGGGTCGGCCAGGGTCCGCAACGGCACGTCCGCCTGCGGCCAGATCAACCGCGAACAGAGCCACTGGATCGCCATCAATCCGATCGCGACTACGACGGGGCGCAAAGTTTCCAGCGTCAGCAACTCGCGTTTCTCATTCTTAACGACGCCCAGCAACTTTTTGCGGCGATCCACGATGGATATCCCGAGCCGGCACGCGTCGTAGTAGACCCGCCGGCGGCGATAGACGCCGAGCAAGAACAGGAACGCCAAATAGAAGTCGAAAAGTCGGATGAGGTTGGCGTCGCCCAAGCAGTCGCTCCCGCCTTTGTAAAAACTACAACCGGCACGATCCCCGCGGAGCGCCGGTATCTCGCGGATGTCCGCATCGTTACAGTTATGCGGTCTCCGGTAAATCCGGCCGTCTCGCGGATTCTTTTTCGTTGACAGGCCACTTATGCCGGGTAATTTGATGACACCCATCTGTCCCGCAGTGGTCTGAATCGGATTTTGGAGATTTCCTAAACTCGCCCCAGCAGCCCGACCGAGCCTCCCTCACTCGTCGGCTGCGAGACCAGGATCACCATGAACACCACCATGTCCGACGAAGTGATGGACAGCGAAGCCGCGTCCGACTCGTTCCCGAACGACCGCCGCAAGCGGACCATCCCCGTCGCCACCGACCGGCGGCGGGCGATCAACGCCGCCGAAAAGCGCCGCACGTCAGAACGTCGGCGTTTGATCGACCCGACCACGTGCGAACGCGACTACAGCGACGAAGAAACCGACTTCATGAAGTCGATGGACCGCTACAAGCGGGAGAACCGCCGCCCGTTCCCGACTTGGAGCGAAGTCCTCGAAGTGCTGCGGGCGCTCGGGTACCGCCGCGTCGCCGAGCCGACCGACCTGCCCGGCAACAAGCGACCCGCGGCGGTTCCGGCCGAAGCCGCCATCGTCTGAGATGGCAATCCCGCGGCAAGGATGCCCCCATGCGTTTGTTCCTCAGTGCCGGTGAACCCAGCGGCGACCTGCACGGGGCCAACTTGGCCGCGATCCTGAAGCGGCGCTTCCCGGACGCGGAACTCGTCGGCTTCGGTGGCCGGGGCATGGCCGACGCCGGCGTCCAGCTGCTTTACCCGCTCACCGAACTCGCCGTGATGTGGATCGGCCGGGTGTTGCTGAACCTGCCGACCTTCTTTCACCTCGCGACGAAGGCCGAATCGTACTTCCGCACCCACCGGCCCGACGCGGTGGTGCTGATCGATTATCCCGGCTTTCACTGGCACCTCGCCCGGCACGCCCACCGCTACGGCATCCCGGTCTACTATTTCGTACCGCCGCAATTGTGGGCTTGGGCCGGCTGGCGCGCGAAGAAAGTCCGCAAGCACTTTAAAGCCGTCCTCACGGCGATGCCCTTCGAAGACGACTGGTACCGCGCCCGCGGCATCCGCACGCAGTACGTCGGCCATCCGTACTTCGACGAAATCGCGCACCAAAAACTCGACGCCGAGTTCCTCGCCGAGCAGCGGGCGAAGCCGGGGGAAATCGTCGCGCTCTTGCCGGGCTCGCGGACACAAGAAGTGCTGTCGAACTTCCCGATGATGTTGAACGCGGCGCGGCGGATTGCCGCGGCTCGACCGGGCGTCCGCTTCCTGATCGCGGCGTACCGCGAGAAACAAGCCGCGCTCATCCGCCAAGAACTCGGTCGCGAATCTGTTGATTTGAACATCGAGCTGCAAGTCGGCCGGACGCCGGAGATCATCGAACTGGCGACGGTTTGCATCGCCGTGTCCGGGTCGGTCTCGTTGGAATTGCTCGTGCGTTTGAAACCGACGATCGTCGTGTACCGGGTCGGTCGGGCGCTGCACTGGCTGGGCCGCCGCCTCGCCACCGTGAAGTACATGAGCCTCGTGAACCTCCTCGCGGACGCCCCGTTGTTCCCCGAATTCCCCGTGACTCGGGACGAACACGCCGCCATCGCCGCGCGGATTCTGCGTTGGCTCGATCACCCGGAGGAACGCGCCGAGCTCGTCGGAAAACTCCTCGAATTGCGCTCGCGAGTCGCCGCGCCGGGGGCCGTTGAGCGCGCGGCCGAGTTCCTGATCGCGGAACTTTCACGCGTTCCACAACATCGGGGCGTACCATGAGCGCTATGCCCGCCGCGCCGACCCAAGCCGTACAAGACTACCTCAAGGCGATCCATCGCCTCGGCGGGGCGACGTCGGTCGTCTTCCCCGCCGACATCGCCGCCGGGTTGGGGGTGAAGGCGCCGTCCGTCACGGGGATGCTCAAGCGGCTCGGCGAAGCGGGCTGGATCGAGTACACCTCGGGCAGCGGCGCGAAACTCACGGGGGCCGGGACGCGCGAAGCGCTCCGCGTCATCCGCCGGCACCGCCTGATCGAGCTGTTCCTCACGAAAGTCCTCGGCCTCGATTGGAGCGAGGTCGACGTCGAAGCCGAGGCACTCGAGCACGCGATTTCGCCCCGTTTGGAAGAAGCCATCGCCCATCACTTGGGCGAACCGCTCGAAGACCCCCACGGCCACCCGATCCCGAGTGCCACCGGCGAATTGCTGCACCGCGATTTGCAGCGCCTCGACGAATTCCTCCCGGGACAAACCTTCGCCGTCCGCGAAGCCCAAGACGACAACCCCGAACGCCTGCGCCGCTGGGCGGAACTCGGTTTGATCCCCGGCCGGGTCATTACGATGACGCACTTCGAACCGCTCGACGGCCTCTACGAACTGACGGTCGGCGACACCGTGGTCCGCCTCGGCCGCGAAGGACTGGCCGGCTTGCGCGGGGAATTGGTTCAGTCGTGAGCGTCCGGGTCGCCGAACCGATCTTCTCAGCTCGGCTTCGGTTTGCTTGCGGCGCTCCGAATCTTCGTGTATCATACTTTTCCCACCGCCATTCCATCCGCCACTCCCCGGATCGGTCATGCGTCCGTTCGGTTCGATCCTTCTGTTCCTCGTCGTGTCCGTTGCCGGTGGCGCGGAGCGGCCGGTCACGTTCGAGCGCGATATCCAACCGATCCTCACGCGCTCGGGTTGCAACGCGGGTGCCTGCCACGGCAAGGCGCGCGGGCAAAACGGCTTCGCCCTGTCGCTGCTCGGGTTCGATCCCGCCTTCGATCACAACGCCATCGTCAAGGAAGGTCGCGGTCGCCGGCTCTTCCCCGCCGACATCGACAACAGCTTGTTCTTGTTGAAGGCCAGCGGCAGCGTGCCCCACGGCGGCGGCAAGAAACTCCCCGTCGGCTCAATCGGGTACGACCTATTGAAGCGCTGGATCGCCACCGGGACGCTGCGGACCCCGGCCGATGCCCCGACGCTGACTCGTATCACCGTCGTGCCGACCGACATTGTCGCCGCATTCCAACAGACGCGCCCGCTGACCGTCACCGCCCATTTTTCCGATGGCAGCACCGAAGACGTGACGAAGCTCGCATCGTTCCAATCGAACGACAGCGGCTACGCGGCCGTCGATGCCAACGGCGTCGTGAAGGTCGGTACCATCGCCGGCGAGGCCGCGGTCACCGCGCGCTTCGTCGATAAGTTTGCCGTGAGCCAAGTGCTGATCCCACTGCCCGGCGCCGTCGATCCCGCCCTCTATGCCAAGCTTCCGCGCAACAATTACATCGACGGCCACGTCTGGGACAAACTCAAGCGTCTCGGCCTCACGGCATCGGGCGCCGCCCCGGAAACGACCTTCCACCGCCGAGCCTATCTGAGCATCATCGGCCGATTGCCGACACCGGACGAAACGCGGGCGTACTTCGCCGACGGCGATCCGAAGAAAGCCGAGAAACTGATCGACCGGTTGTTGGCCCGGGCTGAGTACGCCGATTTCTGGGCGAACAAGTGGGTCGATCTGTTGCGGCCGAACCCCTACCACGCCGGCATCAAGGCGACGCTGAACCTCGACGAATGGATCCGCGAGCAGTTCCGCAAGAACGTTCCCTACGACCAGTTCGTGAAGGAATTGATCACGGCGAAGGGGAGCACCTTCAAGAATGGCGCCGCCGTCTTCTTCCGCAACCGGCGCGAACCGGAAGAACTCGGGCCGATGGTCAGCCAGCTTTTCCTCGGCGTGCGGCTCGACTGCTGCAAGTGCCATCAGCACCCGTCCGAAAAATGGAGCCAGCGCGACTTCTACGGCTTCGCCGCGTTCTTCGGCCGCATCGGGCACAAAGGCCAAGGGATTTCGTCGCCGATCTCCGGCGGCGAAGAGTTCATTTTCGCCACCGACTCGGGGGCGGTGAAGCACCCGCTGACGGGGGAGGTGCTGCCGCCGACGGCCCTGCTCGGCAAGCCGCTCGACATTCCGGCGGGCACCGATCCGCGGGTCGTCCTCGCCGAATGGATGACCGCGAAGGAGAATCCGTTCTTCGCCAAAGTGATCGCGAACCGCATCTGGGCCGAGATGATGGGCCGGGGTTTGGTCGATCCAGTTGACGACCTGCGTGATACCAATCCGCCGTCGAACCCGGCGCTGTTGGAGGCGCTCGCCGACGACCTCCTCAAGAACGGCTACGACTTGAAGAAGCTGATCCGCACCATCGCCCTCTCACGGACGTTCGCGCTGAGTTCGACGCCGACGGAGCGCAACGTCGGCGACACCCGCAACTACTCCCGGCACTACCGGCAGCGCCTGCGGGCCGAAGTGCTGCTCGACGCGGTCGCCGATGTCACGGGCGCACCCGAAAAATTCGACGCGGTGCCGCCCGGTTCGCGCGCCGTGGAAGCGTGGACGGTGCGGTTCGATTCCAAATTCCTCGACAGCTTCGGCCGGCCCGACCCGAACTCCGACCCGCCCTGCGAACGCACGACGGACACGACCGTGGTGCAGGCCCTGCACCTGATGAACGCCCCCGGCTTGGCGAACAAGATCACCGCCGAGACCGGCCGCGCGGCAAAATTGGCGGCGGGGAAACTGACCCCGGCCGAGATCGCCGAGGAGCTGTACCTACTGGCCTATTGCCGCAAACCGACGGCGGAAGAATCCGCGGCGTGCGTCGCCCGATTCGCGAAACCGGGCGCGACCAGGAAGTTGGTTGCGGAAGATTTGCTGTGGGCCTTGATCAACACGCCCGAGTTCGCCTTCGGGGATTGATGCGTGGTAGAATAACGGGATTGAAGGAGGTGGGACGATGAACTGGCCCGAATTCTCAGATGACGTGATGAAGCATCTTCCGTTGATTTCCCAGAATGGGAAATCAACGACCATGCTGGATCCGTCGTGCCGCTCGATTGTGGAAGGTTGGAAAAAATGCCTTGTCTCACTGTTGGAGATTCGTGAATTGGAAGACGATTGGGATGGCCAAGGTACACCGGCCCCAACGACCAATGTAGTCGATTCCGCGACGATTTTGGCAGTCATGCTTCGTCAACGGGGGGTAAGACCTCCGACCACGACGCTCCAGGGTGTTGCGGGAGATGTCTTCTTTGAATGGCAATGGCCGGATCAATCGAACCTGACTTTAGAAGTGGAGGGGCCGTTCGAGGCGAGAATGTTCCGCTCCACTCGAACAGGCGACGTGACGGAGTTCTCTCTTTTCGAATCGCTTGCCACTGTTTAGCTGCGGAGCAGTCCGATGAAGCTTGAAACAGAGGTGATTTCATCAGACGAGCTCGTTCTTCGGTGCATTTGGGGACAGTATTACATCCCGGCGTTGCCTTTGCCGATTCGGGATCGAGCGTTCGCACCGCGATCGGACGAAAGCAATGGAATTTCGGTGTTCCGACTCTCGTGTGTTCATGTGGCCGAGGACGTGTTGACCGTGTTTGCGGAATCTAAGCGTGACTCGTATGGAATCGCCATTCTCTCGGTCGCTGATTTGGCCGCACTCGGATTGAGCGTCGCGTTGTCCCCGATTGCAAATGTAACGGGACACGCGGTGATTCCTGAATTGAACGCCGACCGATGTCGGGTCGACAAGCTGTGGTGTGATGGGATACGGAAGCGATTGGCGGTATTGGCATCCGCTCGAATGATCCGTGTTCCGATTGCCTGAAACGAAACGAGGTTTAGCCCATGCCCCCCCGACCCTCCGCCTCCCGCCGCAATTTCCTCCAACTCGGCCTCGGCGCGCTCCTCGGCGGCGGCCTTGCTTCGTCGCTGCGCGCCCGAGACGCCGACCCCAAATTCAAGCCGCAAGCCAAGGCGTGCATCCTGATTTGGATGGACGGCGGGCCGTCGCACTTCGAGACTTTCGACCCCAAGCCCGACGCCCCGTCCGAGTTTCGCGGCGAGTTCAAAACCGCAACCACGAAAGTACCCGGCATCTTCCTCTCGGAACACATGGTGAAGCTCGCCGGGATGTCCGACAAACTCGCGGTCGTCCGCTCGATCCGCCACGATCAGGGCAACCACGGCGCCGGCAACCACTACATGATGACCGGCGCGCCGCCTCGAATCCCGGTGGGCTGCGGGGCGTTTGTCAGCTTCCACCCGAGCCTCGGCTCGGTGGTCGCCCACGAAAAACCGGCCCCCGTCGGCCTGCCGTCGTACTTCAGTTTGCCGGACATGACGCGCTCCGGCGGGCCGAACTTCCTCGGCGCCAAGTACGCGCCGTTCGTCGTCGACGGCGACCCGAGCAGCGCGGGCTTCCGGGTTCGCGATGTCGCCTTGCCCACCGGCATCACCGAAGGTCGCTTCGCCGAGCGCGGCTCGCTGAAGTCGGACGTCGATCGCTTCCAGCGTTTCCTCGACAAGACCTCGGGCGACCCGGCCGTGGCGCTCGACGAACATTACCAACAAGCGCACGAACTGATGCGTTCGAAGGAAGCGCAGGCCGCGTTCCGCATCGGCGACGACGCCCCGAAGGTGCGCGACCGCTACGGCCGCAACGCCTTCGGCCAACGGGCGCTGCTCGCCCGCCGACTCGTCGAAGCCGGGGTGCCGTTCGTCACCATCAACGACGGCGGCTGGGATCACCACTCCGACATCTTCGGCGCACTGCGGAAGCGCCTGCCGAACTGGGATCAAACCGTGTCGGCGCTCATCGCCGACCTCGACGAACGCGGTCTGCTCGACACGACGCTCGTCATCGCGCTGGGCGAATTCGGCCGGACGCCGGCGATCTCGACGCTGTCCGGGCAGAACAAACCGGGCCGCGATCACTGGGCGAACGCCATGAGCGTGCTCTTCGCCGGCGGCGGCATCCCGGGCGGGCAGGTCGTCGGGGCGACCGACCGCAAAGGCTACGCGGCCGTGGACCGCGTGTTGTCGCCCGAGAACTTCGCGTCCACGGTGTACCGCAAGCTCGGCATCGACCCGGACAAGATGCTCTACACCCCGCAGGGCCGGCCTTCGCACATCGTCAGCAATGCGACCCCGATCCAAGAATTGATGGGGTGAGCGATGTCCGAGAGCATGGGCGGCCGACGTGGCGACGAGTTTCCAGCGCCGTTGGGGCGACACATTTTTAACGTGTCGGTTTCACGGAACAGGTTGACCGACACGTTAAAAACGTGTCGCCACAGGGCGCCACGCCAGACGGCATTCGCACTTCTCACGTTTCTCTTAGCCGCCACCGCCGGCGCCGCCCCGCCCGCGGTCACGTCCTTGTCCCCCGCCGGTGGCGAGCGCGGGACGACCGTCGCCGTGATTGCCGCCGGCACGTTCGACGCCTGGCCCGTGCAAGTTTGGAGCAGTTCGCCCAGCATCTTGGTGAAGGCGGAGAAAGAGAAAGGGAAGTTCGCGGTGACGATCGCCAAGGACGCGCCGCTCGGCGCGCATTGGCTGCGCTTCCACGATGACACCGGCGCCAGCCCTCTGCGACCGTTCGTCGTGGGAGGTCTTCCCGAAATCGCGGAGGTCGAACCGAACGACGACCCGAAGTCCGCGCCGGTCCTCGCGATGCCAACGGTGGTCAACGGCGTACTCGGCAAATCGGGGGATGTCGATTGTTTCCGCGTGAAGCTCGCCAAGGGCCAAACGCTGGTCGCGTCGCTCGAAGCCCACCGCACGCTGCGCTCGCCGATGGATGCGATTCTGCAATTGGTGTCCGACACCGGAGCCGTACTCGAACAGAATCACGATGTCCGCGGGCTCGATCCCGAGTTGGCCTTCACCGCCCCGGCCGAGGGCACTTACGCCGTGCGGCTGTTCGCCTTCCCGTCGCAACCGGACAGCAGTATCCGCCATTTCGGTTCCCCGGCGTGCGTCTACCGGCTGACGCTGACCACCGGGGAGTTCGTCGATTTCTCGACGCCGCTGGCCGTCGAGCGCGACCGCGAAGCGACGCTGACCCTGCGCGGTTGGAACCTGAAAGAGAAGACGGCGAAGCTCGGCAAAAGCGAAGATCGAGTCGGGATCGTGCGCGAAGCGCATTCTTGCTTCGATTCACCGACTGACAAGTCGCTGTCACCGCCGTTCACCGTCACCGGGTTCGTGGAGAAAGCGGGCTCGCCGTCGGTCGTTTTGGTGGCGGGGACGGTCGGGAAGCCGCTCGCGATCCGCCTCGAGAATGCCGAGCTCTCGCTGAATCCGGTCCTGCGCATCGCGGGTGTGGACGGCAAACCGTTGTCGAAAGCCGAACCGGCCGAGTTGAACGGCGAGATCGATGTCGATTTCAACCCGCCGGCGACGGGGATCTACCGAATCGAGGTCCGCGATCGGTTCGACTCCGCCAGCCCGCGCCACGCGTACCGCCTGCGCGTGGCCTCCGCGGTTCCGGACCTCGACGCGAAACTCGCGGCCGATCGGTTCCTCGTCACCGTCGGGACGCCGCTCGATATCCCGATCACCGTCAAGCGCCTGCACGGTTTCACCGGGGAGTTGGTCGCCTTCGCGGAAAATCTGCCCGAGGGAATCGCGGTCGAAGTCGCACCGCCGGCGGCGAAGCCGGACCCGAACACTGCGACACTGCGACTGAAGGCGACGAAGCCGTTCGCAGGCGGCCCGATCCGCATTGGCGTCGCCAAGAAGGGGGATGACGCCTTCCGCCGATTCGCGTCGGCCACGCTCGCCGACTTCGACCGGCCGACGCGGTACCTGTGGCTCACGGCGATGGCGCCCGCTCCAAAAAAGTGAACCTCGGTCACGAGGCGCAGGGCGCGCCTTCTTCGGTGAAGCGCGGCAAGCTTTCGCGGAGTCGGCCGGGTCACGTTGAATTTGCACGATGGCTCAAACGCTCGCGCAAGGGCCTGCCGTCGCGGAATAATCGGCCCCGTCGGCACCCTTTCGCTAAATTCCCTAAGCGGCAGTCTTTGCCCAGTCCTTGAAGGTCCGGCCCACGGTCGGCTACTCTACAAGGTACGATTGCCGAGCGCGCTGCGCTCGCATCGGCTTCCGCACGATCCAAGGTCATCGCCATGAAGCGTCCCGCGCTCGGTCTGCTCGTCATCGCCGGATTCGCCGCGCTCGTCGCCGTCTCCGGCGGACACGGCCAAAGCCCGATCCCCGGCCCCGGTGCCGTCGATGTCCCCGAAAAGAAGTTCCCCGACTTCAACACCGTCGTGAAGGGGGCGAAGGTCTACGAAGGTCTCTTTACCCTCCACCACAAAGACGAACACGTCTTCGCCGAGATCAACCCGTTCCAATTCGACCGGCCGTTCCTCGTGCCGATGGCCATCGCCAAAGGCGCCGGGGTCGGCGGCACCACGCTGAACTTCGGCGAAGAATGGGTGATCTTGTTCCGCAAAGTCGGCGACAAAGTCTTCGTTGTCCGGCGCAACGTCCGTTACACGGCGGCGCCCGGCACCCCGGCCGCGCGGGCGCTCGACACGACCTACTCCGACTCCGTGCTGCTGGCGCTGCCGATCAAGGCGCTCAACCCGTTGAAGGGGACGGTGCTCATCGACTTCAACCAGATCTTCTTCGGCGACTTCGGCGACCTCGGCATCGGCTACCTCGACCGCGAGCGCACGGCGTGGCACAAAATCAAAACCTTCAAGAAGAACGTCGAATTGCAAGTCGCCGCGACCTTCGCCGGCAACCGCACCGGCGGCGTCGCGCCGACCGGCGGCGATGCCGTGATCGACACGCGCGGGGCGACGGTGGTCATCCACTACGGCATCGTCGAACTGCCGGAGCCGGGCTACCAGACCCGCCCCGCCGACGACCGCGTCGGGCACTTCAACACGGTGCTCAAAGACTTCTCCAAGGAATCGACCGACACCGCCTTCGTGCGCTACGTCCACCGCTGGCGTTTAGAGCGATCCGACAATTCCCCTTGGAAAGAAGGGGCGAAGCTGGTCGCGCCGAAGAAGAAGATCATCTTCTGGATCGAGAACACCGTGCCGGACGAATTCCGCGCCACCGTGCGTGAGGGGATTCTCGAATGGAACAAAGCCTTCGAGAAAGTCGGCTTCCGCGACGCCATCGAAGTCCGCCAGCAGGAAGGGGAAGACTTCGACCCCGAAGACATCACCTACGCCACGTTCCGCTGGATCACGAGCGAAGTGCCCTACGCCATCGGGCCGAGCCGGGCGAACCCGTTCACCGGCGAGTTGCTCGACGCGGACATCTTGTTCGACGCCAGCATGGTGCGGGCCTACAAGGGGGAAACCCTGGTCTACCGCGATGAAAAAGGGCAGATGGTCGAACCGGCCAGCAACATGCAAGCGAGCCGGCGCGGCTGGGATCTACCGGCGCACCCGCTCGACAAGCTCCGCGAAACCATGGGGATGACCCCGAGTTGGAACGACCGCAAAGCGACGGCGGAACAACACGCCCAACAAAAGCTCGCGGCCATCCGCTACGGCTACTGCCAGTGCGCCCACCACAAGCAGAGCGAACTCGCCCTGGCGATGACAGCGATCCTCGCGCAGTCGAACCTGAAAGACGGCGAGAAGATCCCCGACGAACTGTTGATGCAAGCCGTCAAAGAAACCGTGATGCACGAAGTCGGGCACACCCTTGGCCTGCGGCACAACTTCAAAGCGAGCACGGTGCTGAAGAACGACCAATTGCACGACACCGCCATCACGGGCAAGCAAGGCCTCGTCGGCTCGGTGATGGACTACAACCCCGCCAACATCGCCGCGAAGGGCGGCAAGCAGGGTCACTACTTCACCCCGACGCTGGGGGCCTACGATTTCTGGGCCATCGAGTACGCCTACACGCCCAACGGCACGCCGGAGCAACTCGCGAAAGTCGCATCCCGCGCCGCCGAACCGGGATTGATCTACGGCACCGACGAAGACTTCTTCGGCACCAACGACCCGCTGACGAACAAGTGGGACCTCGGCTCCGACCCGCTGAAGTTCGCCATCGACCGCGCGAAGCTCGCGCAGGATTTGATCCCGAACCTCGCGGAGCGCGTCACCGAAAAAGGCGAAGGCTACCAACGGGCCCGCGCGGCCTTCGGCGTGTTGCTCAAGCAGTACGGCAACTCGGCTTATATGGCGACCAAATACGTCGGTGGCACCGCGGTGAACCGGGATCACAAAGGCGACCCGGACGCCCGCGATCCGATCGTGCCGACCCCGGCCGCGAAACAGCGCGAGGCGATGAAGTTCCTCCAAGAGCAGATCCTGACCGACAAGCCCTTCGACTTCCCGCCGGAACTGCTGCGCAAGCTCGGCGCCGACCGCTGGGTCCATTGGGGCAACGAGAAATCGATGCGGGCCGTGGAGTTCCCCGTGAACGACCGCGTGCTGGCCATCCATCGCACGGTGCTCAACGAACTGCTCGACGGGGGGACGCTCTCCGCGGTGCAGAACACGGCGAAGATGGCCGCGAAAGACGAGAAGCCGGTGCAACTCGCAGAGGTGTTCCGGATGCTCTCGGACGCGACCTTCGCCGATCTACCCAACGACGGCAAAGCGGCCGCGGTGAAGTCGTCGGTGATCCGCCGGAACTTGCAGCGCGAGTACGTCCGCAAACTCTCGGGGATCGTCTTGGGGAACTCCGGCGGCGGCAACTTCTTGGCCATGCTCATGGGCGGATCGAACGACACGATCCCGGCCGACGCGAAGAGCCTCGCCCGCCTGCATTTGAAAGAAGCCGGCAAACGCATTGAAGCCGGGCTGAAGGACGAGAAAGACGACACGGCGAAGGCCCATCTCGACGAACTGAAGGAGCAGATCGCGAAAGTGCTCGCGGCGAACTTGACCGCGTCCGAGTGACGGAGGACGAACCGAGGTGCCGGGCGGATGGTCCGAGGTGCCGGGCGGATGGTCCGAGGAATGCCTCGGACCATCCGCGGGTGTGGCAACCATTCTTGGAGTTTGTCACTCTTGGCACGAGGTCGGTTTGCGTCGAACACCCCGGGGAATGATTCCAACAGAGTGTGTGACACCCCACTCTGGAACAATTTGGACGAATTGGAAGAATCGGAGCCGGAACGGCCCGTGTGACTGATCCTCTTGTGCAGCAATGACTTGCGGCATAAAATCCGAAAGAATTCCGGTGCCGAAGCAAGGGGGTGTTGGAACAATCGCCACTGGAAGAATGCCGGGGAACGCCTGCCGAGCGGAGGCCCGGGCGAACGAAGAACAGTGAAGTCCGACGCCGGATTTGGGGGGCGGGGATGGATGAGGATGAGTTCGCGGTCCACCTGGGCCATGTGTTTGCCCACCTCAACCGGGCGTGGCACGGGCGTAACGACCCGAACTTGGACACCGAAACCGATGAGCAGCGCGCTGAGCGTAGCCGAGGCGTCTCGACCATCGCCGCATTCGAAAATTGAAGAAGCTTCACCGGCCCCGCAAATTGTCTTCGATGGCGTTGACCAAATCCTGCGTCTTGCTCGGGTTGCCTTGCCAGAGGACGGCCCCGCGGGAGTCGAGCAGGACGGCGGTCGGGAAGCGGTCGATGCCGAAGCGCCTCATCAATTCGCCGGCGCGTTTGCCCGGTTCGACGTAAATCTGGTAGTTCAAATCGTGTTTGATGCGGTATCGGTCCGCGTAGACCTGCCGGGTTTTCAGCGGCTCGTCGTCGCATGTAATGCCGATGACATCGAGGCCCCGCGCGGCGTACTTCTCTTGCAACGCCGTCAGCACCGGGATCACCTTCACGCACGGCAAGCAACTCGTGGTCATGAAATCGACCAGCAGCAACCCGCCCGGTTGGGACCCGGGGAAGGTGCGCGTTCGGCCCTGCGAATCGACGACTTGGAACGACTCGGCCGTCTCGGTGCGGCGGGTCTCATTGCGCGGCAGCGGCACGGTGCTCCCGGTGCGCGGGATGGCGGCGGCCGGGGCGCGCCAATCGGGGCCAGGGCCGGTCGTCGAGAGTTCGGGGCGAATCGGCCGGACGGGGCTTTCCAAACCCGGTTGCGCGTCGATGGGGGCATACCCGCCGTTGCGGGGGAGGTCGTCCGCGGTCGCCGGGAAGATTTTGGAATCGCGGTCGAGCGGCACCGGCGCCGGCAGATCGCGGGCATCGTAGCGAGGGCCATTCGACTGCAAATTCGGCGCGGGGAGCGGCCCGAGATCGGGCGGGATCACCGCGGGTGGGCCGGCGTCGATCGGTTTGACCTTCGTCTTCTCGGGCAACGGCGATGAGCCGCTGGGTTTGGTCGGTTCCGTGACGTCGCCTTCGATCAACGGGATGCGAATCCGCGCGTTCGGCGCCCTCGTGATGACGCGCCCGACGAGCGACCGGTCGCCATCTTTGGCCCGCGCCGTCAGTGTGTAGGAAGTTCCGGGCTTCAAATTGTTCAGCAAGAAGGAACCATCCGGCAGCGTGAGCACGCCGACGGGCTCGCCGCTGCCGCCTTCGGTCAGTTGCACTTGGACGTAGACTTTCCCAGCCTTGCGGCCTTCCGGGTCTTCGACAAAGCCGGCGAGCAGGCCACGCGTTTCGGCCTTGAGGTCGTAGCCGGGTTCGTTGGGGTTGAGCCACGTATTGGACGGCGGCGTTTTATCTTTGTCCCAAGCAGCGCCGGGCTGGTTGAGCCAATGCGGGCCGACGGGGTCTTTGGGGCGCGACGTGGTTTCGCCCGACGGGAGCACCGAAGTGCCGCCGCCGGTTTCGTTCGGCTTTTTCTCGAAGAGTTTGCACCCCGCGAGGAGAAGCACCGCCAGTGGTAGCAGTCGCCCCCATCGCCGCATGGAATCCCCTTTTCGTATGTCCAAGCATTCCCACATGGCTTGAATGAATCAAGCCGGATTTCCGACTCCGTTGGGGGAACGGGGCCGAACGGCCGGTGCGATAGGGCTAAGATGCGGGATGCGGCGAAGCTGCGTAGTCAGCGGGACTCGCACAGCTTCGCCAATTTGCCACGGCGCGGCTCTCAGGGTGGCCGTCGTCGAGGAAGTGGAGCGGCTTCCGGACAAGTTCCGTCTGCCGGTGTTGCTGTGCTACTTTGAGGATTGCACCCACGCCGAAGCGGGGATGGCGACGACCCCGACGGCGGTGCCGGCGGGAAGTTCCGA
Organism: Fimbriiglobus sp.; assembly: GCA_025352235.1. Lineage (GTDB taxonomy): Bacteria > Planctomycetota > Planctomycetia > Gemmatales > Gemmataceae > JALHQU01. Next base: position 15,495 of record JANXTU010000049.1, read on the forward strand.
ACTCTCACGCGAGGTGGTCCTGGCGATGGCGAACACGAATGCGAAGTGGACGGCGGGCGCCGCGCTGGCGGCGCTGCTGCTGACCGGCGGCCTCGGGCTGATCGCGCTGACGGCCGGCCCGACCCGGGAGGAACCGAAGCCGGCGGTCAAACCGAGTGCGAAGGTGCCGGACAAAACCGATGACGCGGAGTTGAAGCCGCTGCAAGGGACTTGGTGGGTCACGAAAATCGAGAACAACCGCGGTGTCGCGGAGGCGAAGGTGATCGAACCGATGCGCTGGGAGATCGTCGGTTCGACCGTGACCTACATCCACCGCCCGGACTCGAAGCAACGGGACAAATCGAGGATCGTCCTCGACGGCACGAAATCGCCGAAGAGAATTGCCCAGACCGCGTTGACCGGCTCTTCGTTCGGCCCGGGCCGGAAGATCGAAGGCATCTACGAGGTGAAGGGCGACACACTCCGGATCTGCTTCGGCGAGGAAGGCAAAGAATTCCCGACCGAGTTCAAAGTGGAGAAGGGCGCCGACATGGGCTTGATCGAACTCGAACGCATCCCCGACACCATCCGCAGTTTGAAGGATCTGGCCGGCGAGTGGCAGTTCTTGCACGACGGGAAGCCGCAAGATTCCGGCCCTATGGAAATCTACCGCGACATGAGCTGGATGACCTCCGGGGATAAAACCGAAAGGGCGATCGTCGTGTTGGACGCCGAGAAAGGCTACTTCGACTTCCTTTCGACCACCGGCGGCAAGCCGCAGCTCGGGCGATTCATTTGGAAGGACAACAAAATGACGATGTACTTCGGCGCCCCCGGCGCCGAACGCCCGGCCGAAGCCAACGCCAGCAAGGGCGTGACGGTGGCCGTGATGGAGCGGATCAAAAAGAAATGACCCGCGTCGCGGCTCAATGCACGGCGGCTTTCTTGGCGTCGACGATTTCTTGGAGCGAAACGGGGTGCGACATCCCGCCCTTGGCCCGGGTGTAAAAGACCGAAACGGCTTTCGGGTCGGCCCGGTTCGAGAACTTGAAGTCTCCCTGCGCCGGGACGCCGCGTGGTTCGGTCGGCTGGGCGACCAGCCAATGCGCTCCATCCTCGGGCAGTTCGTACAGTTGCAGCACCTGCGTCGATTCGTCGAAGCTCATCCGGGCCGCGTCCGGTTTCGGGGCACGGCTGTGGGCGACTTCGGCAGGCGGTGCTTCCGCCGGCCGCTCGTCCGCGACTTTGGCCGACGGTTGCGAATTGCAAGCTAAACCCGCTGCGGCGAGCCAAGCGAACAGCGCGTTGCGAGGGGGGATCATCCGTGCGAACACCGTGGCTACCCTCCGGGAGCCGGGATCGAAATTCGGCGCCGCGCCGATGCGGACCGGTGACCTATCTTACCACAGGATTCGCCAAAAGTCTTCCCCGACCCCGATTCGCCCTCGACGGGCTACAATCTCCCCATCGACCTCCTCGGCTCTTCGGTACCCCATGAAACTCACGCTCGACTACGGCAAGACCGGCCTCGAGGTCACTTTGCCGCAGGATCGGTTCCTCGTACCGCCGCTGAGCATCCGCGAAGCCGACCCCATCGCGGACCCGACGGCGGCACTCGAAGCGGCACTCGCTTCCCCCATCGGCACGGCGCCGCTTTTGGAACTGGCCCGCGGCAAGACGACGGCGTGCGTGGTCATCTGCGACATCACCCGGCCGGTGCCGAACAAGGTTTTGTTGCCCCCGATCCTGCGGACCCTCGAAGCGGCCGGGGTACCGCGTTCGGGCATCACCATCTTGATCGCCACCGGTTTGCACCGGCCCAATGAAGGCGAAGAATTGGTGGAACTCGTCGGCGCCGACATCGCCCGCGATTTCAATTGCGTCAACCACCACGGCAAAGCCCAGGATGAACACGACTTCCTCGGCACCAGCGCCCGTGGCGTGCCGATCTGGATCGACCACCGCTACACCCGCGCCGAGTTGAAGATCACGACTGGCCTGATCGAGCCGCACCTGATGGCGGGTTACAGCGGCGGCCGAAAGCTCATCTGCCCCGGCATCGCGGGATTGGAAACGGTGAAGGTTTGGCACGGCCCGGCTTTTCTCGAACATCCGAAGGCCGACGCGGGAAGTCTGCTCGGCAACCCCGTCCACGAAGAGAACACGGCCATCGCCCTCAAGACCGGCTGCGACTTCATCGTCAACGTCTGCATCGATGGCAAGCGCCGCGTCACCGGCTTGTGGGCCGGGGACATGATCCAAGCGTGGGAAGTCGGCGTCGCGTTCTGCCGGGACTTGGTGAAGGCCGGGGTGCCGCGCGCGGCGGAAGTCGTCGTGACGAGCTGCGCCGGTTACCCGCTCGATACCACGTGGTACCAAGCGGTGAAGGGCCTGACCGGGGCGTTGCCCATCGTCAAGGAAGGCGGCTGCATCGTCCTGGCGGCGAGCCTCACAGAAGGCCTCGGTAGTCCGGAGTTCGTGAAGCACTTGAAGGAGTACCAAGCGGCGGGCCGGTACAAATCGTTCGCCCGCGGCGCCGGCATCGGAGCCTCGTCGATGCACCCGGACTTCTGCGAAATGGACGAATGGCAGCTCGTGATGCTGCAAAAGGTTTTGGCCAAGTGCCAAGTGAAGGTCGTGAGCCACGGACTGAGCGCCGCGATCTTGGCAGAATGCCAAGTGACCCCCGCGACCAGTGTCGAATCGGCGGTGGCCGACAGCTTGGCCGAGTTCGGCCCGGACGCGCGAATCGCCGTGATCCCGAAGGGGCCGTACGTGCTGCCGTACGTGATGGGGGCGTGAGGGCGATATTCGTTGGGCCGTGCATTCCCCGATCAGCCGCCCATCTTCGCTTTCGCTTCGTCGAGGATGACTTTGGTCGCGGTCGCGCCGACGCGGGTGACGCCGATGGCCCGGACTTCGAGTAACTTCTCGTAAGTGCGGACGCCCCCGGCGGCCTTGACTTGCACGTGGGCGGGGCTGTGTTGCCGCATCAGTTTCAAGTCGTCGATGGTCGCCCCGGTCTCGGCGTAGCCGGTGCTGGTCTTGACCCAATCGGCCCGGAGTTCCCCGCAGATTTTGCAAAGTTCGATCTTGTGCTCGTCCTTCAAGAAGGCGTTCTCGAAGATCACCTTCACCTTGGCCCCGGCGCGGTGGGCGACCTCGACGACCCCCGCGATGTCGTGGGCCACGAAGTTCCATTCGCCCGACAGCACCTTGCCGATATTCACGACCATGTCGAGTTCGGTCGCCCCGTCGGCGAGGGCTCGCTCGCTCTCGAAAATCTTGACGCCCGGCAAGTGCCCGCCGTGGGGGAAGCCGATGGTCGTGCTCGCCTGCACCGTCGATCCGGCCAGCAACTTCGCGGCGAACTTGACAGCGTAGGGTTTGATGCAGACCGAGGCGACGTTGTATTCGCGCGCCAAGATCAACCCGCGTTCGAGTTCGGCATCCGTCAGGACGGGCTGGAGCAACGAGTGATCGAACATCTTGGCGAGTTCGGCGAGCGTCGGCATGGAGGATCTCAGTTGAAGAATCGAATTCAGGCGATGCGGAAGACCCGGCAGGTTTGTTCGTAGGTGGTTTCCAAATCCAGCGTTACCACGACATCCTCCCGCAGCCAGATGGGTAGGGTGGGCAAAGGCCGGCCGAGGATCAGCGGATGGTGCCAAGCTTGGAAGACCCAACGCTTGCGGGGCGTGTAACCCCGGCACGACATGGCGTAAATGCTCGACGGGGGATCGGCGACCGTCGGATCGGCCGTGCCGAGGCGTTCGAGCAAGTCCGAATACAAGTTGAAAGTGTACGGCGTCACGAGATCGACGATGGCCACGGAAACATCTTGCCGGAGCAACGCGGCGCATTTGTCGACGAATGCCCTACGGGTCTCGGGTCGATCTTTGTTGGATGGGCTGACGATTTCGATCGCCGCGACGAGCTTCGATTGCCGTTTCGTATCGTAGATTCGCACTTCGTATTCGTCGGCGTCGGGCCGGTCGGTTTCGACGCTCAAGCTCGGTTGCGTCTGTGTCAGCGTCGCTGTGCCGCCGTCCCCGTTGTCATTCGGTTGCCAATCTCGGTGTGAGGCCCGGTCCTGTTCCACATCCTCGAAGGCGCCGATGTCGATTTCGACCGAACCGCCGAGATGCACCGTCGGCAAGGCGACGAATCCGTCAGACAACTGGGGAAACAACGACTCGCAGATCTTCATCGGCCAGCCGCCGTGCAGCGAGTCCCAGCGGTGCTTGTCGTCCAAAGGATAACGAAAGTGGTCGCGAAGCGGCATACTCATCCTCCGGATGCCGTCATTGTAGCAGAATGGTCGCCGTAGTCCGAACCGAGCGCGGCGGCGACGGGTGTTGCAACGGTGACTTGGAGCGCAGCCAACTGCGGAGGGGCGTGGGCTTCGGCAGTGACAGGATGCGGATTGTGGTATTCATCGGGAGGGCAACCGAGTTCGACACGGGGAAGTTAGCCGGGCGCCCCTTGTGCGCACCCGTCGGGCCACTAAGAAATGGGGAGTTCGCCGAAGCCCGCCCGTACCAACTCCCGGAGTTCGCCCCGTGCCGTCGAACCTCTCGACTTTCACCCGCATCCTCGTTCTGGCGGTCGCCGCCATCGGCTTCCTGTTCGA
>JANXTU010000057.1 GCA_025352235.1 Fimbriiglobus sp.
AGGATCAGGAAGTCCGGTCGGCAACCGACTTTGTCGATGTCGTCGGTGCGATCTTTCAGCAGGCCGTCGTCGAAGTGCGTGCCGCCGGTGCTGGCCAAGTGACCGCCGGCCGAGAAACCCATCAACCCGACTTTTTTGGTGTCGATCCCCAAATCCTTCGATTTCGAGCGAACCGTGCGGATGGCCCGGTTCACGTCGAGCATCGGCGCATGGCCGAGCGGGCCTTTGCGATCCCCTTTCGCGATGCGGTATTCCAACACGAAAGCGTGGACCCCGAGCTTGTTGAAGTACTCGGCGACCTGCGTCCCTTCGTGATCCATCGCGAGTCCGCCGTAGCCTCCGCCGGGGCAAACAACGACGGCCGCGCCGTTGGGCTTCTCGGCCTTGTAGAGCGTCATCTGCGGTTTGTCGATTTTGCTTTCGGTCGTCGCCAGCGGGGCTTTGCCCTCCTTCCAGAGGACGATGACCTCGCCGGCGGGCGGGGCGGATGGAGAGAGCGCGAGCGAACCGAGCAGGAGCGGCAGCGTGAACATGGACGACCCTCGGGAGTGGGAAACTTCCGAAAGTGTAGCAAATCGCGGCCACCCATGAGTGAGGCCACCTGCGGATGGGTCGCCGGTGGCCTCGCCGATCTACCCCTCCGCCGGGCCCGCCGTCAGCCGACGTAGACGCCGTCGGCGATCGCCGCGTCGATCATCTCGCTGAGGATCTCTTCGGCGCTGGTGCCGCGGAAGATTTTGACGTGTCGGCGAACGTCCCGGCCAGCGTCACGCCGCCGTTCTCGTCGATCGAACCGGGGGTGAGGGTCACGGCGCCGAACACCGGCGCCACGTTCGTCACGGTGACGAACGCCGTGGCCAGCGGCGACGTGTCGCTGTCGTCGTCGGTGACGGTCACGCCGACCCGGTAGACGTCCGAGGCCGTGCCGGTGGGGTTGTCGTCGAGGTAGGTGTGGTGACCCCCGAGACGCTCTTCACCCCGGCCGCGAGGTTGACGGTCTGAGTCGAGCCGTCGCCCCAGTCGATGTTGACGGTGTGGAACTGCGCCGCTCCGAAATCGGTGAACGTCCCGCCCAGGGTGACCGCGCCGTTTTCGGCGATCGACGGGCGTCAGCGCCAGCACCGGCGCCGACGGCGCCACGTTGGCGACGGTGACGGATTGCGTTTTGGCGAAGGTGCCGCCGTCGCCGTCGCTCACGGTGAGCGTCACATCGTAGGTACCATCGTCGGTCGGCGTGAACGAGAAGTTCTGCCCGTTGCCCGGCGCGATCGGTTGCCCGTTGCCGGCGGCGACCGTCCAAGTGTACGTCAGCGGGTCGAGCGCGCCGGCCGGGTCGGTCGCGGAGCCGCTCACCGAAATGGCGGTGCCCTCGACGCCCGTCGCCGGGACGGCGAACTGTATGATCGTGGGCGCGACGTTCGTGACGGTCAGCGTCGTCGCGGCCGAGGTCACGGGGGATCGTAGCCGTCCGTCACTCGGACGCGGGCGTTGAACACGCCGTCGTCGCCGATGCCGAGCGCTTGGAGCTGCGCCCACGTCAGCGTCGCCCCGCCGGCGTCGGCGAACAGCCCGCCGCCGTTGAGATCCCAAGTGTACGTCAACGGATCCTTATCCGGGTCCACGGCGCTGCCGGCCAGCGTAAGGCTTCCCCCTTCGGCGACCGAGTACGGCCCCTCGGCATTCGGGAATCGGGTCGGATTGTTGAAGGCGACGATGTTGTCGAACTGGTAATCCCGAAACGGAGTTTGAGCCCATTGGACTTTGGAAAGGCCGACCCACGCGTTGTCGAATTAGAAGGTTTGCAGGACGAGCGGGAAATTCCCGCCCGGAACAGTGATAGTCTGGCTGACGGTGCCGCCACCTCCGAGGGTTCCGGTGAACGTGACAGAGAACCCGAAGTTGGAACGCCTCGCCAAGTCGATCGACTGCATCTCGAAGGCTCCACGACCCTCCTTCCTCAGGGTCGTGAGGGCGTTCCCGGTTTCCTCGTAAAGCGTAGTCGAACCGGCGTTTTGAGAACTCTGGGTGCCGACAACGCCATAACCGAATTCGTTCGACGTGAGGTTGAACCCGTCTTCCGAATAGGTCGGATAGTTGTACGTGAGACTGGCGACGTGCCGCAAGCTCTCGAAGTCGAGGACGACGTTGGCCGGCGTCAGCCTGTCCTCGAGCAGTTCCAACCGCAGAGGATTGCGGTGCGGGACTCGTTTTTTCGCGGCGGTCTTCGGGCGCGAAAAGAGGGAGGGGATGGACCAACGCATGTGACGGGCTCCGAAATGGGAAGGAGGTGGAAACGCGAAGGGTGGCACCTTGGGCGAGAAGTGGATCCATTAAAAATGTTGAGTAAAACGACCCAAACGGAACAACAAGGAAAATTATCTCATTTTTCTCAATCCTCAGGCATCTGCATCAAATTAGTCCGAAAAACGGACGCAATCGAAGCAAGTTGTGTCGATTTCAGTACTTAATGAGTCGTTTTCAGACTCAAAATCCGAACCGGATACTCCAAGCCGTCCGTTGATACGTGTCCGTCGGGCGTCATCGCGGATCAAAAGCGTCCACACGCCGGTCGCAGGGGCATGGCCGAAAGCGGCGATCAGCGAGCCGGCTTCGGGCCGAAAGACCCCG
>JANXTU010000115.1 GCA_025352235.1 Fimbriiglobus sp.
TCAGTCGTCGCTCATGGCCATTTCGAAATCGGCGACGCCGACGCGGAGACAGAGTTGCTCGAACTCGACTTCGAATTCGTCGGTGGTGTGGTGAAGGTGTTCGTCGTCGGAGATCAACGCGAGGTGTTTCCGGCGGCGGACCCCGAAATCCCGCAAGATCCGCCGGAACGGGTTGATCTTCGCGGCATAGATGTGGATCAATTTGTGCTCGTCGAACTGCACTTCCATCGGCCCGGTCGTGCTCAGCACCGCGAGGCCGGTGCAGCCGTCGTTCAGCAGCAAATCTTCGAAGTCGCAGAAGTGGCTCGCCAACACCGGCAGGTCGATGTGCGTTCTGCGGTAATCCACATGGTCGTCGGCATCGCGGCCGTGGCTCGTTTCGAGGATCACGTGGACGGTATCGCCCAGGGGTTCGAGCAAAGCCACGAAGCAATCGATGAGGTGCTCGGCGGACACGGCCGCGGAAATCATCGGCAGTTTCAGGCCGGCCTTGCGATCCCGGTACACTTGGAGGTGGTACCCCTGCCGGGGGCGCACCGGCAGACTCGGCCCCGGCCGGATCGCGTCGGTGAGGGTGAAGGAGCCGTAGATCTTACGCTTCAGATGGTCCGTCCAAGAATCCGTGTTCACGAAACATCCTCGCTTCGGCTGATACTGATTCCCGCGGCCCGGGGCGGGCGACGGCGGGGGGAATGTATTCAGGCTGCCGAACAGGGTGCGGATCGGACTCCGCTACCATACCCGGTCCTTCGCCCGGTGTCAGGGCTCCGGGCATCGTATTCTAGCGCCCATGTCTTCACCGTAGCACGAATCGCGGGATTGTGACGGCCTTTTCGGCCCTTCGCATCGCCCGGATGAGTGAGGTGCGCCGGTTTGCCCCGCGGGTCGGGCGCCCGGATCGGGGTAGTAGCATCGGCTGTGGAATGTCGATAAAGTTGATGTAGAACACAGACCTCACCCCCCGGCCCCCTCTCCGCATCGAGAGGGGGAGAGCAGGTGCCCCCCATGCGGTTTGCCACGTCCGTCGCGTTCGCCTTGGCCGGTTTCGCGCTGCTGGCCCAAACGCCGCCGCCCGGCAGCATCGTCATCCGACCGAAGGGTTCGACGGTGCCGACGGTGGTGCCGCCGAACGACGCGCCGAAGGTCGTCCTTCAAACGGACCCAGACCGCCCCGGCTACTACGTCATCCGCCCCTCCGGCCGGTTGCCGAGTTCGACGGGTAGCGCGATGCTCCCGGCGCCGCGCGAGAACGTCCCGCACCTCGAAATCATCCGCCCGAAGCCGAAGGCCGAGGTTCCCCCGCCGCCGCCCTTCCCGCGGCCGATTACGCCGTTGATCCCCCTGCCGGTGCCGGTGTCCAAAGAACCGGACGATGTGAAGGACGGCAAGATCCTGATCGAAACGTGGGATGTCGCGTACTGCCGGGGCTTTAAGGTCGGCTACACGCACACCGTGGTGCGCGAGTACGACCGCGACAAAATGAAGATGGTCTACGGCACCAAGAAGTTGGTCATGCAAGTCGCCCGCTTCGGCCAAGCCGTGGAAATCTGGGGCGAGAACGCCACCATCGAAACCCTCGACGGCAAAGTCATCGTCACGCAGACGCGCCAAGGCTTGGGCAAAGACACCGCGATGTCGCTCACCGGCACGGCCACGAACAAAGGCCTCGCGGTGAAGATCGAAGGCGCCGTCAACAACTCCGAAACGATTCCCTGGCCCGACGGCGTCCTCGGCATCGGTAAAGAAGCGAGCCTGTTGAAGGACAAGAAGCCGAAGGTCGGGGAGACCATCGACTACCTGAGTTACGAAGGTCGCATCAACCGCGTCGTGAAGATGAAGATCACGGCCCAAGAGCCGGAGGAACTGGCCCTGTCCGACGGGCAGAAGCCGAAGAAGTGGCTGAAATACCGGCTCGAAATGGAACCGGCCGGCGATTTCAAACTCCCCCCGGCCACCCTCTACGCCGACCCGGAGACCTTCGAGCCGATGCGCGTCGATTCGGACATGCCCACGCTCGGCGGCAAAATGACGGTCCTGCGGACGACCAAGGAATTCGCGTTACGGGCGCCGGCCAAGCTCCTCGACATCGCCGAGGCGCAGTCGATCAAACTCGACCGCGCCGTCCCCGGCATCCACGCCAAATCGAGCGTGACCTACCGCATCGCCTTCGCCGGCGACACCGCGCTCGACAAAATCTTCGCGGCCGACGAC
>JANXTU010000483.1 GCA_025352235.1 Fimbriiglobus sp.
AAAGGAGACGGGGCGGAAATGTATTCTCCGAGACGCCACGCGGCCCGCAAAGAGAGGCGGCTCCGGGGGCTCACGCCCTCGTTCTGATGTTGAAATAAAGGGTGGGACAAGCTGGGATTCACTTGTTTAAGGACTAGCATCCCGATCATCGCCCAGATCTTCGACATGATTTTCTCCCAGATCGGTTCGATCGAGCCGACACGATGGCCACTAAAAACGACGACGCAAGTTGAATTTACTGGGAGACGATGCAATTCGGAAATGTGTTCTGAAAATATTTCCACTCCGCCCTTTGTCGCTTTTGCATCCTATTCCAGCCAGATCCGAACCTGCTTTTCACCCGAATTCAGGTTGAAGAGATCGCCGATCGGGAAGGCGTTCGCAACCACTCGAGCGGCGACCTCGCCCGCGTCGATGCCTTGTCTGGAAAGTTGGGCTGAGACATCCGGCGGAACGAGATCGGCCAAGTTGGCTGCTGCGCTTGCGGGGAACGTGATATTCGCTCGCACATGGCCACTGACTGAGACCTGCAATCGTAGTTTTGAGGCTTGCATGGAGTGAACCTCTGGGGAAATGTGGCGACTCGCAAATCCTTTCGCAGAATAGTCTGCGGTATACAGGAATTCTCGAAGCATTCTCTTTGTAGATTGCCACCAATCGCGAAAATTGTTGCCGGCTCCGGCAATGACAGTGATGAATTTCAAAGAAGACACGAATTCCTGATGAATTCCGCCCGTGCGCGAATTCGCTTGAGAATCAATGGAGAAATCCGTTCCCGGTGGCGCCGCTGCTTGATCTCTCGCTCGTGGCATGGTTGCGAGCACGAAGCACCACACCGAGTCGATCTCCATGCCCGTCCTCAATGCCAGCAGGAGAAATGTTCCGTCTATCCCGAGTTCAGTATACACTCGACTCGGCACATCTCCCGACTCCGCCCGCCGTCGCGATGCGGATCGTCCCGATGATGACGTACCCGGACTGCTCCGCAGCTGAAATCAGCGAGATGCTCCGACAAGATCCCGGAATTTGCGCCCGAGTCCTCAAAGCGATCCATTCCTGCGCGTACGGATTGTGGTCCCCGGTGTCGTCAATCGATCGCGCGGTCGTCGTACTCGGCTGGAACACGGTGCGTTCGATCGTACTCACGCTCTCCCTGCCGGACATGCCGTTCACCGGTGTGCCCGATCAAGTCCCGCCTTCGCACTCGCCGGATCAGGCCACTTGCAGCATCGGCTCTTCGGCGTAACGGCCGGCCGATTGCACGAAGCAGTCAAAAATCTGCCGGTCGAGTGCCGACGCGGTGTCGCACTCTGGGTGCCATTGCAGTCCGACGCAGAACCACTCCTCATCGGTCGTCTCGATCGCTTCGATCACCCCGTCGGCCGATTTCGCCGCAATCCGCAGTTGCTTGCCCATCTGGTTGATGGCTTGGTGGTGCGTGCTGTTCACGCGCAATTCCGGGGCGCCGAAGATGTCTTCGAGCGTCGTCCGCGGCACCACGGTGACCATGTGGCGGTGCGGTCCGCCCGACGGATCAAAGTGCGGCAGGGCCTTCGGATTGTCGGCCGGCAAGTGGAGGTGCAGCGTCCCGCCGCACACGACGTTGAGCAGTTGCATACCGGCTCCGATGGCGAGCAGTGGCAGTTTGCGTTCGATGATCCGGCCGAGGATGAAACGGTCGCAATCTTCGCGGCGGGCCGCCATCGGTTGCACGGCGTTGGTGATCTGCATGCCGTTGCGGCGCGGGTCGAGGTCCAGGCCACCGGACAAGACGAATCCGGAGCAGAGGTCGAGGAGCGTTTCGATCTCGGCGTAGTTTTCTTTTTGGAACGGCGGAATCAGCAGCGGCAGACCGCCCCCGTTGAGCACGGCTTCGAAATACGAGGCGTTCAGTTTGCTGAAGGCCGGGCCGTTTTTCGGGGCGTAGAAATCGGTGTTGATGCCGATGATGGGGCGGGGCGGCGGAGTCGGAAGCGTGCGTGCGGCCATCTGGGAAAACCCTCCGTGGTGCCGAAACTGGGTGGGACATCCTGCCCCGTTTTTGAATCGAGAAGGGAGTTTACCCCCCCGCATAGTCCGGTTGCAAGCCGAAGTTTTTCGCTTCGTGCGGACCCAGCAGGGTCTGGCAAATTTTTCTGGCGCATTGGAGTGGTCGTGGTCAAGATAGGGGTCTTGTCACGGCAACCCCTGTCTGAGGCGCATTATGGAACCGATGCCCAAACTCGACCGCGCGGCCTATGTGGCCGGGATGCGGGAGC
>JANXTU010000149.1 GCA_025352235.1 Fimbriiglobus sp.
CCCCCATCGATCCGTCTGCCCGAGCGAATGCCCCTGATCGCCGACCGCGCCTACGATTCCGACCCCCTCCGCGCGACGCTCGCCGAGCGAGGCATCGACCTCATCGCCCCGCACCGCAAGAACCGCACCGCCGCACCGACCAACGACGGCCGCAAGATGCGCCGCTACCAACGCCGCTGAAAGGTCGAACGCACCTTCGCTTGGCTCCACAGCTACCGCCGCACCGTCACCCGCTTCGAACGATCCCTCCAACGGTTCGACGGATTCGTCTCCCTCGCCTGCGCCTTCATCGCACTCAATAAACTGTTGTGAAATAGGCTCTAATCAATGTAGGACAATCATGGCCAAATCGGATGCGACTCGAAAACACAGCGTTCGCTGTACAGTTCAAGTGCCAGAACTAACGAAGTCAGGATCTGCAGTTACGTTCGAGATTCACGCCGATGGCGAGAAAATCGGCACGATAGTCCTTGGCCGCGGTTCTATAAGCTGGTTCGGAGGCAAGCGGAAAACCGGCACACCACTTTCGTGGACGAAGTTCGCGGCATTGATGGATCGAGAGTGTTACGAGAGCTAAGGACTCTCGCCAAATTTAATTGCCGGACATACACATCGCAATGTGCACGTTTTTCAGCACTTTGACGAATTATCCGGTAGGTTATTATGGCGCGAGTCCTAATCAATCTTTGAGGCATGGGCTATTTCATCATCCATCGCTTACAGCCTGGACCAAAAAAAGCCGCTTGAATCGCTTGATGTCTTTGATTTCCGCCTTGAATTTCCGGTTTAGTTCTAACTTTCGAAATGTCGGCAAAGGATCGGTTTTGACCGAGAGAGGCCCGTCGTAAGTCAAATTCTCGATGTAGGGAACTGGTTGGTTGTCACGCCAAGACAGCTCAAGGAATTTCAGAAAGCGAGTAGTGTCTGCCACTCTCAAACAATTGTCCACAAAGCCAAAGTTCTCCGATTGCCACTCCAGTCCCTGCCAAGAAAAAAGAGCTTACGGCGTTGAGTCCAGCCTTTTGGCGTTGAGTCCAGCCTTTTGGCGTTGAGTCTACGTGAGGGTGTGCGACTTCTCGCTGGACTCAAGACTCGCGTCAAGCCCGGAGAGCAGGGCACTGCTCTGTCCAAAACATCCGATACGAAAACTTGAAATCCGCTTTAGCTTGAGGGGTTGTCGTAGCAAGTACTGGTGAGGGGTCGGAGTATCAGAAGAAAAACTCCGACCCCTCACTTAGAATTCCCCATGGGCCTCCGCATCCGATGTAGCAAGTACTGTCACTCATGCGGCGTCAAAAAAACCGGTTTGCGGCCTCTGCGGTTTTTCCCTTCGCGGCTCTTACGACCACGTCCGCCGACGCAGCCGCGATCTGGATTGCGCCGGCCACCCGGTCTATCTCGAATTCGAATTCCGCCGTGTTGACTGCCCGCGGTGCGGCGTGAAACGCGAACGACTCGCCTGGCTCGCCGCCAACCCGCGCTACACCCGACGCTTCGTCCTCGCCGTCGGACGACGCTGCCGCACTTCGACGATCAAAGACGTCGCCGCCGAAATGGACCTCCATTGGGACACCGTGAAGGAGATCGACAAGCTCTACATGCAAGAGCAACTCGACCTCGCCGGCCCGCCCACGCCGACCGCCATCGGCGTCGATGAAATCTCAATCGGGCCGGGTCACAGCTACCGGATCGTCGTGTCCGACCTGATTCGCAAGCGGGCCATCTGGTTCGGCGGCACCGACCGCACCGAAGCGTCCATGGATCTCTTCTACGCTTCGATCCCCACTCCAATCAGGGCCGGCATCCGGTTGGTCGTGATGGACATGTGGAAGGCCTTCCGCAATTCGGCCGCGCGGAATGCGCCGCAAGCGAAGATCGTGTACGACAAGTTCCACGTCATCCGGCATCTCAACGACGCCCTCGACACAGTCAGAAAAAACGAATACCGCCGGCTAAAAGGGGAGAGTCGCCACTTCATCAAGGGCCAGAAGTACACGCTGTTGAGTCGCCGCGAAAACCTCGGCGAGGAAGGCCACGCCTCGCTCGACTTGCTCTTCAAGGCGAACCGCCGACTCTACAAGGCCTACCTGCTGAAGGAGCAGTTCGGGCAGCTCTGGGACTTCGTCGATCCGAAGAAAGCCGCGCTCTTCTTCTTGGAATGGCGGACGGGATTGCGTTGGCAGAAACTCGCGCCGTTCGAGAAGTTCGCCCGCATGTGAAC
>JANXTU010000165.1 GCA_025352235.1 Fimbriiglobus sp.
GCTGCGGTCGGGGTCGAACTCCTCGTCGTCCTCCGCAGCCGTGGTGCTCTTCGTGCCGTCTAACCCCGCAGCGGCGAGCAGACCGCGTCCGGACGATTTCTGATCTTCATCGAGTTGCGTGCAGTCCCACGTCAGCTTGGATGCGCTCCACCAAACGAGGGCCATCAAGAAGAGGTTGATGACCGGCCCGATGGCCCGCATCAACGGGGTCCGATATTCGACGAAGGCCAGCAAGGCAAGGAAACAAGCCGCGGCGAGGCCGAGGGTGTACGCCCCGGCGCGGTACGATCCGAAGCGGATGGAGATGCGCGCGACCAGCACGCAACCGATGACGTAGAAGAAAAAGGTGTAAACCAACCGGCCCTCGTAACGGCCGGCGTACAGGACTTCGATGAGGAAAAAGACGAGGCTACCCAGCATCATCATGATGAGCACGGGGGAGATCAAGACGACCGCGAGGTCGATCAGCGGCACCGGTTTGCGTTCGTCGGCCATGCGACGAGTTTAGCGGAACGAGCCGCCGGAATCATTTCAATTTCGGTGGCTCGACAGGGGGAACGCGAGATGATTCGGAGCGAAAGCATTTGACATTCGACCCGCGACACCCACAGATAGAAGAGAACCCCCGGAGTATCCCGATGCAGCCACGCCGGCATTTCCTCAGCGATTGCGCCCTCGGTCTCGGTTCCGTCGCCCTCGCGTCACTGTTGAACGGCGGAGCCAAGGCCGAGCGCCGCGATCCTCTCGCGCCCAAGAAACCGCACTTCGAGGCCCAAGCCAAGGCGGTCATCTTCCTGTTCATGGCGGGCGGGCCGAGCCAGCTCGAACTCTTCACACCGAAGCCAGAACTGAACAAACTCCACGGCAAACCGATCCCGAAGTCCTTCATCGACGGGAAACGCTTTGCCTTCCTCAAGGGGACGCCGACGGTCCTCGGGTGCAACCGCACGTTCGCCAAGCACGGCGATTGCGGGATGGATCTTTCGGAGTTGCTACCCCATCACAAAGAGATCGTCGACGACGTGACTTGGATCCGCGGGATGAAGACCGACGTTTTCAATCACGGCCCCGCCAAGTGCTTCGTCAACACCGGTTCGGCCCAGTTCGGCCGGCCCAGTATGGGCTCGTGGCTCACCTACGGCCTCGGCAGCGAATCCGAGAATCTCCCCGGCTTCGTCGTGTTGCAATCCGGCCCGCGCGGCCCGCGCGGCGGAGCGGCCCTCTATTCCAACGGCTTCTTGCCGAGCACCTACCAAGGCGTGCCGTTTTTGAAAGGCCCCGCGCCGATCCTCGATTTGAAATCGCCGCCCGGTGTCAGCGACCAGCAACAAGGGGAGTTCGTCGAGGCCGTGCGCGACTTGAACAAGATCCGCCAAGCGGAGGTGCACGACCCCGAGATCGCGACGCGGATCGCGGCCTACGAGACCGCCTTCAAGATGCAGACGGCCGCACCGGAACTGATGGACTTGTCGAAGGAGACCAAGGAAACGCTATTGAAGTACGGCGCCGAGGTCGGCAAGCCCTCGTTCGCGGGGAACTGCTTGCTGGCGCGCCGGCTCGTCGAACGCGGCGTCCGGTTCATCCAGCTCTACCACACCGACTGGGATCACCACGGCGGCGCCATCGACCTCGGCAAGTCGTTGGAGCAAGTCTGCAAAGAGACCGACCAGGCGAGTGCGGCACTCGTGAAGGATCTGAAAGCGAAGGGGTTGCTCGATTCGACCATCGTCGTCTGGGGCGGGGAGTTCGGCCGGACGCCGATGGGCGAGCCGCGCGAAACCATCGGCCGCGATCACCACATCGACGCCTACACGATGTGGGTCGCCGGCGGCGGCTTCAAACGCGGGGCGATCCACGGCAACACCGACGACATCGGCTACACCGTGACCGACGGCGCCGTCCACGTCCACGACCTCCAAGCGACGCTGCTGCACCAGATGGGGATGGACCACACGAAGCTGACCTACCGCTTCCAAGGGCGGGACTACCGATTGACGGACGTGCACGGCAAGGTGGTGAAGGAGTTGCTGGGGTAGAAGAAGAATACTCCTTGCGAATGAGGCGATTGTATTCGGCGTGCGTTCCGAGCCAAAACCAAACGGGCCCATCCGGCCCGTCGACCGCCAAGGCGCGGTGGCCGCTCCCGACTCGCACCGACCAAAGCTTGCCGATCCGCTTGAAGTGGAGCGATGGGTGACGCGAGTTGGCCTTGAGCAAAGCGTAATTCGCATCGGCCAATTTTTTGACGGCTCCGGGCAGCGCCCGATATCAGATCCAAAAATCGCCGGTCGTAAAGTGATTCAAAGCAGTCGTGTCCGACCGGCCCGATGCTCGGCCAAAGCCAGATCCGCGAGCCCATCCAAACGTCCCGCTCGCTCGTCGTCCTCGATCTGCGAGTCCCATTCGTTTTGGGCGCGTTCGTCGAGCCAACTCCGAATCCGGGAAATATCCTCGGGTGGGAGTTCCGCGATGGCGGCGGTGATCGTTTCGACGGTACTCATAGAATCTCTTGTTACGGTGGGTATTGTATCATGCTGGCTGCGGCCGAATGCGTTTCCGTCCCGCCGGATCCATCGAATCACGGCGTAATGTGTCCATTGCGAGATACCCATGTCCAAGCCGATCCTGTTCACCTTGAAACCCAACCTCGTCGAAGGGGGCCGGACCTACTACTGCCCCGATTGCGCGATGGTGGCGGGGGTGCTGAGCTACCACCCAGACGCCGCGGCGGCGCTCGATCTACGCCCGGTCGATTTCGCCCGTCCGCGTCCGGCCGTCATCGAACTGCTCGGCGCCGCGAACCAGGGCTGCCCCGTCTTGATCCTACCGGCGGGTGCCGCGGCGCCCCCGGCCGAGGTTCACCCGCGGACGGCCAACGGCCATGTCTTCATCGCCGGTGCCCGCGACATCACGACGTACTTGGCCCTCATCCACGGTAGCACCTTCCCGCATTGAGCGGCGTTTCGACGACCTACAAAAAATTGGGATGGGCATCCAACTCCGGCGGAGCGAAGTCGCCGACTTTCCATTTTTCCACCGCGAGCGCAGCCATCGCGGCGTTGTCGGTGCAGAGGTCCAGCGGCGGGATGAACACCTCCGCATCGAGCGCCCGCAGTTTCTCCCGCAGCCGCAGATTCGCGCTGACGCCCCCGCCGACGGCGAGTCGCTTCAACCCCGTTTGCTGCAGCGCCTGCCGGCATTTCCCCGCGAGCACATCGACGACCGCTTCTTGGAAACTCGCCGCGAGGTCGGCCCGCTTTTGATCCGCTGGCGGCGCGATCCCCTTCGATACGCCCTGCCCGTGGCAGGCGTAAAGCACCGCAGTTTTCAAACCGCTGAAGCTGAACTCCAACGTCGGGGAATCGAGGAACGAGCGCGGGAAGGCGAAGGCCTTCGGGTCGCCGCTGCGAGCTTCGCGTTCGAGCGCCGGGCCACCCGGGAAACCGAGGCCGAGGATCGCGGCAACTTTGTCGAACGCTTCGCCCGCGGCATCGTCGCGCGTGGTGCCCAGCAGTTCCAGTGACAACGGGGTGTCGCAGCGGAACAGGGCCGTGTGCCCACCGGATACAACGAGGCCGACGCAGGGGAAGATGTCGCGTTCCGCGGCCATCCGGCAGGCGTAGATGTGGCTGGCGACGTGGTTCACCGCGATCAACGGCACCCCGAGGGCGAAGGCGAGCGACTTCGCGGCCGTCACGCCCACGAGCAAGGCGCCGACCAATCCGGGGGTATTGTGGACGACGAGGCAACCGATATCGGAGAGTTTGAGATTCGCCCGGGCGAGAGCTTCATCCACCACCGGTAGTAAATTCCGCAGGTGCGCCCGGCTGGCGATTTCTGGGACGACCCCGCCGAAGCGGACGTGCAGTTCGTTCTGAGACGCGACGACGCTGGAAAGGATACGCAGGTCGTCGGTAAACACGGCGGCCGCGGTTTCATCGCAGGAGGTTTCGAGGGCGAGGAATTTCACGGGGAGACCGATTCGTCGTCGTAGATCGGGAAGAGTTCGATCAGCGGCAAGCGGAAGCCGGGGA
>JANXTU010000485.1 GCA_025352235.1 Fimbriiglobus sp.
GACTGTTTCTGCCCGAAACTCAATCGAGTTTCGCTGGTCTGGCTCCCCCTCTCCGCTTCGGAGAGGGGGCCGGGGGGTGAGGTCTCACCAGCCGCATAAAGTGCAGCTTTTTTTGAGTGCCAGAAAGATTTGCCAGACCCTATTCGTAAGCATCGCCGAGGATGTCGTCGTTCTCGGCGCGGTTCTTCGAGAAATCCAGCTCGGGCTTCTGGAAGATGCCGACGAGATTGGTCAGGCGATCCACTATCGCCTGACCTTCGCCGAGCTTGTTCGGGTCGTTGAAGTCTGGGAAGTCGGTTCGGGCGAGGCGGGTATTGGCGTCGATGAGCGGCTGGATGACCTGGGTGTTGATCAAGCCGCCGATGTTGCTGTTCCCTTTGAGGGCAATCATGTCCTTGAAGCTCGCACCCTTCGGAATCTTCACCGGCGGCGCAAAGTCATCAGAGTCGCCGTATTTGTCCGAGATATACTTGATGAAGAGCATGAACAGCGGCTCGGCGGGCGGTCGCGGGTCGTGATCGACGACACGGCCGGGACGATCCTCGTCACGTGGTCTCCCGGGGCCGGTCAGCCCGACCCGCTCGACGCGGCGGTGTCCAAACTCGAAAAGGGGCAGCGCGAGGAGGCGGTCCGGATCCAGTCCTACCCAAACCCCCACCAACCACTCAACTGCGTAACTCCTAATACTGCCAGAAAGTTTTGCCACACCCACTGCGTCTCGCGGCTAACTTTTCCGACAATTCCATTTGACATCCCCGAATTGGAGCTTATATCCATGAGTGTACGTAATGTAACTTCACGGAGTTTCACACCATGGTCGGCACCCTCCCGATGAATCGGCTCGGTTATGACACTCCGCCGGCCACTCTGCCCGAATTGCCCAGGACCGCCCGCGAACGCGGGTTCCTTTGGAGCGATGCGGTGTTTCAAGCCGTGTTGGCGCTGCAGAAACAATTGACCCATCCCAATGCCGCGGTCGTCGCGGCGGCGGCGAATTCGATCCTCGGGCTCGAAGAAACCCGCCTCCGCCACGGCCGGGATGTCGCGGGGAGCGAAAGGGTTTCGACGGAGCAATTGGAATTCGAGGCCGAGGAGCGCGACTCCCGAGACCGGGAGGCACGGCAGCGGGCCCAACGCGCTGCGGAACCCGAGATCGCGACGGAACCGAGCGCGAACGAAAAAGCTCTCGCCGCCCATAGCCGCGAAACCGCCGAGGCCTTCGAGAAGATTGGCAAGCCGTTGCCGGTGCGGGCCGAACTCTTCGTGGGCAAGCTGTTGAAAATTTGGGGATTGGAAGCGTCCGCCATTCCGGTGGGGGAGTTCATCGGCCATTACAAGAAGTTGGGCGTGCCCGACCCGGCGACTCCGCCCGGGCCCCTCTCCGTTTCGTAGAACGGTGCGGCGCGGTCGGAATTTCGCGCGAACTCCCAGCTCCCGGCCGATTACAATACGGCAACCGCGTACTCACGGGGCTTCCCATGCTCGTCCGATTGTCGTCGGTCCTTCTCGCGGGCTTGCTCGGTTGTTCCCTCGCCACGGCGGCGCCCCCCGCGCCGGCGCGGGACACGAAGGAGCTGAGCGCGATCCTCCGCAAGCTGATGCTGGCGAACCTGCCCGAGCCGCTCGTCGAAGCGAACATGGGCTGGGACATCCAACGCGAAGTCGCCATCGGCGTCAAATGGGAGAAACACGGATTGCTCCGCAAGCCGGTGATCATGCGCGATGTCAAGAACGACGGCCATTGGCAGAAGGTCCACATCCACGCCAAGGACCCGGACAAATCGTTCGCGTTGACCGTGGGCAACATCCGCGTGTCCGAACCGGGCAAAACGCGATTCGACGCGGACATCGGCCTCGATACCAACATCGTGTATGAGCAACAGATGTGGGCCGGGGGCCAGCGCTTGCAAGCCGGGGAGTCGCGGGCCCGCTGCCGGGCGGAGTTGCACTGCGTCGTGGAACTCACGGACAAAATCGAATTCCAACCCGGCTCGCGGCTGCCGGTACTCAGCTTCCGCATCCGCATGATCGAGGCCGACTTGAAGTACAAAGACCTCGTCTGCGAACACACCCTCGGCGTCGGCGGCGACGCGGCGGCGCTCTTCGGCAAGACGATGCTCGCGGTGCTGAAGAGGGTCCACCCGAACACCGAGAAAGAGCTGCTGGCGAAGGCGAACGCGGCCATCGTGAAGGCCGCAGATACGAAGGAAGTCCGCGTGGAACTGGACAAGCTGCTTCTGCCGAAGCCGGCG
>JANXTU010000277.1 GCA_025352235.1 Fimbriiglobus sp.
TCCCGGTACGCCGGGCCTATTTCTTCGCCGAGCAGCGCGGCTCCAGCCTGCCCGACGACCTCACGGTTTGCACGTGGCTCGGCAAACACCTGCGGACGGACCTGCGCCACGAACTCACGCACGCCCTGTTGCACGGGGTGCTGAAGGCCGTGCCGCTCTGGCTGGACGAGGGGATTGCCGGCGTGTTTGAACAACCGGCGCACCAAGCCGGGGTGAACACCCAGCACCTCGAAGCCCTGCGAAAATCCGGCTTCGCGCCGAACCTCGCGCGGCTCGAAAAGCTCGGCCAAGTCCACCAAATGGAAAAGCCCGAGTACCAAGAGGCGTGGGCGTGGGTCCACTTCCTACTGCACAGCACCCCCGCGAATGGCAAGGTCATCCGGGACTACATTCAGACGCTGCGGACGAACCCGAACCCCGGCCCGCTGTTGCCGAAGCTCGAAGCGGTCGTGCCGGACCCCAACAGGGTTTTGACAGAGCACCTCGCCAAACTCGAAGCACCGCGGCTCGCGGTCCCCGTCGCCGGGGCGCGGTAGAATACCGGCATGGCGAACATCCTCCTCGGCGCGACCGGTTCCGTGGCGGCGATCCGCGTCCCCGCCCTGTTCGACGCACTGACAACGCGCGGTCATTCGGTCCGCGTCGTCGCCACCGATGCCGCGACGCATTTCTTCGACCCGGCCGCGATCGGCGGCTCCGGGACGCGTGACCCGAATTTGGTCACCCTCGACGCCGACGAATGGCCCGCCGGTGGTTACACCCGCGGCGACGCGGTGCTGCACATCGCACTCCGCGATTGGGCCGACTTGTTTTTGATCGCTCCGCTCGATGCGAACACCTTGGCGAAGTTGGCCGTGGGCCTCTGCGACAACGCCCTCACCTGCGTCTGGCGGGCGTGGGATCGCGCCAAACCGGTCGCGCTCGCCCCGGCGATGAACACCGTGATGTGGCTGAATCCCTTCACCAGAAAGCACCTGCGGGCGCTCGCCGCCGACTTCGGCGCCGCCCACCTGCCGGGGCATTTCGACGAAGAGATGCTGATTCGACAGATCAACGACCGCGCGGTGAACCTGCGGATCGCGGCGCCGATTTCCAAACTCCTCGCCTGCGGGGACGTCGGCGTCGGAGCCATGGCGGAGGTGGATACCATCGTGGCGTGCGCCCTCGGATTGTTTCACTGAATCTTCTCGTTCGATCGCCGACCTCGCTTCTAGAACATGGTGGTCCTGCACGCCGAGACCGTCCTCCGTGTCCATCGCCACACCTCCCGTGCCTTCTCGGGGATTTACCGGGCTGTTGTCACGTGCGCCGTTAGCGCTGCTCATCGCGTATGGCGCGGTTGCGGCCTTCGGCACGTATTTCTGCATGTACGCTTTCCGCAAACCGTTCGACGCGACGACGTTCACCGGCTCCCGCTTCTTCGACACCCGCATCGAATTGAAGACGGCCTGCGTCATCGCCCAAGTCATCGGGTACATGCTTTCGAAATTCCTCGGCACCAAATTCTGCTCCGAGGTTCCGGCCTCGCGGCGGTGGTTGCTGCTGTCGGGGTTGATCCTCGCCGCCGAGTTCGCCCTCTACCTGTTCGCGATCCTCCCTCCCGATTTCAAACCGTTCGCGATGTTGCTCAACGGACTGCCGCTCGGCATGGTCTGGGGCTTGGTGCTGCGCTATTTGGAAGGCCGGCGCGCGACGGAAGTCATGGTGGCGGGGATGAGCTGCTCGTACATCATCGCCGGCGCCGCGACGCGCGACATCGGCGTGGACATCGTCATGAAAACGTGGGGCGTGCCCGAAGCGTACATGCCGGTGACGACGGGGCTGCTCTTCCTCGGTCCGTTCTTCGTCGGCGTGCTGTTGTTGAATCAAATTCCACCGCCGTCGGCTGCCGATGTGGCCGTGCGATCCGAACGGGGGACCATGAGCCGGGCGCAGCGAATCGAATTCTTGCGGCACTACGGCCTCGGATTCGGCCTGTTGCTCGTGGCGTATTTCTTCCTCACGGCCTTCCGCGATTTCCGCGACCACTACGGCAAGGAAATCTTCAACGACCTCGGCCTCGGCGACAAACGCGAGATCTTTTCCTCCACCGAAAAGTGGGCGTTGTTCGGCGTGATCGCCGCCCTCGCCGGGTTGAACCTCATCGGCCATCACCGCAAGGCGCTCGTGGCCGTGTACGGTGTCATCGCCACCGGCTTCGCCATCATCGGCGTCGGCACGGTCGCTTATATGGCCGATGCCGTCGACGGATACTCGTGGATGGTCGCCATGGGTGTCGGCTTGTATTTGGCCTACGTCCCCTTCGGAGCCGTGCTGTTCGAGCGGATGATGGCCGCGAGCCGGTTCGCGGGGACCGCGGCGTTCGCCATTCAACTCGCCGATGGCGTCGGGTACACCGGCAGTGTATTATTGCAATTGCTGCGCGATCTCGCGTTCGGCGAGTTCAACCGGCTGAAGTTCATCGTGCCGTTCGCGCTCGTCGTCTCCGTCGTGGGAACTCTGTTGATGATCCTCAGCGGCGTCCTTTGCGTCCGGCGAGCGGGCGTTCCGTGCGGGGATACCGCGCCGTGATCACCTCCGTGGAATTCGACGGGCCCGGACGGCCGCTGCGAATCGTCGAGCATGCCTTTCCGGAACTCGGCGCGGGCGAAACGCTCGTCCGCGTCCGGCTCTGCACCCTCTGCGGCAGCGATCTCCACACGTATTCCGGGCGGCGTTCGACGCCGTTGCCAACGGTGCTCGGCCACGAAATCGTGGGCGAAGTCGTCGAAACCGCCGGTGCGACCGATGTCGGCGGAACGTCGCTTCGACCGGGAGATCGCATCGTTTGGAGCGTGGTTTGTGCGTGCCACCGCTGTTTCTATTGCGAACACGAACTCCCACAGAAGTGCGACCGATTGCAGAAGTACGGCCATCTGAAGGTCGATCCCGCGCGCGGGCCGTCGGGGGGGCTGACAACCCATTGTCACTTGTTGGCGGATACGGCCATCGTCCGCGTGCCCGATTCGATTCCCGATGCCGTCGCGGCCCCGGCGATGTGCGCGACGGCGACGGTCGCGGCGGCGTGGCGGGCCGGGCCGGTTCGCGAATCGGGAACCGCCGTCATCGTCGGGGCCGGGTTGCTCGGCCTCACCGCCGCCGCGATAAGCCCCGCAAAATATCGGATCGTCGTCGATCCGCAATTGTCCCGGTTGGCACTGGCGAAGACATTCGGCGCGACCCACACCGTGACGCCCGGCGAATTAGCGGACTGTTTGAGAAGCCTGACCTCCGGTCGCGGGGCCGATGTCGTCTTGGAAATGAGCGGTATACCGGCGGCGGTGGAACAAGCCATCGCCTCGGCCCGCATCGGCGGGACGGTCATTCTCGTCGGGAGCGTCTTCCCGACGCGGCCAATTCCGCTGCTCGCGGAGGACATCGTCCGTCGGTGTCTGACGATCCGCGGCGTTCACAATTACGCGCCGGCCGATTTGCTGACGGCTATTCAATTCCTGGGTGAACACGGCCATCGATTCCCGTTCGCCGCCCAAGTCGCGCGGACATTCCCACTGGCGGAAGTCGCCGCAGCGTTCGCGTTCGCCGAAGCCGAGACGCCGATCCGCGTCGGCATCACACCGTGGTGAGGGGATCGCGTTCGGCCCGGCTGGCCCAGACGACGGCCTCGGGAAAAGCCACTTGCAATCGCGCGGCTAAATCTTCGACGGCGGGCCGTTCGCTGGCGTAATGTCCCGGCAACACCAAGCCAATGCCGGTGGCTTCCGCCGTCAACAGGTCGTGGAAGCGGGCCTCGCC
>JANXTU010000279.1 GCA_025352235.1 Fimbriiglobus sp.
CTCGTATTCGCTCAGGAGATCGGGGAATCGCAACTTCAGAGCTTCGAGATGTCCCCGCGCTCGCCCTCCCACAGCAGCGTCGTGCAGGTCCGTCCGCAGCAACAGGTTCTTCCACAGCAGCGAGTTAGCGAACGTCTCCTCGTCCGGGCTGAACAGAGATAAGATGGTGCGGGAGGCGACCCGCACCATCTTCCGCTTCGCCCGGCTCAAGGACCCCCACAACGTCCGAATCCAGTCATGGAGAATTCGATGCAGATGATCCGGTTCGCACTCATCGTGGCCGCTACTACGGCACTGTCGGCACCATTGTCGGCACCATTGTCGGCCCAAGTGTCGGCCCAAGACGCGGACTCGCTCGCCGGCAAGCGGGTCGTGTTCCTCGGCGACAGCATCACCCAAGCCGGCGGGTACGTCGGATTTACAACCTACTATCTCGAAAAGCTCCACCCGAGAAAGGATTTCGACATCATCGGCCTCGGGCTGGCGAGCGAAACGCTGTCCGGCTTGAGTGAAGACGGTCACGCGGGCGGGCAGTTCCCCCGGCCGTGCTTGTTTGAACGGCTCGGTCGCGTGCTGGAGAAGGCCAAGCCGGAGGTCGTCTTCGCGTGTTACGGGATGAACGATGGCATCTATCTGCCGCTCGAGAAGGAGCGCACCGAGGCGTTTCAGAAGGGGGTCGCGAAACTGATCGAGCAGTGCCAGAAGGCCGGCGCGAAGCAAATCTTCCTGGTCACGCCGCCGATCTACGACTTCAGCCCCACGAAGGGGGAGTTCAATTACGACGCGGTGCTCACCGAATACGCGAAGTGGGAAATGAGCCTGAAGACGCCCGGCGTGACGGTGATCGACCTGCACACGGCGATGCGGAAAGCCCGCGCCGACCGCACGACGCCATTCTCCGGGGATAAGGTTCACCCGGGCGACGACGGCCAATTCCTGATCGCGAAAACGATCCTGACAGCCCTCGGTGTCAAACTCCCCGACGAGACTCTTGTAATGGTCAAAGCCGATCCGCTCTTCAAACTGGTCGAGGCTAAACGGGGAGCCCGCTCGGCGGCATGGATGAAGCACACCGGCTACACCCGCGAGAAGACCGTCAAACCTGAGTCGCTGGGCACGGCCGAAGCGGACGCGGTCGCCATCCAAGAGAAGATCGACGCCCTGCGTCGGAAGAAGTGACCGCGCGGTAGTCTCAGGCCGTCATGGGATCGGGCTTTCGAAGTTCGTGCCGGAAGCAGCCGCGGTGGTGCTGGCACACGTTCAGCATGGATCGCCCCGGAATATTGCCGCGAACTCAGCCGGCCTCGGCCTGCGTCCTTGACCGTGCCGGGGCAGCCGCGCGAATCATCTCCCGCCTCGCAGCCGGGCACCGCAGCCTATTCATCCTAGGCGACGACGAGGAGTCGCTTTTCTCATGGTGCGGGGCCGACCCGCGCAACCTCCGGACGTACCTGAGCGACTTCGCCATCGCGGCCCCCATCATGCTGGATCGAAACTGCAGGAGCACAAAGGTGATTTTCGAGACGGCCCGCCGCATCCTTTCCCCGGAGACACTCTTCACGTGCCGGGAGATCGAAGCCTCTCGGGAGTCACCGTTCGCCGTGGAGGCCGTCGGACAGGCCGATTCGGCATCCGAGTTTCGCTGGATCGTCGAGCACCGCCACGAGATTTCCCGCCCATCGGCCACATGCTCACGAGTTCTCCGCCGCCGTCCATGTGTCGGCTTCAAACGGGT
Organism: Fimbriiglobus sp.; assembly: GCA_025352235.1. Classification (GTDB taxonomy): domain Bacteria; phylum Planctomycetota; class Planctomycetia; order Gemmatales; family Gemmataceae; genus JALHQU01. Next base: position 1,736 of record JANXTU010000279.1, read on the forward strand.
ACAGAGGGCGGCGGCGGCGATGATATGCGAAATACGACAAGTCCGCCGAAGTGACGCCGGGAGTGTTCACGCGGATCAGCGTGCGGCAGACCAAGGCGTAAGCGGCGACCGGGGCGTGAACCCCCTTCGCCACCAGGACCCGGAAGCGCCCAGGGTCGATGCCGAATGCAGTCAATTGCCGCAGGCTAAACGGCGCAGTGCGGCGGCTAGCGAGCAGCAGTGTCAGCCCGGTGTCACTCTCCACGACGGCCGTCGGCCCTTGGTCGAACTGCCTGATACCACCGTGCCGGGCTTCGGTTTCCTCGAAGCGGCCGTCGAACAAACCGCGAACTGTGAACAGTGCGGTGACGGGTACCCCGTGCCGGTCGTCGGTCTTGCCGCCCAGCGACATCACGGCGGAACCGCCGACACCCTGTTCGCCGCACAGCGCGACTCCAGCTGGGTCGTTCAGCACCGCGACCGCAGGACCGACGTTCTGGCGGATCAACTCGTGAAGCAGAATCGTGGAATCGGCCGGCCCGCCGCCACCGACGTTGTCGCCCATGTCGAGCAGGCACACCGGACCCGGTGCCGTGGCTACCCGCCGCACTGCTTCCGGCACCGAAATCAGATTGCCGTTGAACTCCGTACGCCGCTCCCACCACCAGCCGGCGAGGTCGGCCGCGTACCTCTCGGCCAACGCCGGGTCGTTGTCGGTCGTGACTGTCACGGCCGCGCCGACTTCGGGTACGTCGGCATATGGAAAGCCGAGTAGCACACTGACCGCGAGTACCCCCGGCCGGCGTCGGAGGTCGTCCGCTTGCGCCGCCAACTCCCGACACGGCGATTCGGCCGTCGCTTGTGCTTCGATGTTCACCACGAGCGGCGGGAACGCGCCCGCAGTCGTCGGCGTCACCTCCCCGCGCAGGGTGCGAGCCAGCAACTTCGCCGCGTTCATCCCGGTCTCGTGCTGGTCGAGGTGCGGGTTGGTGCGATACGCGAACCAAGCGTTGGCGGTGGGAACCATGCGGGGAGAGAGGTTCGCGTGCAAGTCGAGCGTTCCGATTACCGGAACGCCGGGGCCGACGCACTCCCGGAATCGGGCGAGCCAGTGGCCGTCGAAATCTGGTTCGCCGACGGCCACCGCCGCGCCATGCGGGGCGACCAGCCAGGCGTCGAGCGGGCCGGCTGCGGACACGGCCGCGAGCAAACGCTCCGTGAGAGCTTCGGCCGTGTCGGCAGCAATCGCCCCGCTCGGCATCGTCCACGCCGCGAAGACCGGGACCGCTTCGATTCCAGATTCGGCCAGCCCGTCGAAGAACCCGCCGACCTCGTGGTGCGTGCCCGACATAGCCTCAAGCACCGCGTCGCCGGTGAGCAAGCGATCCCGCTCGAACGACGCCAGCGGAGTGGTGGCGAAGGTGAACGTGTTCGACTCGTGCATGAGGGAGACGACGCCGACGCGCATCACTTGTCTCCGGCGAAAGCAACCAAGTCGATCTCGTATTTCAGCGCCCCGCCGAGGCCGTTCACCGTTGTGGTGCGGGCCGGGAACGGGTCGGCGAAGTATTCGCGGTAGAGGTGGTTGTACTCGGGCAGGTCGGCCGGGTTATCGACGTAACTCCGCACCTGCACTACGTCGGCGAACGTCAGCCCGGCGGCGGCGAGGATGCGGCGGGCGTTCTCCAAGGACCGGCGGAACTCGCCTTGGAAGGTATCGGGCACGATTTTGCCCGCGTCATCGACCGACGCCTGCCCGGACACGAACCCGCCGGCCCGCACCGCAGGGCTGAACGGTAAATGGCTGGTGGGCAGGCCGGCCCCGCGGATGACCTCGAACGGCACTGGGCGCCTCCCTTCGGGAATTTCGTCTGGTGAAACTTGCGTTCCGTACAGTGGAACGATATCATGACGGCATGGTCGAATCAAGCGTGCTGACAAAACTGTTCGGACTTCTGGAAGCGACGGCCGGGCACCCAGACGGCCGTCCCCTCGCAGAACTGGCGTCCGAAGTTAGCCTCGCCAAGCCGACCGCCCACCGCATCTTGAAGACGCTCGTCGCCCTGGGTTACATGGAGCGCCGCGCCGGCGGGGTGTACCGGCAGACGGTGCACCTGAAGCGACTTGTGTCGACGGACGAAGACCGGCGGCTGGTGAAGGTGACGGAGCGGCAGCTGAAGGAACTGTGGGAGGAGACCGGCGAGACGGTGAACCTGGGCGTGCTGCGGCTCGGGCGGATCGCATACCTGAGCGTGTTGGAAAGCCGGCAGAGTCTGCGGCGGAGCGTGGTACCGGGCATGACCGACCCATTCGCCAGCACCGCCCTCGGCCGGGCCATTGCCGCCCACCTGCCCGAGGACCGGGTCGCGTATCTGCTCAAGACGACGCCGCTCGAGAAGCGGACCCCGCACACGGTCGTCGCGGCGGCCGCGCTCACGAAGCTGTTCGCCACAGCCCGCGCGAACGGGTACGCCATCGAAGAGAACGAGACGGACATCGGGGTGATGTGCGTCGGCGCGCCGGTGTTCGACGCGCACGGGGTGGTGGCGGCGGTCAGCATCTCGGCCCCACTCGCCCGCGCGGAGGCGGCCATCCGCCGCATCTGGATCGAAGCCATCCGCCGCGCCGCCGACCGCATTACCGCCCGCTTGAAGGACTCCACCGGAGGTTGATCGTGCCTACGACTCTCACCCAGCAAAATGGCCTGGCCAAGCCGAAGGTCGCCGAGATCACCCTGGCCGACATGCGGGCGCACTTCACTACCGCCGTGGTATGCGACGCCCTGGACGCCGAAGGATTCCCGAACCAATCGCCCCGCGTGCCGCTGCGACCGCTTACGGTGCCAGGCGTACTGATCGGCCGGTGCCGGACGTCCCTGTGGGCGGACATGGCCCACCCGGACCCGAAGCCCTACGAGTTGGAACTGAAAGCGGTCGATGCGTGTCAAACGGACGACGTGCTGATCTGCGCCGCCGGCGGGTCGATGCGGTCGGGCATCTGGGGCGAGTTGCTCAGCACCGCCGCGCGGAATCGCGGGTGTGTCGGGGTGATCGCCGACGGCGCGATTCGCGACGTGGTGCGGATGCGGCAGATGACGTTCCCTGCGTTCGCCCGCGGCACGGTGGTGTACGACAGCAAGGACCGCCAGCGGGTGATCGACCTGGACGTGCCGGTGATGATCGACGGAGTGACGTTCGGCCCCGGCGACTTGGTCGTCGCCGACGACGACGGTGTCGTGGTAGTGCCGCGGAGAGTAGAAGCGGCGGTGGTGCTGCGGGCGTGGGCGAAGGTCCGCGCGGAAAACGAAGTTAGGGACGCCATCGCCGGCGGGATGCTCGCCACCGAGGCGTTCGAGACGTTTGGCGTTCTCTAACCCGGCCCGCTTGGAGGTTCGTCATGCGATTCGCCGCCGCCGCTCTGTCGCACCTCCGCGGCTTTCGGAAGTTGTGAAGTGTGGGCGGTGGCCACCCAGTATCCCGCCACGGCGCAAATGGCAGCGTGTAATAGGCTCGAGATTTCATGACCAATCTCCCACTGGGATGATGCGCGACTACCGCTTGGTGTACTTTTCCCCGGCTTCGACCCCTATGGGGAGTATGTTCTGCTTCGGCGCGGTCGGGCAGGTGGTGAAGTCCGAAATGGCACAGGGCGGGTTGTACGCTTTGTTGAAGTCGAGGGTGAAGGTCTCGTTGTCTTTCGGCTTTTTCTCGACGGTGATGAAGCGTGCGGATCCGTAGGTAGTATCCCCGGCCGTTTTGTCCGTGAACACGAAGAATAGGCCGTCGTCTTCGGCGATCGCATCCAGCCGGAGTTTCACGCCTTTCAACTTGAACTCCGCGTAACCGGGGCAGGGCTGCTGGGACAATTGGTCGAGCACGTTCACGACCTTGATGGTCTTCCCGGACGCATAGGGCACGAACGTCGCCTCGACCTTGTATGGCTCGTCGGCCGGGTACCATTTGCAGCCCGGGAAGTTCTTCCGCACTGCGGACTCATTGTCCGCCAAGCGCAGCACGAACTTCCCATCCCGCACGATGATGTGAAAGCGGAGTCGGCCCAAACCGACCCAGTCGGGCTTCTCGGTGCTGAAGACCCGGTCTCCCGTGAACTCCTTGTCGCCGGCCAGCATCTTCACGCCGTCGGCCAGTTGCAGCTTCACTTGTTTGGTCTCGGCATCGACCTGCACTGTGCCGAGTCGTTCGGGGCCGGTGCCTTTGAGTTCCGCCAGGAAGACGATGTCGTTGTCCTTGCCGGTGCCGAAGGTATTGGGACCCGTCTTCAAAGTGAATCGGCCCGCGAGTGTCAGCCAGCCGTTTTCCGCGCGGAGTTTCTTCTCGCGGTTGTCTCGCCATGCTTGAAGTTCCTTTTCGTCAGCCGAGTCAGCCGCGAACAGGGGTGAGATGAATGCCATGGTGATGACCAAGGAGGGGTATGACAACAATTCTTGGAGCCACGGGGGAATGACTTGTGAATCCCAGCCAGGGGAGGCACCTGAAATCGGACGTAACTCCTTGCGGCGCTAGGTCGTTCCGAAAGTCGGACGTCATTCCACGATTGGGTGGGTGGGTTCACGCTGGAATGACGACTCCAAGAATCGTTGGCACACCCACCAAGGAGTATCGGCGCATGAAATCCTCGCTGTCTATGGGATAGTACTGCGCCGCATTTGACGCAGTCGGCCAAGTCATGGGAATCCCGTTTCACTTTCTTCCATCGAGATCGGATGATATCAGCATAGCTCTGGGCGCATGGGCATCGATACTCCGTTCCTACTCGATCAAAAGGCGAAGCAGCGATGATGTGGAACCCCGATCGACGGACCTTTCTGGCAGGTGTGGCCGCCACGTTACTGCACCCCCGCCTCAAGGCCGCTGAAGCGCCGAAGTAGTTGGTCGTCGGCCATTCTAAGGCTGCGGATGCCGGGAACGCGGTGCTGGCGGCGGGAGGGAACGCCGTCGATGCGATCGTCGCGGCCGCGCTCGTAGATTAGCCTTTTGAACTGAGTCTCTATCTGAGGTTATTCGCATGAATCCGTACCGCCGAATTGCACTTGTTCTCATCGTTTCGAGTCTGCATCTGGCGACGGCGCGGGCCGACGAAGCCGCCATCCGCAAATCGGTCACTCTTTATGCCTCGTTCGACGAGCACGCAAAGGGAGATGTCGGCGGGGGAGATCTCACCCTCGGAACGAGATCCCCTCATCCGACCGAAAAGGGGAAGTTCGTCTTCGATCCCGAAATCGACACAGCCGTGATCCAGGTTGCGAAGGGGAAAGGCGTCGCCGGCGGAGCTCTGGCAATATTAGACTTGTTGCCGAAGAACGGCTGGTTGTACTTCCCCGTGAAAGGCAACTTGGCCTACAAGAAGGACGGTTGGTCGGGGTCGGCGTCGGTCTGGTGCAACACCGACCCGAATAAGCTCATCAAAGCGAAATTCTGCGACCCTCTCCAGATCACCCAGAAGGGGTACGACAACGGGGCGCTCTGGTTTGATTTCAACGACGCGAAGCCGCGCGACTTGAGGTTCGGTGCGTTCACGACTCGCCCCGACGGACAGAAGGCCATAGGAGAAGCCGACCCGAAGGCACCTCTTGTCCGCGCGCCGGGCTTGGGCTGGAAGGACGGCGAATGGCACCACGTCGTCCTTACCTTCCAGAACCTCGACTCGGGTAAGCCGGACGCCCTCACCGCCTTGTACATAGATGGCAAGCGGATCGGCGAGGTGAAGGATCAAGCAATCGCGATGGGGTGGGATGTCGAAAAAGCGGCGGTGTACCTCGCCATCGGCTACGTTGGTCTGCTGGACGAATTCGCCCTCTTCGACCGAGCTCTGACTGCCGAAGACGTGTCGCGATTGCACAAGAAACCCGACTTGTTGACCTCACTCAAAAAGCGATGACCGGCGGTTCCTACTCTCGGGGAATGCGCGTGAGAGCACCAGCCTTGGATCCCAGAAACTTGCCGGTGACCCGCCGCTGAAGTCTTGGACCCG
>JANXTU010000293.1 GCA_025352235.1 Fimbriiglobus sp.
GAAAGCCAGCCGCGTGCGCGGATCTCGGAAATAGCGGCGGAGCTCGCCATCGACGGAAGCCCATGGGCGCAGCATCGGGAGCATTTTGATCAGCTCCCAACTCAGCAGATCCTTCCAGCCGAGGAACGGGCTTTCGAGCACGGGGCGAAAGCATTCCAGCTTCACCCGGTTGTCGGCGATGAACCGCTCGACATTCGCGCCGTCGGTCGGATTCAGCTTGGCCACTTCCGCGGCCATGCGCTTCAAGTCGGGCGTGCAGTCGAGTTGGCCACCGGTCGTACCGAAGTGGACGCGGTACTGCGGATCGAGCCGCACCATCGGGATTTCGTCTTGCAGATTGCGGCCGATGACCCGGAAAATGCTTTCGAGAACGCGCGGATACAAGAAGAATGTCGGCCCCATATCGAAGCGGAAGCCCCGTTCTTCGATGGCCGAGCAACGCCCGCCGACGCGGGGCATGCGCTCGATGATCTTGACCTTCAACCCGGCTTGCTTCAAAAGCAGCGCCGCCGCCAACCCGCCGGGACCGGCGCCGACGATCAATACCGACTCGGGGCGTCGTTTCCGCTTGGAAGTGGAAGGGCTCGGTTGGAGTAAAGTCGGGTTCATACTCGATCCGGGGCTGGGTCGATGGCGATCTCCCGCTATTGGTAGAGTGTACACGGCGGCGAAGTAAAGGTTTCGACGCCGAATCTCGCGGGGTTTTCGGAATGGCCCTTTCCACGGAAGAATTGTTCGCGGCCCTCGAAGAAATCCCGCGGGTTTCACTCGCCCATCTGCCGACGCCGCTCGAGGAACTCGACGGTTTCTCGGCGGCGCTCGGTGGCCGAGTCCGCATCTTCATCAAACGCGACGACTGCACCGGATTGCTGCTCGGCGGCAACAAAGCCCGCCACAACGAATTCCTGATGGGCGATGCCCTCGAACAAGATTGCGATATGGTCGTCTGGGGGGCCAAGGTCCAGTCGAACAACTGCCGGCAGACGGCGGCCGCGTGCGCGAGGCTCGGCCTCCCTTGCTACCTTTACCTCAGCAAGGCCGGGGGGATTTCCACCGAGCCGCAGGGGAATCTGCTGCTCGATTATTTGGTCGGGGCCCACGTCGCTTTCACCGAAGCGAAAATCGGCCCGGAACTCGATGCTTACCTCTTGGCCCGCGCCGAGGAATTCCGCACGTCCGGGCACAATCCGTACGTCTGGGATCGCGATCGCGTCGTCCCTCGCTCGGCCTTGAGCTACGTCGATTGCACGGCGGAAATCGCCGACGATCTCGAAGCCGAGGACGTTGAAGCCGCGGCGATCTACGTTTCGTCCGCCGGAGGCACCGGGGCCGGGGTCGCGCTCGGGGCGCATCTGCTCGGCATGGCGGCGAAGGTGCGTTTGATCTGCCCGATGACGTGGCCCTGGAATATCCCCGATGCCTTGGCCCGCGATGCAAACGCCGCGGCGGAGTTGATGGGCCTGCCGCCGCAATTGACCGCCTCGATGATCGACGCGGACGAATCGTACATCGGTCCGGGCTACGGATTGCCGTCGAAGGCTGGGCAGGAAGCCCTCCATTTGTTGGCCCGCACCGAGGCGATCCTGCTCGATCCGGTTTACAGCGCGAAGGCGATGGCCGCGCTGATCGCCGATGTGCGGGTCGGAAAATATCCCGCGGGTAGTTCGGTCGTATTCATTCACACCGGCGGCGTCCCGGCAATTTTTGCCGATCCGGCAGGCGTGTTGGGATCGGGCGGGTAACTCTCGTGGCGGGTCATTCCACCGGCGGGAATTGACGCTTCGCCGCGTTCATCGCTTCGTCCAGCTTCGCCAAAAACTTCGACCGGTCTTTCCCGATCATCGGCGCGGGGCCGCCGGCGCCGAGGACGCCGGCGAGTCGCAGCTCTTCGTTCAAGTTGCGGACGGCCAGCGCTTCGCCGATGTTCCCCGGCGTGTAAAGGTAACCTTTGTTCGTCACGACCAACGCCCCTTTCTCCACGCACCGCGCGGCCAGGGGCACGTCGACCGTGATGGCGATATCCCCAGGGCCGATTTGCTCTGCGATCCAATCGTCGGCCGCACCGAACCCGAGCCGGACCACCATCGTCACCGCCGGGTCGGCCGGGATGCCGATTTGCGAATTCGCCACCACGATCACGGGCCACGCGTACCGCTTCGCCACCCGGTAGCATTCGTCTTTCACGGGGCAGGCGTCGGCATCGATGTAGAGTCGGAGCATGAAACTAATAATACTACGGTGTCCGAATCACCGCACCCCGAGAGAGAGTCCCGATGCCGAAGTTGACCGTCGAAGATGTCGGAACGTTCGAAGTCCCCGCCGGGAAGCGGCTCGTGCTCGGCCTGACCGACGAAGCCGGGATCGATCAACTCCACGCCTGTGGAGGCAACGCCAAATGCACCACCTGCAAGGTCGAATTCGTGTCGGGAGAACCCGCGACCATGACCGAAGCGGAAAAGGCCGTGCTCGCCGCGAAGGGATTGACGGGCGTCCGCTTGAGTTGCCAGATGACCTGCGACCACGACATGGCGGTGAAGATCGTCAGTCGCTTCGCGGGCAGCGGGCGGGCCGGCCCCGGCAATCGACCAACGGATGCCATCGCACCGTCGCCGACTTGGGTCGTGTAGATGGTAAGATCACTGTTGCCGTTAGCGACCGGCCCGCGATCCATTTGAATTCTCCGAATCGAGCATTCCATGAACCTCGCCCAAATCCAACACCGGACCCGCCGGCAATTCCTCGGGGCGGGGTCGCTCGGCCTCGGGGCCGTGGCGCTCGCCCACTTATCGGGCGAAGCTTCCGCGAAGCCGGACGATCCGCTCGCCCCCAAGAAGCCGCACTTCGCCGCCAAGGCGAAGCGCGTCATCTATCTACACATGTCCGGGTCGCCGCCGCACCTCGACCTTTTCGATTACAAACCGGAGTTGGTCAAACGCACCGGGCAGGACGTCCCCGAATCTTTCATCAAGGGCAAGCGCTTCGCCTTCACCTCGGGCGTGCCGAAACTGTTGGGCACGCCGCGGAAGTTCAAGCAGCACGGCAAGGCCGGCATCTGGATGTCCGATGCGATCCCGAATTTGCACGGCCACGCCGACGACATCGCCGTCGTCAAATCGATGAAGACCGACGAGTTCAACCACACCCCCGCCGAGCTGCTGCTGTTCACCGGCAGCGCCCGTCAAGGCCGGCCGGGCATGGGCACGTGGGTCACCTACGGTCTCGGCAGCGAAAACGAAAACCTCCCCGGCTTCGTCGTGCTCATCAGCAGTGGCGTGCAGCCCAACGGCGGGGCGAACAACTGGGGCAACGGGTTTTTGCCGAGCGTCTACCAAGGGGTGCAGTGCCGCAGCAAAGGCGACCCCGTGCTCTACGTATCGGACCCCGCAGGAATGGACCGCGAGACCCGTCGCAAAACAATCGACGCATTGCGCGACTTGAACGAACTGCAAGCGCAAGAGATGGGCCACCCCGAAACGGCGACGCGCATCCAGCAATACGAACTCGCCTTCCGGATGCAGACCGCCGTGCCGGAGGTCATGGACATCTCGAAGGAGACGAAGCAAACCCTCGATAGTTATGGCGCCCAACCGGGCGGCGCGAGCTTCGCCAACAACTGCTTGCTGGGCCGCCGGTTACTGGAGAAAGGCGTGCGTTTCGTCCAACTCTTCGACTGGGGCTGGGACATGCACGGCACGAATCCGGGCGAGGACATCCGCGACGGCCTGACGAAGAAATGCGCTACGATGGACAAGCCGGTGTCCGCCCTCATCAAGGACCTCAAGCGCCTCGGCATGTTCGACGACACGCTCATCGTCTGGAGCGGCGAGTTCGGGCGGACGCCCTTCCGCGAAGGCCGCACCGCCGGCGGGGCGATCTTGGGCCGCGACCACTACCCCGACTGCTACAGTGTCTGGCTGGCCGGGGCCGGCATCAAACGCGGCCTCAGCTACGGGAGTTCGGACGAACTCGGCTTCAGCGTCGCCGAAGATAAAGTCCACGTCCACGACCTGCAAGCGACAATCTTGCACCAACTCGGCATGGACCACACGAAACTGACGTACCGCTTCCAAGGCCGCGACTACCGCTTGACCGACGTCCACGGCAAGGTGGTGAAGGATTTGCTGAGTTAGGAGGGGGTTGCCATGCTCTACGCCGGACTCTTTTTCTCGTTCCTCCTGACCTTGCTCGCACTTCTGCCCCTCCGTTTCTCCACGGTAGGCATGCGGATCTTCGTCGTCAGCGGCCTCTTCCTTTCCGGCTTCACGATCTACTTCGGAGCCATTCTTCCGCCGGTGATCCTCCACTTCTTCTTGCTATTCGTCGCGCTGGAAATTGCCAAGAAGCGCCCGCGTCTCTATCCAATTCTGATACTCGGCGTCGCCGTCGGCGCTTATGGATTCACGACCTTGTACGGCTTGGGTGATCAGTTGGAGATGGCGCGATTGCGAAAGGAGTACCCTTACGAATCGATGGAAGACCGCTTGCCGTCACCGCCGGCGGAGCGCGGGCCTCACGAACTATCTCCTGATGGCGAAGCACGCTTCTTCGACCAAGAAATCCTGCTTTCGAACTCGTCGCAAAAACGGATTCAGATGTTGGAAAACCTGCACGAAGAGAAAGTGGAACGATTCATCAACGGCCCCGGCTTCGGCATCTCACGAATGCGATACGCAACGCCGTCTCGCAAAGGACTCGAACTGGAACCGGTCGAGTTGTGGCAGCAGCCTTCGCCGACTCCACTTACGGGGAGTTCGCTCGAAGCTGAACCTTGGACACGGAGGCCGGTCGACGATGACTTGTTCAAACTGCATGGCGCCGGCGTCCTCGATTTCGTGAACCCGCGCGGATTCGGCTACTTCAAGGATCGCCAACACGTCGCCGGGTTCCAATCGCACCTCATGCGAAAGATGCCGTTGACCGATACGCGCTCGGTCGATTCCATCGACCTCGTCGGCCTGCTCCTCCACGAAAAGCCTGTAGCCTACGTCTCGGATGAACTCCCACGGATGGACAAGCTCCGCCAGGCGCCGACACGCCCTCTGAATGATTTTGAAACGGCCGGGCTAGCGAAGTTGCGGAAGGCGGAAGACTTGATCGTCGAATCGTCGTCGACCAAAATGCGGATGCTGGGTTCGATCCGCAGCACCAAGCAGTGCCTGGAATGCCACGGCGGCCAACGGGGCGATTTACTCGGAGCGTTTTCGTACACGTTGAAATGACTTCCTTATTGTTCGAACCAAGGTCGATTCGCGGATGGTCGGCGCTCACAAAATAGGCCGATGCGATCCAACAAGCGACGGGTATCGAATGATTCCCACCGAAGCCTATAATAACGCAGGCAGTTCCGTCCCGGAGTCTTCTCGATGGCGACGCAAGTTTGGATCAACGGCCAGTACCACGACAAACTCGATGCGAAGATCAGCGTGTACGATCACGGCCTGCTCTACGGCGACGGCGTGTTCGAGGGCCTGCGCGTCTACTCCGGGAAGGTCTTCAAACACCGAGAGCACATCGAGCGGCTCTACGATTCGGCCAAAGCCATCGCGCTCAAGATCCCGATTCCCCCGGCAGACATGCTGAAGGCGGTCGAAGACGCGGTCGCGCACAACAAGAAGATCGACGGTTACATCCGGCTGATCGTGACGCGCGGCGCCGGAAGCCTGGGACTCGACCCGCGCAAGTGCGAACCGAACATCATCATCATCGTCGACGACATCGTGCTCTATCCCAAGGAACTCTACGAAGCGGGGTTGGAAGTCATCACGTCGAGCTACGTCCGCAATCACCCGAACGCGACGAACCCGCGCGTGA
>JANXTU010000304.1 GCA_025352235.1 Fimbriiglobus sp.
CGCGAATGCCGCCAGTAAGGCCAATTGGTATTTCATCGTGCCGACTCCGGGAGTGATGCGAGAATCCAGCGTTATCTTAGGGAAGGATTCTTGATCAACGCGTTTTGGAAAGCCGAGCGGAGAAAGTCGCTTTTCGCTCCGCGAAAAGTAGTTCACGCCATCGCTCGAGTTTTGCAAGTCTCGGGGAAGCTCAGCGACTTTTCGCGGAGCGAAAAGCGACGTTCTCCGCTCGGAAGCGTCAAGAAAAGGAGCAAAACAGTTGAACGCGGATTGAATATGCGTTCTCACTCGACATTCGTCTTGTGGCTAACCCTTGCGGCGCACCTTCTTTTCCGTCGTGCAGACGTCGACAATTTTGCCGCCTTCTTCGAGCGCCATGTGGAAGCGCTTGTCGCCTTCGAGTCGGTGCACCGTGATGTGGTACGACGTGCTGGCGTGGGCGATGTACGGGCGCTCCTCGGCCTTGCTCGCGTTGCGGAGTTGGCCCCACGAGCCGTCGCCGAGATAGACGATGCCGTTCTTGTCCTTCAATCCGCCTTTCAACGCATGGGTGCGTTTGAAGGTGTGGTCGTGGTGTTCGAGCACGAGGTCGACGTTGTGCTTCTCGAACAGCGGCACCCAATATTTGCGTTGCTCCTCGCCGGTGCCGCCGGCGCCCACCTTGCCGAAAGGGCCGACCGTCACGGCCGCCGCCCGGAAGCTCGGGTAACACGGGACGTGGTTGACGACGATCAAATGATCGCGCTCGGTGCGCGCGGCCAGGGTTTTGTCGAGCCAATCGGTTTGATCGCCGCCGATTTTGGAGACGTGCCCCGTGTCCATAAGCACCAAGCTCAGGTAGTCGCCGAAGTCGAGGACGCCGAAGCTGGTGTCTTGGAATAAGCCGTCGAAATGGGCGAAGAAGAACGGCGCGTCGGCGCGGGGCCGGTTGTAGCCGCCTTTGACTTCGTGATTGCCGATGCACACGACCATCGGGATCAACCGGCCCTTCGTGTCGACCATGTGCTTGCTGTAATCGCGCAGCCAGGCGAGGTACGTCTTCGAACTCGTGCCGTTGTCGTAGGCCAAGTCGCCGCCGACGACGGCGAAATACGGGTTCTGCTTCGCGGCCTGTTTGTTGTTCTCGATCACGTGCGGGTTCACCCCGGCATCGCCGCCCGAGATGAACGTGAAGTCGTTCGTCGCCTTCGCCGGCATCGTGCGGAACTTGTACGTCGGCGAGGTCTTGCCGATCTGGAAGCGGTATTCGGTGCCCGGTGTCAACCCGGTGAGTTCGGCGCGGAAATTCGTCAGATCCGTGAGCGGGAACGCCGTGATCACGGGCTTCGCTTCGATCCACTCCGGCGGAGTCATCTCGAAAAACGAGGTCGGGGCGGAGCGGCAGTACACGGTGGAATCTTGGGTGGCGTAGGGCTCCGCGACCCATTGCACGATCATGGTCGTGGTCGGATCGCGCCGCCAGGTCAAGAAGAGCGTGTCCGGCGCAAATGTCTCGGCGGGCGTCGGCAGATCTTGCCGCAACAGCACCGCGGGCGCCGCCAACAGGGCTGCGATTCCGCCCGCGCTGGTTCCGATGAATTGCCGACGATCGAAGGGGAGCATGGGAAAGTGCCTCGCGGGGTCTTGAAATCTTATCGTCCCGCGCGGCCGAACGGAACCGATATTCCGGCGGAGTTTGTGAACGAGAGGAAAGATTCATGTTCCGCCGGCTCGGGGTTCGATAATTGCCACTGTCGGCAGAAGTCCCCCCGCTTCGCCAAGGTGCGCAATGGTCCCGCTTCGATCTTGGTGGCTCGGTTCGGCCCTCGCGGTTGCTTCCGGGCTGCCCGCGATGGCCGCCGAACCGAAACCGCCCATCGTACCGGCGGCCGCGTCGGCGCCCGCCAAGCCGAAGGCCGTACTCGAACTCGTCGAAGACAAACACCGCGACGCCGTCGCGGTGATCCTCCAAGCGCCGACCATCACGGTCAAAGCGTCCGACCTCGAGTTTGTCGCGCATCCGAACGTCTACGATTGGCTGCTCGCGCATCCCGACCGCACCACGCTGGCGTGGAAACGGTTGAAGGTGCCGTCCGTGGACATCACCGATCTCGGCCGCGGGCAGTTTTTCTGGAGCGATGAAAGCGGCAGCGAACTGACGTGGCAGACGGTCGGCCGATTCGAGAACGGCGTGATCTGGTACGCCACCGGCAAAGTGAAACCGGGGGCGCTGCTGCCATCGGTGCCCGTGAAAGCCGTCGCGGTGTTGCACGCGCCACGCGGTCCGCAAGATAAAGTCACCGGCGATGCGACCTTCCAACCGACGGTGCAAGTCTACTTGCTCGCCGAGAGCCGCATCGGCGCCGGCTTCGTCAGGATGATGGGCCCCAGCGGACCGAAAATGGCCGAGGAAGGGGCCGAGCAATTCCTCTTCTTCTTCTCCGGCATCGCCCGGCACATCCAGCGCAAGCCCGAACAACTCGAAGTCTTGCTGGCCCCGGCCAAGAAGTGAGCCGCGCTCACGCCAGAATCTCTTTCACCACCCGTCCGTGCACATCGGTGAGCCGGAAATCCCGGCCGCTGTAGCGGTAGGTCAGCTTCTCGTGGTCGATGCCCATGAGGTGCAAGATCGTCGCGTGCAGATCGTGGACGTGGACTTTGTTCTCCACGGCGGCGAACCCGAACTCGTCGGTGGCCCCGTAAGTCATGCCACCCTTCACGCCGCCACCCGCGAGCCAGACGCTGAAGCCGTGGTTGTTGTGGTCGCGCCCGTTGGCCCCTTCGCTCGTCGGGGTCCGGCCGAACTCGCCGCCCCAGAGGACGAGGGTATCTTCGAGTAGTCCTTTTTCTTTCAAGTCCTTCAACAGCGCGGCGATGGCTTGATCGCTGTCCTTCGCTTTGGCACGGTGGCCTTTCTCGATGTCGCCGTGGTCGTCCCACGGTTGGCCGGAGCCGTAGTAGACCTGCACCGTGCGGACACCGCGTTCGACGAGCCGCCGGGCCGTCAGGCAGGCGTCGGCGAAGTAGCCTTTGCCATAGGCGTCGCGGGTCGTCTGCTTTTCCTTGGTCACGTCGAAGGCATCCTGCGCTTCGGTCTGCATCCGGTAGGCCATCTCCAAAGACTGGATGCGGGCGTCGAGTTGATCGTCGCCGTCGCGGTTGTCGCGGTGCATCTTGTTCAACTCGTTGAGCAGGTCGAGTTGCGCCCGCTGCGATTCCGCTCCGAGATTCTTGTTTTGAATGTGGTCGATGATGCGCTTCGGGTCGAGGTTGGCGATATGGCAACCTTGGTAGACGCCGGGCAGGAAGCTGTTGCCCCAGAGTTGCGGGCCGACGACCGGTTTGCCGGGGCACAGCACGACGAAGCCGGGGAGGTTTTGATTGACGGTGCCGAGACCGTAGCCGAGCCACGAGCCGAAGCTCGGCCGGATCGGTTGCGTGTTGCCCGAGGTCATCATCAGCAGCGACGGTTCGTGGTTTGGCACGTTCGTGTGCATGCCGCGGATGACGCAGATGTCGTCGATGCATTCGCCGACTTTGGGGAAGATCTCCGAGACTTCGATCCCGGATTGGCCGTACTTTTTGAACTTGTACGGCGAGGCGAACAACGTGCCGGTCTTGCGCTCGGTTTTG
The DNA here is from genome assembly GCA_025352235.1 of Fimbriiglobus sp. Classification (GTDB taxonomy): domain Bacteria; phylum Planctomycetota; class Planctomycetia; order Gemmatales; family Gemmataceae; genus JALHQU01. Next base: position 3,613 of record JANXTU010000304.1, read on the forward strand.
ATGTCCGCCCCGGCCGGCTTCTTGCCGTTCTGCTTCGTGAGTTCGGGTTTGGGGTCGAAGGTGTCGACTTGGCTCGGCCCGCCGTTCATGAAGAGGTGGATGACACGCTTCGCCTTCGCGGGGAAATGCGGCGCTTTCACCGCCAACGGCGACCCGGACACCGCGGCCGGTGCGGCCTGCGCTTCTTGTGCCAGGACCCCGGCGAGGCCGAGGAGGCCGAAGCCGGTCCCGGTGCGCGCCAGCATTTCGCGGCGGGAAACACCCGCATTCGGATTGGACAGAAAGCGGGCGAGACTATCGTTCACGGCGAACCCCTGCGTGTATTTGATCTCAATCCGAAATCCGCAACCTCAGTCCGAAATCGACCGATCCCAACGGGGCCGCCGTATACAGCCCAGCCCGGAAACCCTGAGAATCGCAGGTCCTGAATCTTCGCCCCAACAGGGCCGACTTTACCAGCCCAGCCCGGAAACCCTGGGAACCGCAGGTTCCGAATCTTCGCCCCAACGGGGCCGACTTTACCAGCCCAGGGCGGAAGCCCCGACGCTTTAAACATCATTGGCAAAGTATTACAAGACAATAGGTTGCGACGAAAACTCGAGTTTTCGATCTTTAGAAAATCCTTCAGTGACATCGCTTGACACTGAGACAATGCGGTGTCGAACAGAGGATTTCTTAGGAGATTTCTTGCTTG
>JANXTU010000313.1 GCA_025352235.1 Fimbriiglobus sp.
TTCTATGAGCGGCACTCCCAATTTTGGGAACCGTCTTTTTCCTAGTTCTCTCTTCTCCGAGGTGGTTATGACCGTCTCTCTCTCCCGTAGTCGGCGTGGATTCACGCTGATTGAATTGTTGGTCGTCATCGCGATCATCGCAATCCTCATTGGCCTGTTGCTCCCCGCCGTGCAAAAGGTGCGCGAAGCCGCCGCCCGCATGAGCTGCAGTAACAACTTGAAACAGATCGGCATCGGTAGCCACAACTACCACGATACCAACGGCCGCATTCTGTTGGCCGGTGCCAACAATAACGTCGGCGGTAGCACTTACGACCCACGCGACTGGTGCTGGGCGTTCCACATCCTCCCGCATATCGAGCAGGGCAGCCTGTTCACGCAAGTGACCACCTCCGTAACCGCAGTCCCCGCCGTCACGCCTCCTGCTGTCCCGCTCAAGGCGTTCCTCTGTCCGGGCAGGAGCCGTACCCCGGTCTCGACGGCCGGTGCCAACAACATCGGCGGCGCGCCGGGCTTCAACGGCCCTTTCACCGACTACAAAGTGAACGACACCGGCATCGGTAGCTCCAGCAACGGCGGTCCAGCTCGAAACGGCGCCGTTCTTACCATGACTGTCATCAGCAATTCGAACGGCACGAGCAATACGGTGTTCGTCGGGGAAGGCTTCCTCAACCCCAACGAGTATCAGCGCAACCACGGCAGCAACTGGGAAGAGGTGATCTACTCCGGCGGCTACGGCGGTACCCAACGCGGCCAGAACGTAATCGTGAAAGACGATAGGAACGTATCCCAAGGTAACAAATGGGGTGGCCCGCACACTAGCGGTGCCCTGTTTACCATGTACGACGGTAGCGTTCGGAGCATCCGTTACTCGGCTTCCGGCACGGCCGCTCTCCAGTCCGCCATGGATTACCGGAACATGACTCCGTACAATCTGGACTGATTGTCTGACGCATGCGGGCTGGACCCAGTGGGTACAGCCCGTATCGATTTCCACTCTCCCTCGGGTGCCCACGGGGCACCCAATCCCCTTTTTCGCGACCCCACTATGATCACTCTCCCTCGCCACTCACTCACGGTGGCGGCGCTCGCGGTTTTATTCGTTTCGACGGGGTGCGGTGGTGCCGGCAAGGGTACTCCGGTCTCTGGCAAAGTCGTGCTGCCCAAGGATCTGAAGATCCAAAAAGATGACTCGGTCAGTATCACGTTCGTGCCGGATGGTACTGACGTCAAGCGGGCCGCTACATCCAAATTCAACGCGGACGACCTTACGTTCGTCGCCGATACCTCCGAAACCACGGGGGTTTTGCCAGGCAAATACAAGATTACGTTTGCGATCACCCCCTATCCGGGCACGCCCGGCAGCGAAGCGAGAGTGCGGCAGATCAACGATGGGATCAACAGCCAGTACAACGAGTCCCGGACGAAGTTGAGTTACGAGGTCACCGCCGGGGATCCCAACACCATCACCATCGATCTGGGCAAGGGCACGGTAACCAAAAACTGATGCGGCGCGTCCTTGGCGGGTGCCTCTTCCCATCGGCCTCGGAGATCGCAGATGTCGCACGCCAGTCCCCGCTCGCGGCGGTTGGGAATCTCCCTCGGTGTGGCGGCGGTCGTCGTTGTGGCCGGTGCGGTCGCCGCCTACGTTTCTTGGCGACCCGTGTCCGCCGTTCCCGTCGAGCAAGGGCAAAAACCGGAGCCGGGTTGGTTCGAAGATGTGACCGACGCTTGGGGATTGAGTTTCACACCCGATCCCGGCGCCACCGGTTCTTATTTCATGCCGCAGTCGGTGGGCACGGGGGCGGCGGTGTTCGACTGCGACGGCGACGGCTTGCTCGACATCTTTTTCCTCAACTGTGCCGGACCCGGATCCGGCAGCACCAATCGCCTGTTCCGCCAAACAGCCCCTGGTCGCTTCCAAGATGTGACCGCCGGATCGGGGCTCGATTTGGCGGCCCATTGCCACGGTGTGACCGTCGGGGACGTCAACAACGACGGCAAGCCCGATCTGCTGATCACCGGCTTCGGCGTGCTGAAACTGTACCTCAACCTTGGCGCCGGCCGGTTTGCCGACGCGACCGCGGAGTCGGGGCTGGCGAATTTGTCGTGGGGGATGTCGGCGGCGTTCTTCGACTACGACCGCGACGGCTGGCTCGACCTCATCGTCATCAACTACGTGGACTACGACAGTAAAGTTGAATGCAAGTCGCCCGAAGGCGTCCGGAACTACTGCGGCCCGAACTCGTTCAGCGGCACCGCGAGCAAACTGTTCCGCAACCTCGGCCGCTCCCGCGCGGCGCCGGGGACCGCGGCGGTGCGCTTCGAAGACACCAGCCTCGTGTCCGGGATCGGCAAGGTGCGCGGCCCGGGGTTGGGGGTCACCGTCGCCGATTTCGATGGCGACGGGTGGCCGGACATTTTCGTCTCGAACGACGGCCAGCCGAACCGGCTCTGGATGAATCAGAAGGACGGCTCCTTCGCCGAGGAGGCGCTCTCCCGCGGCGTCGCCATGAACGCGGTGGCACAGGCGTACGCGGGTATGGGCATCGCGGTCGGCGACGTCGATGGCGACGGCCTCCTCGACCTCTACGTCACCCACCTGGGCAGCGAGACGCACAACCTCTGGCGCCAGGGGCCGCGCGGGCAGTTCCGCGACCGCACCGCCGCGGCCGGCCTGATCGCGACGAAGTGGCGCGGCACCGGCTTCGGCACGCTGATGGCGGACTTTGACGGCGACGGCGCGCTCGATATCGCCGTGGTCAACGGGAGGGTCGTCGGCGGCGGGCACGCGAAGGACACCGGCCTCGGCTTCTGGGAGACGTACGCGGAGAAGAATCAGATCTTCGTCAACGACGGCACGGGCAAGTTCCGAGACGCGTCGCCGGACAACGGGGTCTTCTGCGATTACTGGACCGTCGGCCGCGGACTCGTCTGCGCCGATTTCGACGGCGACGGCGCGCCCGATCTGCTCGTCACCTCGATCGGAAGTCCGGCGCGTCTGTTCCGGAACGTCGCGCCGAACCGCGGCCACTGGCTGACGGTCCGGGCGATCGATCCGAAGCTCGGGCGCGACGCGATCGGCGCCGAAATCCGGGTGCGCGCCGGCGGGAAGGAATTTATCCGCATCGCCAACCAAGCCGATAGCTTCTTATGCAGCGGTTCCCCCGTCGCGCTCTTCGGACTGGGCGCCGCCGAAACGGTCGAATGGGTCCGCATCACGTGGCCGGACGGCCCTGTGAATAAACCCGAGACGTTCGCCGGCGGACCGGCGAACCGCGCGCTCGTCCTGAAGCGCGGCGAGGGCCAGACGCCGTGAAAGTCAGTGTCCCGCCCTCCGAGCTGCCCCAGAACCCGCTTCCGAGCACACCTGCGGCTCCACGGACCGCGCCCATCCCGCAACTCGTTTCCTCCCGGCGCGTCTGGGCGAAGCGCAGCGCGGGAGTGGCCGCGCTGGCCCTCGCTGCCGTCGCCGTCTGGTGGTGGACGAAGGAGCCGGCGATGCCGGATCCGCCCCTACCGCCGGATATCACCGACTCGGAGGTCCGGTCGGCAGTGGGCAAGGCGCGCGGGAAGTTGACGGATGCACCGCGGTCGGGCGCGGCGTGGGGCGAGTACGGGACCGTCCTGCTCGCCAACCTTTTCGACCGCGATGCCGATTTCTGCTTCGCGGAAGCGGCGAAACTCGATCCTTCGGAACCGCGCTGGCCTTACGCCCGGGGCCTGATCGCGCTGAAGCGCGACCCACCGAACGCCTTGGGCTTCCTCACCGCCGCCGCCGACGTGGCACAAGCGAAGCCGAAGTTCCGCCAGGCGATGACGCTCCAACTCGCGGATGCGCTCTTGGAGCGCGGCGAGGTCGAGCGCGCCGCGGCCCTTTTCCAGCAGGAAGTCGCCCCCCCGGATCCCGCCCGCGCGCACTTCGGGCTGGGGCTCGTGGCGCTCGTGCGCGGAGATGAGGTCGCCGCGACGGGGCACTTCGAGTCCGCCCGTACGCACCCTTGCTGCCGCAAGCAGGCGGGCTCGCAACTCGCCCTGTTGGCCCGGGCGCGCGGCGATGTCCCGGCGTCGAAGCAATTCGAGGCGGAGGCGAACGCGCTGGAGGCCGACCCGCCGTGGCCCGATCCGTTTCTCGACCGGGTCGTCACCCTGCAGGTCGGCGCCCGCGGGCTCGACCGCCGCACGGGGCTGATGGAGCGGGACGGTCGGTACGAGGAAGCGGCCGAGGAGTACCTCGCTCAGGCGCGGCACACCCGGACCTGCAAGCTGCTGACCGGGGCGGGGGTGAACCTCGCACGGCTCCGGCAGTACGACACCGCCGTCGAACTGCTCCGGGAAGCGGTCGGACTCGACCCCGCCGACCCCAACGCCCGTTACACCTTGGCGCTGGTGCTGTACACCCAAGCCGAGAAGGAGTGGGTCCGCGATCCGGCGTCGCCCGACGCAGCGAAGCGGTTCCGCGAGGTCATCGCATCGGCCAAACTCGCGACGGAGCTGAAGCCCGACCACGCCCTCGCGTACCTCTTTTGGGGACTGTCTCTGAACAACCTCGGCGAACCGAAGGCGGCGATCGACCCGCTCGGCAAAGCGCTGGCGATCCGACCGGGGGAATTCACGGCCCACTTGGCACTCGGACAGGCGCTCGCGGCCAGCGGCGACCGCGCCGGGGCCGAGGCGAGCCTGAGTACGGCGCAGCGACTCAAGCCGGCCGACCCGCGCCCCGCCCAAGAACTCGCGAAGCTGAAACCAAGCGGCGGGTGAGTCCGGCAGTCAATAGCCGAGCCGATCGCCTCGCCATTACTTCGCCACGCCCTTGTTCCAGTAGATGCGGCAGTTCCCCGTGGCCCGGCCGACCGCGATGATGTCGGGCTTGCCGTCGCCGTCGAGGTCGGCGACCGCGAGGTCTTCGACGGCCACGCCGCCGTCTTCGAGGATGTAGCGCTCCCACTTTTTGGTTTTCAGGTCGTGGCGGTAGATGCGCACGCCGCGCTTCTCGGTGAAGGTGTCGCCCTGCTTCGGATCGGGATTGTCGCGGATGCCGACGATGAGGTTGTCGTAATACGACGTCAGCAACGCATTCCCCCCATGCCCGAGCTTGGAGAATTTCACCGCGTGTCCCCAACGGAGTTGTTCATCGACGACGACGCGCGTCCAGAGTTTAGCCTCCTTCTCCGGCCGATAGACGACAACCTTGTTCCCGTGCCACGGTCTTCTCCGGCCGATAGACGACGACCTTGTTCCCGTGCCACGGTTCTATGGTCGCCGCGACAGCAACGGTCTTCACAGGGGGTGGAATGTAATTCTTGGTTTCAAATACTTTGAGCGCGTCGCCAACGGTACTTCGGACTTCTACTTATCGTTGACTGAGGACTTGTAGCCCGTCGGCGGCTTTGTGTCGAACAGATCTTCGGTCTTGACCTCCCACTCGAACTTCTCCAACCGGATTGCTGCGACATCCTTCGCTTTGGGATCCTGCCCGGGCTGGAGTGCGAACTCGACACGAACGGGCCGCTTCGTCTCGGGGTGAATCCAGATACGGTACTGCCAGGCCGAGTCTTTCACTTCGGGGTCGCGGATCTCCAAGTCGAACCGAGGGGCTTTCACGCCATCGACTTCGTCAATACCTGCCGGCTTCTGGTCACCCGAGTACTTCGCCAAGCCCTGAACGAGTTTGAGAATGGCTGCCTCCTGACGGCCCGGCTTCGCGTCCGTAGGGAGATACGTTTTGTCCCGGTGATCCAAGACGACCCCCGCTTTTCCCTGCGGGAGAATGATCGTCGATTGCGGCTTTTTGCCCATGAGCAGGTCGTTTCGCAGCGATCCCGGTGCGGCCCAAGTCAGCTTCAGTGTCATTTTATTGCCCGCGTCGGCCGGCTTACCGTCCTTCAGCATAACCATCTCGCAAGAGAACGATTTCGCCTCCTTGAACGGTTTGAGACCATCGGCCAGGGCGACGGCCGGCGCTCCCCAGCCGAGGAAGACACCGAGAAATACCGCGGCTGCGGTGGCGACGGACATGATCCAGATTCGACGGTCCATAATAACTCTCCTGAGAAGAATGGGGCGGATGGGTACTGGCTCCCGAGCCAGTGCCGCGAGCAGTCTTGCTCGCGAGATTGCGTTGTCGCGATTGGTCGACGCATAGGCCGATTCCAATCGCTCGATCACGGTTCGGATCACGGCGATCCGTGAAGCACACACCCGGCACACTGAGATGTGTTCTCGGGTCGCGGTAGATGGGCCGCCGGCGGCGAAACCGGCGAGGTCTTCGTCGGACGAACATTTCATTGCGGGTTCTCCTGGGCCGCGCTTTCTGTGCTCATCCGACGGGCGAGATTCCCGATCGCGCGATGGATGAGGGCGTAAGTCCCTGACCGGGATCGGCCCAGCAAGCGTGCCGTTTCAGTCCCATCCCGACCGTTCAAGAAAAAGAACTGGATGGCACGTCGTTCCTCCTCCGGCAATCGATTTACCAGCGTAAGTAGCTTGGCCACCTCGTCCTCCTGATCGACTTCGTCCTCCGCAGTCGGATCATCGCCGACGATGTCGCCCAGGAACGTTTCGCTAGGACGGCGTCGAACTTCTTGAACCACGCGCCTGGCAATGCCTACCAGCCAAGGTGAAAACCGGTCTCTGTCGCGTAGCGTGGCGATGGCACGGTATGCCCTTAGGAACACGTCTTGAGTGATGTCCTCAGCCCGGTCCGGCCCGGCGTCGGCTGCGACCGCTCGTACGAGCCGGGCGTACCGATCGTACAAGCTTGCGAAGGCGTCGCGATCACCTGCGACAGTGCGGCGGACCAGCTCGGCGTCAGTCGGGACGGGATCGTTCATCTCATCCCACTAGTACAGGAAGGCTGAATCAGACTTCCACGTGAAAGTGTTGCAGGACAACGACTTACAAGGTTCTGGGTTGGCAGTTCAATTCAGCCTTCCTGCACTAGGTCGTTCCGAAAGTCGGACGTCATTCCACGATAGGGTGGGTGGGTTCACGCTGGAATGACGACTCCAAGAATCGTTGGCACACCCGGCCCGGCGGGTATGACAACAATTCTTGGAGTCACGGGGGAATGACTTGTGAATCCACGCCAGGGGAGGCACCTGAAATCGGACGTAACTCCTTGCCGCGCCTAGGTCGTTCCGAAAGTCGGACGTCATTCCACGATAGGGTGGGTGGGTTCACGCTGGAATGACGACTCCCAGAATCGTTGGCACACCCCGGCCCGGCCACCTCGCCTTGACCCACCCGGCGCCGACCGTACCATGTGCAGACCTGGCAAGGATCGCCGGGCTCCACGACGTTCAGCACGGAGGCTCCATGCGTTGTCTCGTTCTCGGCGGCACCGGCCGCATCGGTTCGACTTTTCTCGCGGCTTGCGTCCAGCGCGGCCTGTCCCATCTCGGTACCTATCACCGTTTCGTCGAGGCCGATCTCGATCCGATCGAACTCCGCGACAGCGATTCGATCCGAGGCTTGATCGCCGAATATGAACCCGATGCGATCGTTTACGCGGCGCCCGCCGGGATCGACGGCGCGGTGACGGGTGTCCTTGCGGCCGCGAAAGAGACCGGGAGCAAACTCGTGTATTTCTCCGGCGATGGCGTCTTCGGCGAATGCTGCTCGGCCCGCCGTGAGAACGATCCCCTGAAGCCGATCGGCGAACTCGCGAGATTGCAAGCCGCCGACGAACGGGCGATCCGCGAGCAGCTCCCCGAAGCGCATTTGATCGTTCGGACGAGCCGGGTGTACGGCGGGGTACACCGGTCCGAACCGGCGAAATTCATCCGCCGGGAACTGGCGAAAGGGCAGACCTGGGCCGCCGACGCGGTGCGCTCCACGATGCCGACCTACGCCCCGGATTTGGCCGAGGTCACCCTCGACTTGCTGAAGCACCGGCAGATCGGGACGTTCCACGTCGTCGGGCCGGAGCGCCACACCGATTTCAGTTTCGCCCGCATGATCGCCCACGTCGCCCACCTCGACGCCGACCTCATCGAACCGCTGACCGAAGAAGGCGATACGCGCCCGACGCAGGTCTGGCTCGACCGCTTCAAGGTCCGGTCGCTGTTCGGGGCGAACGCCCTCCGCCCCGTCGGCGCCGCTCTCCGACTGATGCGTGAAGAACAAGGGCAACTGCTGCCGCTGCGGATTGCGGCGTAGTGGTTGGTGGATCGCGGGTCGTGGATAGAACAGAACGCAACGCTATCCACCGACCCACTGCACCCCCATGCCCCAAACCCTCGCCGACCGGTTGGCCCGTTACGCCGCCGGTCTCTCGTTTGACCAACTGACCCCCGCCGCGGTCCACGAGACCAAGCGGCGGTTCATCGATTCGTTCGCCACGGCCGTCGGGGCCATGCCGAGCGAGGCGTACGCCGTGGCCAAGAAATGCGCGGCCCGCGTCAGCGGCAACCCGTCCGCGTCGATCTTGGCGTCGGGCGAATCCAGCCCCGAATGGGCGACGTTCGTCAACGGGTTGCTCATCCGCTACCTCGATTTCAACGACACCTACTTGTCACTGGAACCGGCCCACCCGAGCGACAACCTCGCGGCCGTGCTATCCGTCGGCGAAACCGAAAAGTCCGGCGGGCGGGATTTGATCGTCGCGGCGGTGCTGGCGTACGAAATCCAGTGCCGGTTCTGCGATGCCGCGAGCCTGCGAAAACACGGCATCGACCACGTCACCTACGGGGCGATTTCGAGCTGCGCCGCCGCATGCAAGCTGATGGACTTGAGCGTCGAGCAGACGACCCACGCCCTCGGCATCGCCGGGGTCTGCAACACCGCCCTGCGGCAGACGCGCTCGGGTGAACTGAGCATGTGGAAGGGATGCGCCTTCGCCAACGCCGCCCGCAACGGCGTCTTCGCCGCGACCCTCGC
>JANXTU010000318.1 GCA_025352235.1 Fimbriiglobus sp.
CCGCGGCGGATCGGATTTCCGAGCAGTTTCCGTCCGGCTTGATGACCGGGGAAACCAAGCTGGTGGAATCCGCGATGCGGGCGGACGGGTCGAGCTTCACCGACCACGACGTCCACCGGCATCTCAAGGCGCGCGGTATCAAGAATATCTCGCACGAAGTCTTTCGCTGCACGGTCGATCAGGTGCGGGCGGCAATCCTCGCCGTGCGCAATCGCAGCGCGAACGTGGAAGACCGCACATTGAGCTTCGGCCTTCGGCCCGAGCAACAGGACGCCGTGCGGATGACGGCGGACTATTTCACCCAGGCCAAGACCGAGCAGCCGGGGCATACGCCGCACTTCTTGTGGAACGCGAAGATGCGCTTCGGCAAGACTTTCGCTGCATATCAACTGGCCAAGTCGATGGGTTGGACGAAGGTGCTTGTGCTGACCTTCAAGCCGGCAGTCGTGCACGCATGGTCGGAAGATTTAGCCCGGCACATCGACTTTGAAGGCTGGCAGTTCATCAACCGCGACGGGGAACTCACCTACGAAACCGCGAACAAGAAGAAACCGATCGTCTGCTTCGGCAGCTTTCAGGACTTTCTGCAACGCGCGGCGGGCGGAGCCATCAAGCCGCGCAACGAGTGGGTCCACACCACCAATTGGGATTGCGTGATTTTGGACGAGTACCACTACGGCGCGTGGCGCGAGAACGCGAAGGGGTTGTTCGGCGCGGACGAGGAAGACGCCGGGGAAGTGGCCGAGGAAGTGACCAAGGTGGAGGCGGAGTTCGACGAGTCGATTATGCCGATCACGACGGGGCACTACCTGTACCTTTCGGGCACGCCCTTCCGGGCGCTGGCATCGGGCGAGTTCATCGAAGAGCAGATTTTCAACTGGACCTACAGCGACGAGCAGCGGGCCAAGCGGGATTGGCCGGGGCCAGGGCCGAACCCGTATGCGAGCCTGCCGAGGTTGGTGTTGATGACTTACACGCTGCCGGACGACATCCGGCAGGTGGCGGAGGAAGGCGAGTTCAACGAGTTCGATCTGAACGAGTTCTTCCGGGCCGAAGGAGACGGGGACGAGGCCAAGTTCGAGCACGAAGATGAGGTTCAGAAGTGGCTGGACCTGATCCGGGGGGCATATCGCGGAACGACGATTGACGATTTGAAGCTGGGGAAGGACCGGCCACCGTTACCATTCAGCGATGCCCGCCTGTTGGGCGTGTTGCAGCATTCGTTCTGGTTCCTGCCGAGCGTGGCATCGTGTTACGCGATGGCAAAATTGCTGAAGGCGAAGAACAACACGTTCTACCACGATTACAACGTGGTGATTGCGGCGGGATCGAAGGCGGGCATCGGCGCGGCAGCACTGCCGCCGGTGCTAGCGGCGATGGACGAGCCACTGGCGAGCAAGTCGATCACACTGAGTTGCGGGAAGCTGACGACGGGTGTGACCGTGCGCCCCTGGGCGGGAATGCTGATGCTGCGCAAGTGCAGCAGCCCGGAGACCTATTTTCAGAGCGCGTTTCGAGTGCAGTCACCTTGGACCGTTTCGGACGAGTCGGGCCAAGAAATCGTGGTGAAACCGGAATGTTATGTGTTCGACTTCGCGCCGAACCGGGCACTGCGGCAGATTGCCGATTACGGATCACGGTTGGCGACGGACGACACGACACCCGAACAGCGACTCGCGGAGTTGGTTGGGTTCCTGCCCGTGCTCGCTTACGACGGCAGTTCCATGCGACTGCTCGACGCCGAGGCGATCCTCGACATCGCCACCGCCGGCACGAGTGCGACCTTGCTCGCCAAGCGGTGGGAAAGTGTTCTGCTGGTGAACGTAGACGACCGCACGCTGACCCGGTTGATGAAGGACGACGCGGCGATGAACGCCTTGATGGCCATAGAGGGGTTCCGCAACCTCAACGCCGATCTGGAGACGATCATCAATCGTTCGGAGCAGATCAAGGACGCCAAGCGCAAGGCGGGCGAGGGTGAAGAGCCGAGCGCGAAGGAGAAGAAAGAACTGACCGAGGCCGAGAAGGAGCGGAAGAGCCTGCGCAAGCAGATTCAGGAGAAGCTGATCAAGTTCGCGGCGCGGGTGCCGGTGTTCATGTATCTGACCGACTTCCGCGAGCAACGGTTGAAGGACGTGATCACGAAGTTGGAGCCGAAGTTGTTCAAGAAGGTGACGGGCCTCACGACGGCAGATTTCGAGCGATTGGTGAGCTTGGGCCTGTTCAATAGCGCCCTGATGAACGACGCCGTGTGGAAGTTCCGCCGCTACGAAGACGCGAGCCTGAGTTACATGGGCGTGACCCGCCACAAGGGCTTGGACGTCGGGTTGTTCGATACGGCGCTGACGGAGGAAGACTTCACTGCGACATTCCGAGACTTGTCCAAAAGCTGAAGGGGTGTTTGTCGTTGATCGCCTGTTGCCACGCTTGGGTTTCCGCGCGAATCTGCTCCTTCGTCGCCGCGATCGGCAGCCGCGTTTCTTTCAACAGCTGCACCGGCGGCTCGTCCATGCCCAGCACCGGACGTTTCGGATCGTAGGGCGTTTCGTAGGGATCGAGCACGTCTTCCATCCCGGCCACGTACAACCTGTCCGCAGTCGAGTCGGTTGCGAAATACATCGAAACTCAAGCCGAGCATCATCGGAAGAAATCGTTCCAAGAGGAGTTCCATGAGTTTCTGGGAATCCATGGAATCGCATCCGACGAACGGTACCGGTGGGATTGATTCGCACCCGCCGATCGAGCGGTCATTATTCCCCTCGCGTCTTACACCATCACCGCGCGGCGCAGGGCGGGGAGCGTTTGCCGGTGGTCCCCCGCGATGTAATAACTGGCGCCACCGTCAGCGACGGTGCGGACGAGGATCGTCTTCCACGGGCGGTAGTAGTAGCGCGGGTCGGTCTTCGGGGCCTGCGTGTGGTAGTCGTCCCCCAAGGGGATGAGGTCGAAGACGGCAGTCGTGAAATCCGCAATGCGCTTCCCCTCTTGATGGGCGACATTCCGCGCCATCGCCAGCGCCTTCAGGTAAATCTCCGGGCCCATCACGGCCGTGCCGAAGCTGAGGAGGATCCCCCGTTCCAAATTGCGAACCTGCTCGGCGAAGATCAGGAAGTCGGTGTAACTGGCCGTGCCGAGGGCGGCGCCGTCGGCGTTGGGGTGCTCGTGGAGGATATCGTAGCCGATGCCGATGTGGACCGTCACCGGGATCCCGAGCCGGTACGCCGCGGCAAGGACGCTGATGTCTTTGTGCGGGAAGTCGCCTTCGTGGATGATTTTGCCGATGGCTTCGCCCAAACCGAGGCCGGCCTTGACCCCGGTGTTGATGGCGTCGTTCATCCGGCCGGTTTCGGTCCAAAGGCCGAACTCGCCGGTGCGGACGTACTTGGCCACGCTCTCGGTGCTCGCGGCAATGAGGGCGAACTCCCAATCGTGGATCGGCCCGGCGCCGTTCATGGCGATCAGCGTGATAAGCCCGCGTTCCATCAGGTCGATGAGGTGGCGTTGCGTCCCGGCCCGGACGACGTGACCGCCCATCATCACGATCCGCGCGGCGCCCGCGGCTTTCGCGGCGTTCCATCGCTCGGCGAGAATCGGGATCGACGGGTGGTCGAAATCGGCGGGGGAATCGAGCGGCAATACACAATCGAGGGTGAGGTCGTGCACTCGCTCGGCGAGCGGTTTCACGATCAAGCGACCGCGGTCGAATTGGGGGTGGGGCATGGAGGTTGACACCGGCGCTAGGAATTAAGGGGTAACTTACCGTCTCCATCGCCCTGTGACTCCCCGGCATTTTCGCCCCAATCGGTTTTTTTACCCCAGCTTCTCGACAAAGGGTACCACTTCGCGCTACCCATCGATTGTAAAGATGGCTAAGTTTGAAACCACCGGGTGATCTTCGCCCCGACCTCTCCGGTTCCGCAACTTTATCCGAGAGTACGCACCGTGATCCGCTTCTTCGACTCCTTCCGCTGGCTGACTCTCGCGGGGCTGATTGCCGCCCTGGTGGCCGCGCCGGCCGGCCACGTTCGCTCGCAAGACAAAGCCGCCCCGATGCTCACGGAGGCGGAGAAACAAAAGCAACTCGACGAATTGCAGAAGCAACTCGCCGAGTTGCAGAAAAAACTCGAAGCCCTCAAAGCCGCGCCGGTTTCCACCGCCGCCGTCGTCGATCCCAAAGTGCCCGAAGGGACGGTCCCCGAGGATCTGCTGAAACCCTTCGCTTGGCGCTGCATCGGCCCGGCAAACATGGGCGGCCGGGTGACGGCGCTCGCGGTCAACGAGGCCGACCCCATGATGTACTGGGTCGGTTTCGGCGGCGGTGGCCTGCTGAAAACCGTCAACAACGGCACGACCTTTGAGAACCAATTCGACAAAGAAACCACCTGCTCCATCGGCGATGTCGCGGTCGCCCCGTCGGACGCGAACATCGTTTGGGTCGGCACCGGCGAGAACAACCCGCGCAACTCCGTCAGCTACGGCGACGGCGTCTACAAGAGCACCGACGGCGGCAAGACGTGGAAGAACATGGGGCTGAAGAAGACGTACCAAATCGGCAAGGTCATCATCCATCCCAAGAACCCGGACATCGTGTACGTCGGAGCGCTCGGCCGGCTCTACGGGGACAACGAAGACCGCGGCGTGTTCAAGACTGAAGACGGTGGCAAGACGTGGACTAAGGTTCACACCGTCGACGCTAAAACTGGCGTCGTCGACATGCGGATGGATCCGACCGACCCGAACGTGTTGGTCGCCGCGTACTGGGAACACAAACGGGACGAGTACGACGGCTTCTTCGGCACTCCGCCGGTGCCCGATGCCTACGGCCCGGTGGTCACGCACGCCGCGGGCAGCGGGTTGTACAAGTCCGTCGACGGCGGCAAGAATTGGAAAAAGCTCACCGACTCCAAATTGAAGAACGGCCTGCCGACGGTCAAGCTCGGCCGCATCGGCCTCGACTACTCCCGCAAAACCAAGGGCTTGCTCGTCGCCGTCATCGACACCGAAAAGGGCGGCACCGGCCCAGCCGCGTCGAACACGTACTTCGGCGCCGTCATGGACGACGAAAAAGACGGCGGCGTGAAACTGACGGAAGTGACCGACGGTTCCCCGGCCATGAAAGCCGGGTTGAAATCGGGCGAAGTCGTGATCCTCGCCGATGCGATCAAACTCGACAAAGCGGACACGTTCATCGATTTTCTCCAATCGAAAAAACCGAACGACAAGATCAGCGTCACGGTGAAGCGCGACGGCAAAGAGGTCAAACTCGAAGTGACTCTCGCCGCCCGGACCCCCGAACCGGCGACGCCGGTCGGCCCGCCCCCCTCGGCCGGGTTCCGCGTGGCCCGCGGCGAATCGTTGACCGTCGGTGTGATCGCCGAAGATGGCCCGGCCGCGAAGGCCGGCGTCAAGGAAGGCGACCTCATCACCAAAGTCGGCGACAAAGCGGTCTCTGCGTTGCCAGAGTACATCGCGGAACTCAGCGCCAAGAAAGCCGGCGACAAAGTGAAGTTCACCCTGTTGCGGGACAAGGAAACGAAGGTCGTCGAAATTGTCCTCGGCCCACCCATCCCCGGCCAAGGCACCGGCCCCGGCGGTCCACCGCGCGGCGTCACCAACAATCGCCCCTTCGGTATGGGCCTCGGCGGTCAGCAGGCCAACGTCCAGCGCCGCCAAGGCAAAGAGGGGTTCGAAACCGGCGGCGTCTTCCAATCGACCGACAACGGCGAAACGTGGACCCGCATCAACAGCTTGAATCCGCGGCCCATGTATTTCAGCCAGATCCGCGTCGATCCGACCGACGACAAGACCTTGTACGTCATCGGCGACGTGCCGACGCCGATCTTCCGCAGTACCGACGGCGGGGCGAGCTTCGCCAACCTCACCACGGCGGCCGGCGTCCACGCCGACGGCCACGCCCTTTGGATCGACCCCAAAGATCCCCGGCACCTGCTCATCGGGTGCGACGGCGGTTTTTACGTCACCTACGACAAAGGCGTGAAGTGGGATCACTTGAACACCCAGCCCTTCGGCCAGTTCTACCACGTCGCCGTGGATAACCGCCGGCCGTACCGCGTCTACGGTGGCTTGCAAGATAACGGCAGTTGGGGCGGCCCGAGCGACACGCTGAAGCGTAGCGGCCCGACCAACGAAGACTGGATCTTCGTCAGCGGCGGCGACGGCTTCGTCTGCCGGGTCGACCCGACCGACCCGGACCTCGTCTACTCCGAGAGCCAAGGCGGGGCCATCAGCCGGCGGAACTACCGCACCGGTGAATCGAGCGGGATCCGCCCCACCCGCAAACAAGGCGACGAACCGCTGCGCTTCCATTGGAACACGCCGTTCATCCTCAGTAGCCACAATTCGAGCATCTTCTACAGCGGGGCCCAGTTCGTCTTCAAATCCGTGAAGAAAGGGGACGAACTCAAACAGATCTCGCCGGAACTCGCCCGGACGAAATCGGGCGCGCTCACGGCCATCGCGGAGTCGCCGAAAAACGCCGACGTGCTTTACGCCGGGTCCGACGACGGCTACATCTGGATCACCAAAGACGGCGGTGGCAAGTGGGAGAATATCACCGCGAACCTTCAAAAAGCGGGACTCGTCGGGTATCGCCAGACGGCCACCATCGAGGCTTCGAAGGAAAAAGAAGGCCGGGCTTACGTGACGTTCGACGCCCACCGCTCCGACGACGACAAGCCGTACATCTTCCTCACCGAAGACTTCGGCGCGACTTGGAAAAACATCGCGCTCGCCCTGCCGCAATTCGGCAGCACCCGCGTCTGCCGCGAGGACATCGTGAATACGAACGTCCTTTACGCCGGCACCGAGTTCGGCCCGTACGTATCGGTCGACCGCGGCGAAAGCTGGACAAAACTCGGCAGCGGCCTGCCGACGGTGAGTTGCCACGAATTCGCCCAACCGACGACGGCCAACGAACTCGTCGTCGCCACTCACGGCCGCAGCGTGTGGATCCTCGATATCAACGCCATCCGGCAGTTGAAAGCGAGCACCCTGAAGGATGCCGCCACGCTGTTCGCGCCGGCCCCCGCCGTCCGCTGGAAGCTCGGCGCCAACGGCGAATCGCCGTATAGCAGCACCGACCGCAAGTTCGTCGGCGCTAACCCGACGCGCGGCACCACTTTCGACATCTTGCTGACCAAGAAGGCGGAGAAGGTCGAACTGAAGGTCACCGACGCGAACGGCAAAGTCGTGTACGAGTACCGCGCCCCGACGCAGAATCTCCCCGCGAACTACAAGCCGATCACCGCGGCCGGCCTGCACCGCATCACCTGGAGCTTGGCCGGCGGCGGTGGAACCGGCGGAGGAGGAGGTGGCGGTGGACGCCGGCCTGTCG
The DNA here is from genome assembly GCA_025352235.1 of Fimbriiglobus sp. GTDB lineage: Bacteria > Planctomycetota > Planctomycetia > Gemmatales > Gemmataceae > JALHQU01. Next base: position 7,355 of record JANXTU010000318.1, read on the forward strand.
GCGGCGGCCAAGTCGCCCCAGGGACGTACAAGGTTCTGCTGACGGTCGACGGCAAAGATTTCGCGCAGTCGCTGCTGGTCGAACTCGACCCGAATGCCGCGAAGGACATCCAAAGTACCGAAGACGCCGTGCAGACGCAGGAGGCCGAGCGGAAGGCGAACAAGCCGAAACAGCTACGAGACGACAATTGATGGGCGGAACTCCCTTCCCGAGCGGCGGAGTTTTTCACCCGCGACTCGGGAGGACTTGTACCCGGCGGAAACCTTTGCTATTATTGCGGTACACCACTACCCGGTAGTGTAACGGTAGCACAAGAGTTTTTGGTACTCTTCGTCAAGGTTCGAATCCTTGCCGGGTAACTTGAAGCGGATCGATGCGGGCCGGTGCTATTGAGCGCCGGCCCTTTCTTTTCTAGGGGTTCCGGCATGTCCGCCGACGAACCGCCAAAAATGCCCAAAGTGCACTTCGGTGCTGTTTGATGCAGCGAAGTGTCCCCTGTCACTGCGCCCGGCACTGCGCCCGACGCCCCGTCTGTGCCGGTCATCCGGAGCGTTTTTTCGGCAAGTTTCGGGGTGAGAATTGGCGGCACGAGGTTCGGCAACATGCTCACGGCTCCGGCGAGGTCGTACAGCCGACGGTGCGAGTAGCGGGCGGTTAGTAGTGGTGTCGAATGCCCTGCGAGTTCCTGAGCGGTCCGCAGATCGACGCCGTTCCGTCCCAACATCGTCAGGTAGGTGTGCCGTAAGGCGTGAAAATCGGCGTACTCCGGGCCATCCGGGCCATCCACGGCGTAGGCGATGCCCGCATCTTCGAGGTCGCGGCGGAGCATTTCCGCTCCCATGCAGCCACTGGCCCACGTCCCGCCCCACACCGGCGAGTTCTTCGGGCGGCCAGTCAGGAAGTCGCGGAGAGCATTCGCCACATCCGGCGGAATGGGTTGCACTTTCGTCTTGCGCGACTTGTTAAACCGCGCTGCGAGGGTCACAATCGGCGTTTCGGCATCCAGTTCGAAGTCGGCCGGTGTGAGGTTCGCCAATCCATTCGAGCGGAACCCGGTGCCCGCGGCCGTCAGGTACAGGAAGTACCGATCCGCCCCCGTGAGCCCGCGGAACGTCCGTGCGCTCGCCCTCGTGCCGGATAGAAGCGAGTTGAGTTCGTCGGCCGTCAGTTCCCGTCGGGCATGCCGCACGTCTACCTGTGTGTTCACGAGTGTCAGCGAGTCAAGGGGATCGGAGCCGATGCGCTTCAGCTTCACGAGCCAGCGGAAGAAAGAGCGAATGGCGGTGATGTAGCGGTTGATCGTCGCCGGCCCGTTCCCCGCCGCGGCCCATTCCGCAACGGTGAGAACACTACTGCGGGTCAATCGGCGAGCCGGGCCATTGCCCACAGTCGGCAGTCGATGGCGGGCCACGAAACGACGGACGGAGTCGAGCTTGATGCCAAGCAATTTGGCGACGACCGATGAGGCAAATATGTCGCCCGGCGGGATCTCGACAACCGGCCCCGGCCGGCGGAGATCGGCCAACCACGCAGAGACTTTGCTGGGATCCACGTCCGAGAAGAACGAGAACCCGCACCCCTTCAACATCGCGGAGACTTTGGCGATGGTGGCCCGGTTGTGCTGGCCGACATTCCCCTTCGCGGCGAGGGCTGCCGCGTAATCTCTCAAATGCTCGAAGAGTGGCCGGCGGGCGTGTTCTTCTCGCGGATCGGTGAACCCACTTCGAACCCGTGACGCTTGGCGATCCATCTCGGCGGCGAGTTGTTCCGTCGCCTTCAAGTCACCGTAGCCCTTCACCCGTTGTAGGTCACCGGCGGCGTCGCGGTATTCGAAGTACCAGCGCTTCGATGGGCGCAGGTACTTCGACCTGCATTTCGCCAGAGGATATAGCGCGGGCTTGCCGCGCACCCTCATGCGGACATGCGGCTTGCCGGCCACGTCTACGAGTTCGGCTCCCGAGGGGAGCGGACAGGCGCGGCTCGGCTTGAAGGGCTTCGGCATGGCAGTCAACCTGTCTGAGAACGGCCGAGCCAGTGAGTGCGGTTTTCAGGTCGCATTCCTCCGGCCAAGTAAAGGTGAGTGAAGTATACCCCGGCGACACCGACGGATCGGTTACGTAGTCGGCTTCATCAATCGTGAGAATTACTCCGGCAGCTTCGGTTCCAGCGGTCGAGTTCCTCGTCGAGCGGGTGCGCCGGCCAGCGTACCTCACCGCGGTCGCAAGCGGCGAAATAGTCGGCTAGCAAAATCGCCTCCTCTGCTGCCTTCGCATCGCCCGCCCCCGCGCGGGCGCGGAGGGTGGCGAGCAGCTGATCCGAGAAGCCGACGAAGTCGCGGTCGTCGGGCTGCCAATCGATGTACTCTGTCCCCGCGTGCAATGGTGTCGGGCCGACGAAAGAAACGAAAGATACGAAAGAAGTGTCCGGGCCCTCCATCGCCTCGGACGTTGATGCGTTTCTTTCGTTTCTTTCGTTGGCCGCTGGCCGCGACAGCCTCTTTAGGGTTTGGACGGCGATCGTTAGGTAGCTAATCATGTCCGCCCCCCGACGGGAAACCAAACCTCGGCCGGGCGGCCGCCGGTATTCCGGACATCGCACCGGACCTTACCGTATTTCACGAGCAGGCCGAGGGCACTCGACAGCCGCGTCGCGCTGAGGTTGTTGCCGTGGTACTTGGAGATGTCGGTCCGGCTGACCCCCTGCGGACATCCCCGAATGAGCGCCAGTGTGCCTTCGGCGACGGCATCGCCCAAGCAGTCGCCGAACAGGTACGCGACCGACCTTTCGGAATACTCCCAGATCGCGAGGGCCGCCATCAGATGGCGCGGTGCGATGGCGCCGGCCCCTTCGGATAGAGCGTAGATCAAGGAAAGCCGGATGACGTGCGGGGCAGCGCGGGCCAACAGCGAGCCGGCAAGACCGGGGCGGTCGCGCTCCAGCACCTCGTAGACCTCGCGCCAGACGGCTTGCGCCGCCGCGTCCCGCGTGAGTTCGCCCTGCTTCTTGCCCTTTTCGAGCGTCCGCAGGATCTCGGCCCGGATCGCCGCCGTCCGCCGGAAATCCGGCGTGCGTGGCTCGGCCAAGTAGCGAGCCCGACGGGACACAAACCAAAGGAAGCGGTTGCCGAACCCGTTGGCCGTCTCCACCTCGGTGAGGTACTTCTTCAGCTCGGCCTCGGTGATGTGCCCGATGATGCTGATGTGGGCGGCGGTCGCCTTCGTCGGCGAGGTCTTCACGAGAGTCCGCAGCTGGCCCGACTCCCACGCTTGCCGGACGACGATCGAGAGGATGTTCCCGGTCCGCTCGGCCTGTTTCAGCACGCTGACGAACTCGCTCTCGACGATCAGCGCCCGCTTATCCGGCTCGCCCTCGTCGACGACGACCATTTCGTACTCCACGACCCGGCCCTTTTCCTTGATCGCCTGGCGCTGCTCGACCGGGTCGCGGACGAAGTGGATCAGCCCCTCGCCGGAACTCAACCCGGACGCTACCCGCTGATCGAGCCACCCGTCGTCGACGCCGATGAAGGCGCTGCGGGCATCCCCGAACGAGGTTCCTTTGCGGCCGCTCGACGTGCCGCCCACCACGACCCCGAATTCATTGGCGTGGTGCATCGTAGTGCCCACGGCGAACCTCGGGCTGCGGTCGACGGCGGAGCCAAACATGAGCAGCGACTGGAGCATCACCGCGGCCGGGTCCGACTCGGTATCGGACTCGATCGCCCGCACGTACTCGCCGAGCGGACCGATGAACGCGGCGGCGTCGAGCGGCTCCGGCCACGGTCGTTCGTCGCGAAAGTTGGGCGGAGGCGATGCCGGGGCGACGGGCTCACCCGGGAGCTCGTTCAATAAGTAACCCCGCGGCTTGTCGAATGGCTTCGTGTCGGCATCTTCGATTTTGTGCTGCAGTTCCTTCGTTTCCCACGGTGGTTCACATCGCGGGTTATAATCGGCCAAGAGCAGGTCGAGGGCGGGTTCGCGCGACAGGTCGAACCCGTACACCATCGCCCGTGCGGCGGCGAATGTCCGGTCGTGCCCGCCTTCGCCGGCGACGGCGGCCGGCATCTTCGCGAGATACTTCTTGGCGCGTTCCACGGCCGCAGCGCCGGTCCCAAATGGCGGCGGCGGAACCTCCGCCGCTCGCTCCCTCCGGCCATCCTCGCGGGCCCAGGCCAGCAGCCACGCAGGCGCCTCCGCAGGTTCAAACTCGTCGAGCCACTCGTACGGCCCATTGGCATTCCCGCTCGGCGGCGCCACGGCGTAGCCGCCGTCACCCCGTACATCGATCCGGGTGCCGCGGTGGTTCTTGCGGTTCGTGACTTTTAAACCGTCGGACGGATAGCGGAAGTAATAGTGCCGGCCGCCACCGCCCGAGCGGATCGTCGCGGTGCGGGGCAGCGGCCCGTGCACCGCTTGGAGGCCGTCGAGGTCGGCGATCCCCGCCGGGCCGTCCGGCCCGACCATCCAGACTCCGCTTTCCGGCCCGGTACGGATGCCGATGTTCGCGTGCGGCGAACTGGCCCACCAACCGCGAATCGCATCCGCGTCTATGGTGGCGTCGTTTAAGCCGTTCGAAGTGCGAGGATGCTTGCCGACGCTGCCGCACTCCCGTTTGCCGCACGAGCATGTTTTGTCGGGGCGAGCCGTATGCAGTGGCAGCACCAGCCAGCCGCGCGCCGCGTATCCGAGGGCGGCTTCGCCTTTGCCGCCGGAGGAGGGTACAATAATCATTGTTCGTCAACAGCGGGTTCGGAGAAATTGCTTGCCAAGGCGTCCCCGACCCCGCTGTCCTTTTATGGTTTGAAGGTCAATCGGATGTCACTTGCGGACGGCGCGCAAGGGCGTCCACGTTTCGCGGTCGGGGGCGCCGGCATCGATCCAGTCGCGAATTTCCGAGAGAGACCATCGGACGGAGTGTGAAATCCGCAGTGGCCGAGGCAGCTTCCCGGCGGCGTCCATCGACCGGATCGTTCTCAAACCGAAACCGAGCAAGAATCCTAATGCACGGGCATCGACCATGAGAGGCTCGGCCAGAGAAGCACTGAGCTGATCGGGCTCACGAATGCGAAGGCGGATCGCGTCAGCCACGAGGTGCCTCCTTCGCGTGGTTGTTGACGGGAACGATGAGCTGGTCAGCAGTTGCGAGGGAATGCGGTCTAACCGATTCAGCCGCGCGAATTAGACGGCGCAGCAGATCGACTTCGCGAAGTGCAATCGCCAAGCGAGCACGCAACGCGGTTTCAGATGGCAGAAGCGTAGCGGACGGGGGGGTAAGATCCGACATCGGCACCTCCTTAATTGGTGGTGCCGCCATTTCAACAAAGAGCAGTCAGAGGAGCGTAGCTTGTGCAGATCTCACAAACAGAATGCTGCTCTCACAGCGTTGCAAGATGCACTTTGCCATTTAAAGTAACTATCGTGAGTGGACAGTTCACCTTCTGAAAGTGGGTACGGGTATCTGAGCACAATTGCCGGAAGGCAGCATCTGTCTTTTCATGCTCTTCCCCATAGATCTCTGACATTACCTCTTCAATCTGCCTTGCAGGTGCTGGAGTTTTCGATCTAGCGTCCCACAGCGCCATCACAAGCTTGTAGCGCAGAGAGGCTTTACCGAATCGAACTTTGACCCCACTGAAACATAAGCCATCAGTTGCGAACGGGCCATCTGCTTGTGGAGTATTTTCACGATGGCTATCTTCGATTGTTGCCGCGCTTGCGATGACTGGCAAAGAACTATTAGTTGGCAAGTCAGGAGTGAGCGAGCCGGAGCCACAGCTATTAGTCAATGTCACATTGAGAAGGCTATTGTCGCTATAATCTTCTACGGTTTTCCCGCCGAAAATCCTCTGTGTGTATTCTTGCAGAATCCAATATTTTGATCCGTGCTTTTTGCACTCTTCAATCCATGATTCCTTTGATCGAATCGTATTCCATTTTTCGTCTTGATTCATTCGGAAAATCGGACAGAACCAGTCCCTTAACCAGTTGTCGGGTCGACTGGAACCAGCCATGCGCCAGCAGTAGAGCCATTCGAGCAAAACCGAGCGCTCTGTGCGACCTAACATGTTAGTCGTCGCGGCCCAGTGACGAATATCTTTAAAATGCAACCGTGCATCGGTGGAACATGCAATCAGTCTGTTGACGTATGGAATCGTGAACTCTTCCACGACAACGCCAAATAGCTCCGCGCCATGCCTTGGCAATGCTTTTGGAAATGTTGCGTGATCGTCAAGTCGCGAACGGATCTTTTCAAGCCGCTGCATGATCGACTCTGCATTCCCGAATGTAGAAATCCGGAACAAGCTCCAGATGCCGTGACTGACCAATTCATCATGATTGAGACAAAATGCTTTGCCGCCCGCAGGATTCTTTGGGAGATGATTGGAAATGATACTCAGCAAATTCTGACTCAGGATCACTTGGCCGATCCGCAACCAATCTTCGGCCGGCGGCCATTCGGAATCCTTTTGTTCGACTATAAATGGTATCCACGGTACTGCTGCATCTTCCAGTTCTTTCACGTACTTCCGACACTCATCCTGCAATGTAAGTGCTAGCGCATCAAGGCTATCCTCGATGTCGAAATAGTCCTGTGGCGTATTTGACTGTTCCATGTTCAGCAATCCCTATGATCGGCCAGTTGCCATTCGCTTAATAGCTGGGCCGCGATGCACAATAAGCAGATCGCAATTCCCTGACTTACCGCCCACTGCCCGCGGGGCGGGTGTGCCACAATCGCAGGTCGTCCGCGATCGTCGCCGGCCCCAATTCGCGGTGCGGGTACGACCTCATTACCCGGAACGGGAGCGGGTTCACATTCCCACCTGTCTGCGTCGTCGGAGCCGTGTCCATGCAGTACCCGTGCGTCCGCAGCACGAAGGATCGTGTGAAGCCGGGCTTGAGCGGGGGCAGCGCCGCCGAGTCGAACTCGACGAGGAGTTCGTCGCCGGGGCCGCAGAGCGCGAAGCGGTCATCGGCCTTCGCCAGCAGTTCCGTCACGTCGCCGAGCTTAGTCAGGTGGCCCTTCCAATCGGTCACCGCCACCGACTCGAACCGGAGCGGATCGTACGCCTGCGGCGGTCGCCCTCCGGTCGAGATCTCCTGCACGCATCCGGGGTGCGCGAGCACCGCGCGGCTCGGCATCAAATCGTTCGTCGCGCCGGGTTCTTCGGTGGCTCCGAGAAGGATTTGATCCCAGTGGATTTGCAGGTTCGTCCGCAGCCGGTACGTCCCGGTCGATGCGGTATCGATCCCTTCGCCCACGGGCACCGTCATCACTTTCGGCAGTCCGGCGGGGAAGCCGATGTCGGCGAGCTTTTCCCAAGTGCCATCCCTCTTGCGGCGCTCCAACACCGGCGGCAGCATCGCGATGCCCGCCTGCTCGGCCGCATAGATCGACTCGGGGTACGGGTAGTCGGTCCAACCGGCGAGGATGAGGTGCAGGGCCGCCCCCTTCGGCAACTCCTTCGGGCGGTCGCCGAAGTCGAATTCGAGCCAGTGTTCTTCGGCGAAGCCGAGCCACGACCGCTTGGCGAAGTCGGAAACGGTCTTGCCGTCGCGTTCGAGGATCGCTTTCGTTTGATCGGTGCCGCGGTGATCGACCGCCTTCACCGGCGCGATGCGCTTGCGGAAGGCGAGGATCATCTGCGTCGGCTGCGGGTCGGCGACGGCGAAGCGCTCGTCCGGATAGACGACGACATCGTTCGGATGATCGACGACCGCGAGCCGGACGTGATCCAAGCACATCACCTCGTCCATCGGTTCGGCAATGCGGAGCGCGTATTTCCCGTTCTTCAATCCGAGCTGATGCGATTCGATCTTCACCGATTCTTCGGGGCGGGACGGGCGGACGGAGCCGTCGGAGCCCGGTTCGCCGAGCGCGTCGCCGCCGAGGAAGTCGGTGACGTAGACCCACTTCTCACCGTCCCACGTCATGAGCACCGGACACGATGTCGGCTTGCGGTTGATCTCGCGGATCGTCACCATCGCGCCGGCGGAGGTCGCGAGCTCCGCCTGCACGACGCAGTCGGGCCAACGGAGGCGGACGCTGTCGGTCGCAGAGTGCCGGCCGACGCCGATGTCGATGGGTAGGAGCGACTGACCCGGCCCGGCCGAGAGCGTGGTCAGCTCGACCATGGAGAGCAGCGGTCCCGTCACGGTGCGGCACTTGATCCCGATTCCGAGACTCGGTCGAAGAGGTCGCGCAGCTCGCAAAAGGCCAAGAGCGAGAAATCGTCCGAAGCGATGTCGAAGGCCGATCCGGGAAGCAGGATCGAGCGCAGCACGTCGAGGACGGTCGCTCCCGCTGTTTTTGATGAGTCTCACAAGTTGTGCCCTGTAGGACTTTTCGATCGCGCCCGCGTGTACAAGAGCTTGTCACGCCCGAGCAACGTCTGCGTTCACAACCTATCACTCGGGAGAAAGAAGGCTGCTCACGCGCGGGCAACGTAGCGGGGAATGTCACCATTGCCTGCGAATTTACCGGCTTCAGATTCCATGAACCCACCTCCCTGTGCATGAGCTTCGTGGTCGTGCCGCCGACCCTCCGCGGTTCGCTTCTGCCATTTTCTACCACGGGCAGTACACCGCAGGCAAATTCAAAGGGAGCAAACTGCGGAATCCGCCCAGTTCAGCCGCCACCGAAAAGGGGTTCAAAGTCGCCGGTGAAGGCCCGGTCGATTACACTCTTGCTGAACACGCTGCCGACGGTATCCGAGAAGTCGCAGAGCCACTCTTGCTTGAACCACCGCGGCCCGATCTCCGCGAGCTCTTCCGCGAGGAACTCCGCGGTAATGCGCGGGCAGCTCTCCGCGGTCACCTTCCACCATGCGAAGTTCTTGAGCCGGTCCTTCGCCCCGCGCCCTTCGCTGTCCCAAATGTCGAAGAACCATCCCCGCTTGCCGAAGGGCGTGCTCGTGACGAGCAGTTCGGCGCCTAGCGCGAGCATGGGGCGCACGCTCATGTACAGCAGGTCGGACACGCGGGAGGCTTCGTCAATGACGATGAGCGTGGGCGTGAACCCGACGACGCCGGTCTGACGGTCGGGCATGGACATGAGTCGCGAGCCGTTCTCCCATTCGACTTCGCTCTGGTTCTCGGAGATGCGCTTGAGCGGCATCCCGATGGCTTTGTCCGCTTGCCGCACGGCGCGGGCGAACTCCTGACTCTGGCGCTTGGTCGGGCTGAACACCATCGCGGTCTGGTCGGGCTTACTCAAACAGTGGCTCAATGTCTTCGCCGCCGCCGCCGAAGTCTTCCCCGCCCGACGACACGCGAGGACCATCTGCCTCTTCGTAGAGTTCTGGAGGAATTTTGCTTGCCACGGGTCGGGCGTCATCCCCAGCGCCCGAAACATGCCGATCGGCGTCGGGATCCGATTCGCCTGCGTCGCCGCCGACTGAGACGGTGTCTGATCGGGCAGGAAGGACGGACGGGTCGAGTCCGCGCTGAAGAAGGCAGTCTCGAAGATACTCTCTAATCCCATTCGCAACGTCTTCGGGAAGTCCACTGAGGAGCCTTTCCATGGGCGGCATCGGTTCGTAGATGCCGAGATGCTGCGAAGCCTTGTCGAGCGCCCCGCGTTTGTCGTACATCGTTACGTCGATCTTAAACTGCGGCGTCCCCTTCCGCTTGCCTTTCTTCGGCGGCGGTGCCGGGATGGGGGTGATAACGATGCGCTGGATCGCTTGCCGGACGGAGGGCGGGATGTTCTTGCGGAGGGTGGGCGGGGTCTTCGAGAAGTCGAGGATCTGGCCGATGTCGGAGTAGGCGATCTTGCCCCACTCGGCGAGCACGCGATGGTAGGCGGGGCGGTTCGCTACTCGGAAGGCTTCCCGAGCCGTTTTCAAATGTTGGTTAATGTTGGTGCGTGCGAGGGTCTTGCTCGCGTTGGTTCTCGCCGTAAGTGAATTGGCACTCGGGTGTAACAGCTGATACGCTGCGGCGCCGTTCTCCCCATTGGCTACATACTCATCGAGGAAGCGAAGTTCCATCACCGTGGGGGGCTTTTCGGGGGGCTCGGTGTTGGTTTCGATCATTGGATCAGCTGTGTTGAAGTCGGGAAAACCATTTTACGTTGTGAGCGAATTCATCGAATAAAACTTGTTCATCTGCGCGAGCAAGGCCCGGCAGGCCATCGTGAAGGGGATCGTCGGGATATACTCGGGCTTGGCCGTCATCGTGATCGTGGAGGTGATCGAAAGCTGCGAGTTGCTGTCTGTCCTGCGCTCGGGGCGGGGCGAGCCACTTTGGCGGGATTTGGAAGCGGAGCGCGTAGCCGAGACTGAAGCAGCGATTTTGGAGATGATCGATCATGATGGGCCGGGTGTTGGACGTCTCGCGGTCGGGGGATTCCGCTCAGCGGCGGCGTTCCCCGAGTGCCACTGCGGTCCGTCGCCAACAACTGGTGGAGACGATTCGCCAAGTCCACGGCGAGCGGCACAAAGGCAATTATGGCAGTCCCCGCATGACCAAGGAACTCCAGACGCGAGGGGTGGATTGCTCCGAGAACTGGGTGGCGAAGGTGATGAAACACGCAGAGATTCGTGCGAAATCGGCGAAACGCTGGATCCGCACGACCGATTCAAATCATCGTTTGCCGGTGGCCGAGAACGTGCTCGATCGCCATTTCACCGCCACCAAGCCCAACGCCGCCTGGGTCACGGATATCACGTACATCCCAACGGGGACGGGCTGGCTCGATCTGGCCCTCGTGGCGGATTTGTTTTCTCGGCGGATCGTCGGGTGGTCGATGGACATCACGATGACGAGTCGATTGGTGGTGGATGCGTTGGCCATGGCGTTGGGCCGACGCG
>JANXTU010000322.1 GCA_025352235.1 Fimbriiglobus sp.
AGGTCGTCGGTACCTGGGGCTTCCGCCCCAGGCTGTATCAGTCGGCCCCGTTGGGGCGAAGAAGGGTTCAAACTCCATCGGACGGTCGCCACAGCCAACAAAGCAGATTTGCCCGCTACGAAAACTCGATGTCCGCTCTAGCCCTGTGATGTACGCGGAGCGTTGCCAATCGATGAGCAGTCTTTTCCAAACGACCGAGTACCCTCCTCCTGAATGGCTCAAGACGAATTTATCGATTTGCAGCGCCGAAGAGGAACTGCGCCGAGAAGCCACTGAGTTTGGCCTTTCGATTTCGCCGCAGTGGCAGGCGCAGTGGAACGAGTTCAAACGGCTGCTGCAAACCGGCGACGTCCTTTGGTACTTCGAGCACTTTCCGGATCACTTTCGCGGTGCAGCCGGCTATTGCATCGTACGTTCCAATGTCTCTATTGCTTCGATCACTACGAAACGAGCGTAGTAGCGTCATCAGGTTTCTGGGCGGACGGCGGCAGCTGCACGATCATTCGTCCCAATGGATCTATTCCCACCCCATAACGGTTGTTCCGATTGCACCGGTCGTGCCGTCGCGCGTCACAGTCGCGCGGATCGGCGCATCTGGTAAGCGGTAGCGATTTTTCCGGCCCATCCCCCATCGCCTAGGACCCGCGCAGACCATCCGCACGGTAGAATTCCACGCTACCCCAGACGGTACAACCGGCCCGCACGGATCAACCGGGCCCGATGCGAGACACCTCACGCTTTCTGGGGTGGTTCCGCTTCAAGGATGGGCTCTGCCTCGCACGATGATCGTTGCAACAAACGCGGTTGTCTCGGGACTATGGGTTGGCGCTGGTGAGCCGATGACCCGATGCGGATGAATGACCGGAGAGATCGCCCCAGTTCCCCGAATCCACAGGAACTGCTTATCTTACGGGCGCGATCCGGTCGATAAAATTTGCGTCGGAACCTCAGCTTGCCGCCGTTGCCCGAAATCACGAGCTACCGTCAGCGGCAAACCCGCGGCGATCCCGCGGAAGGTTCTGCCGAACCCTCATTGGCCCCGGTTCCCCGTCGCTTGCCCCCGCATGCGAGGGGTGACACCCGCCCGGTCGACCGGTTCAACGGATTGAACACGGAGGCCGTGCGGACACCCCTGCCGGGGACACGCGTTCGTAATGGAGTGCCCATGGCCATGAAAAAAGTGTTTACGACTGGGCAAGTCGCCAAGATTTGCAAAGTCGCCCCTCGGACTGTGTCCAAGTGGTTCGACAGCGGCCGGCTCAAGGGATATCGCATCCCCGGTAGCCAAGACCGCCGCATCCCCCGCGAGCAGTTGATCCGGTTCCTCAAGGACCACAACATGCCGCTGGGCGATCTCGAAGAAGAGGAACTCCACAAAGTGCTGCTCATCGGCACGGAGAAACTCTTCAACGATCGGATCAAGGAACTGCTCCCGGACGCCGAAGACTTCAAATTCGAGTACGCCAGCAGCGGCTTCCAAGCGGGCAGCTTGGCGCACAGCTTCAACCCGGATTCGATCGTCATCGACCTGTCGCTGGGTCGCAGCGAGTCGATCCAGATCACCGCGAATCTGCGGAAGATCGACGCCTATTCGAGCACGCTCATCATCGGGCTGGCGGGCGAAGACGAAGCCGAACCGGAAAAACTCAAAGAGTACGGGTTCGACGACATCTTCAAGAAGCCGTTCGACGTCGCCCTCCTCGGCGAACGCGTCCGCACCCTGGCCGAAGCCAAGCGCGAGAGCTGATCCCCCGACGGCTCCGCGTGGAGGGTCGGGGCCGCGTCCCCACCGGTCCCGACCCGCACCCGACGGCCCCGCATCACCGAGAAGGATCTCGGCGCGGGGCCGCTCGGCGTTGCGCAATGATGCAGGTCCGTGGGCGAGCCAAAACGTGTCCAGTGAGAAAGCGCCCACCCCTCCGTGGACAGACCTCGAAACGCTGGACACGAGGCCGGTCGCTGGACAGACCATGCGCCGCAAGGACTTATGGCGGTGGATTCGTGAGCCGGACGCGCCGGCGACGGAGGATGTTCAGTTGATTTTCTTTTTACAGTAGCCACAGTAGTGATTTTCTTCGGTGATGAACCACCCAAGGAAGCAAAATGGAAAGCAAACCAAAATCATAGCTGCAAAAACAATCCATCCGGCGAGCGATGTTTCATTTATGGTCGTTGGTGTCTTTGAGGAAGAACAGTAGGGACATCTGAAACGGACGGAGTTTGGCTTTCCATCCCTCCGGAATCTCTTGATGTCATCATCCACTTGCTGCTTCCGAATTCGCGCTCGTTGTTGAGCAGGCGATTCTTCCCGATCGTCTGAATTCCAATCCGAGTCATCTCCCTCATCCGCAGGGTGCTCAATCAGGGCTTTTTCTGGCATATTATCTGTCTGATGCGGGACTTCGAGAGAGACCGTGCATTTTGGGCATTGAATCTGTTTTCCAATCAAATTCTGAGGCACTTTGAGCTTCGTTGTGCAACTTGGACATGAGATTTGAAATGACATGATGGACTCAGTTTTGAAATGTTGGAATAGATAGTCGCTGCTTAAAAAACGGGTCGTGAAATGTAACAAGCCGTGATAGTTCACAGCTTGTTTATTGAAAAGTGGTCACTCCCAGGGTTGAACTGGGGACCTAGCGATTTTCAATCGCTCGCTCTACCGACTGAGCTAAGTGACCTTGGTGTAGCACCGACAACCTGATTTATAGGCTCCGGAGGAAGGATGTCAACCGGCGTTCGCGGGTTCGCGCCGGTTTTTGTAGGGCGGGTGGAGTCTTCGGAACCCGCCGCTCT
>JANXTU010000327.1 GCA_025352235.1 Fimbriiglobus sp.
AATGACGGCGTGGTGGTTCGATGTCCGGATCACCGGGCTCTGCAAAGGCCCATGATTTCCAGTGTTTTTGTGCATTCAGGAGTCGGGAGTCGGAGGGCAAAAAAGCGGCTTGGGAGATTCACCCCCTCTCCGCTTCGGAGAGGGGGCCGGGGGGTGAGGTCTCCGTTGGAATTGCAAGCGGTTCAAATGCTGCCAGAAAGTTTTGCCACACCCAACCGACCCAACCGACCTTTTGCCTAGACGAATGGCTGCGATCCGCTAGAATTTTGACTTCCCGAATTTCTATCGGGAAAGCTGATCGAACCGCGGTGTCGCCCCACGCTTTGCGCTGGCGGCGGCGATCCAACCGGACGAGGGGTCGGCTCTACACCAGACGGGCTTCGCGCCCAAGGAATACGCCATGGCGTTGGGTTTACTCGGTTTCAAAGTCGGCATGACGCAAGTGTTCGCCGCGGATGGTTCCGCCGAACCGGTGACGGTGATCGAAGTCGGGCCTTGCCCGGTTCTCCAGATCCGCACCCAAGGTGCCGACGGCTACGAAGCGGTGCAAATCGGCTTCAAAGACAAATCGCGGAAGAACGCCCGCCGGTCGGAACAGGGGCACGTCGCCTCGAAGCTCGAATCGAAGCGGAAAGCGGCCCGCCTCAAGGGGGGCGTGCAATTGCCGGCGAAAGCCGACTGCGAACCGCAGCGCCACGTCCGCGAGTTCCGGATCGCCGGCACCCCGACCGTGGCCGTGGGCCAAGTGCTGAAAGTCGCGGATGTGTTCAAAGATTGCAAAGCCGTCGATGTGGTCGGCACCTCGAAGGGCCGCGGGTACCAAGGGGTTATGCGCCGCCACAACTTCGACGGTCTCCCGGCCGCGCACGGTGCGAAGAAGGTCCACCGGCAAGCCGGTTCGACGTCGTCGCTCGCCAGCAACCGGGGTAGCGGTCGTCCGAAACGGGGTCTCAAGCGCGCCGGTCAGTACGGCAACACCCGCGTGACGTGCCGCAACTTGAAGGTCATCAGCATCGACGAAGTCAACAACCTCATTCTCGTCCGCGGGGCGATCCCCGGCTTCAACGGGGCCTTCGTGATGGTCCGCCCGACCAACAAGATGACCTCGCGCCACGGCAAAGTGGCCGCGGTGGCCGAGTCGAAGTCGAAAGTCGTGTTGCAGAAGAAGGGTAAGTAGTCCAGGTCCGAGTCGGGGGCACGGGCCCTCGACTCGGGGATTTTGAATCGATCACTTCTTGACCGTCAACCCCGCCCGATCCCGCATCAGTTTCGCCGTGTCGGCTTCGCTTAGCACAAAGACATCCGTGCGGCCCGGCTCGTTCACTTTGGCGTAGACCTGCTTGCCGCCCGAGCCGCCGACCTCACCGCCGAGTTGCAGCGACTTCGTGACCTTGCCTTCTTGCATCGACAGCACGATGACGCGCTTCGGCTCTTTCAATCCGTACAGTTCGAGGTTGGCGTCCTTGTCGGCGACGTAGCGCTCGGCCTTCAACTGCGCGAGCGCCGCGAGCATCTCGGTGACCTTGGCCGCATCGTACACGTCGGTCAACTTCTCCGGGTCGACCCAGATCGGCCCGGCTTTTCGCAAGACGAAGTTGGCTTTGCCTTCGCTGATGGCGAGCAAGTTCACCTGCGAGGCATCGACCCCCGTCCAGGCGGCGCGCTTGCGGAATTCGCCCAGCAGTTTCCCGCTGAGGCCGGCGTCGAGCAGGCCGACGAGTTCGCCTTTTTCCACCATCGCATGGGCGCGCGGGCCGTCTTTCTCCGAAGCCCCGACGAGTACGCTCAGCACGTCTTTGTCGTTGAATAGGAACTTCACCTTGACCCGGGGCACGTCCAAACCGAACGGTTTGAGGTCGGCTGGTTTCTCGGCGACGAGTTCGTCGGCGCGGAACTTGGCGACCGCGTTCACGAGTTCGTCGAGATCGGCCTGCTCCGCCTCGGCCGCGACGGGCGCGGTCATTTTCCAAGTGCCGTCGACTTTGGCGAACGTCGCTTTGCGATCCCCGCGTTCGATGACGACTTTGTCGGCGTCGACGAACTTGGCGGTATTCAGCGTCCGCTCTTTGAATTTGATCGGTTCGCCGAGGATCTTGTTGAGCACCGCCCCAGGGGCGATCTTCACGATCGGTTCGCCGCCGTCGGGGATCTTGACGAAGCGATCCCCGTTCGGCTTGGCGTCCTCGACCGGCTTGCCGATTTGGATCACCACCGGCTTGGCGCCGTCGGTCGTCAGGGTCACCTCCGCCACCGGCGCGTCCAAGCCGAACGGCTTCAAATCCTTCGGCCCGATGGCCGCGACTTTCGTGGCCCGCAAGCGGGACAGGGCGTCCGCGAGTTCCTCGGCGGTCAGCGGGTCGGCGGGGAACTTGGCCGGCTTCTGCACCTCCCACTTCTCGGCGACTTTCGTCAGTTCGAACACGTCGGCCCCTTTTTTGCGCACGAGGCCCGTGAGTTTGAAGGGGTCGAAGGCGAAGAGGCCGCGGTCGGCGAGTTCGAGTTTGCCCCGCGCGAGTGCGGCCGTGGTCGCGCCGCTGACGACGCCCACGGCCATCTCGTCGCCGATGCGGATGTAGCGCTCGCCGGTCGGTTCTTCTTTGCCGAGCTTCAACACCACCGGTGCCGGCTTCTCGGAGGTGGTCAGTGTGAACGTGTACTCCGGTTTTTCGAGGCCGTAGTCGGCCCATTTGATGGCGAGGCCGAAGGCCGCGAGGCGGAGCACCGGCGGGTTCGTGGCGTTGAACACCAAGTTCGACACGAGCAATTTGTCGAGCGGGAATGGTGTACCTTCGGGCTTCCAATCTTGCTTGTCGGCCCCGAGCAACGTCAGGCTCGATTCGGGAGCCGGCCCGGCAATCTGCACCTTCGTGACCTTGGTCGGATCGAGGATCAGGAGGTTGCGGTCGAGCCAGGCGAGCGCCGGCTTGTCCGCGGCTTTGAAGGCCGCATCGGCGACGACGAACACGGCGGTGTTCGGCCCGGTCGTCAGTTTGGCGTAGCGGGCGTTCGGTTCGTCCGCGATGACGTTGCCGATTTGCAGCGTCCGCGTCACGGGGGCTTCTTCGGGCGGCGTCGTTTTGGAATCGGGCTTCGGTTCGCGCACCGTCACGGTGACCGCGAGAGCGGGTTTCTCGAAGCCGTGTTTCGCCTCGGAGGCCAGCGCGTCGTAGCGCAGGGCTTGCAGTTTCCCGAAGAGGGCCGTCAGCGGGAAGACGTCGTTCGCGGAAGCGCCGGCGTCGAATGGCCCGCTGAGTTTCCACTTCGCGCCGTCCGGGGTCAGCTTGTACTTTTCGGCGCCGCGTTCGATTTCGAGTTGGGTCACTTTGTCCGGCGTCGCGCTCCACAATTGCAGCGGCAGCAGATCGAGCGAGCCCCGGTCGAGCGCATCGGCCAGCGTCTTGGCGACGGTGAAGATCGGCCCGGTGCCGTTGCGGCGGGCGTAGATTTCCCCGGCCTTCGGCATGGCGATGACGAGCGACTCCGGCACGGCCCCGGAACCCGTAAAGCCGAGGTTGACGGTCAATCGGCGGGCGTCTTTCAGCTCCGGTTTCGCGCTCGGTTTGAATCCGTACTTGTCCGCGAGATCGGCAGCGCTCGGGTTCTCATCGACGTAATCGACGGCTTCGAGTTTGGTCAAATCGTCGATCAGCCTCGCCACTTTCCCCGCGTCGGCCGGCGTCGCCACCGGTTTGACGAGTTGCCAATCGAGGCCTTTGTCGGTCTTGGTCGACGCCAATTCGAGCAGTAATTTGTCGGCGTCTTTATCCATCACCTTCTTCGATTCGGTGACATCGAGTTTCGTCAGTTTCAATTCGGCGGTGTCGTATTGCTTGCGGCTGCGGTAGGCGACGGCCGGGCGCTCGACGAGTTTGGCGATGGCATCGTCGACAAAATTCACGCGATCCCACCCGGCGACGCGGACGGCGATCTTCTTCTTCGCGGCATCGGCCGCACCGAAGTTGAGGACGTACGTCCGGCTGGCCGGGGGCGTGTCCCCCTCGGGGACTTTCGCCTGCGCGACGACGGTGACACTTGTAGTGTCGGTCTTGGTTCCATCGGCCGCATCGGTTCGGTCGGCCGGGGTTTTGGCTTCGAGCTTGCCGAGTTGTTCGAGGAAATCGCCGACCTTACCGGCATCCGCGAGGCGGTCTCCCAAGTACCAGCGATCTTGCTTGTCTTCGTCCTTCTCGGCGTCTTTGACGCCGAGCTTGCGCGTGAGCACGAAGGCCGGCGCACCCTTCAGCGCGATCCGAACTTCGTTGACTTCCGGCGTTGCGAACCGGGCGAGCGTCGCATCGCGGAGGTCATCGGGGGCGAGAAACAGACCGTCGATTTTGTCGGCCTTCACTTCAAAGATCAGCGGATTGTCCTCGAACTTGGCGAAGTAGTATTTCTCCTCGACGATCCGCGGCATCGGCGGCGGGGCCATCGGCCCCATCGGGATGCCCGGCTCGAGGCGCGTGCTCAGACGCGAGACGTTGCCGATGCGGAGGGTGCGCGTGCCGCCCGATTTCAACGACAGGGCGACGGTGCGTTCGGGCAGGTACGCGGATGTCGCCGCCTGGACCGACGCGGCCCCGGCGAGCGCGGCGGGCGGGGTGAACTTCGCGGCGAGGTAGTCGCGGGTGAAGCCCGTGATGCGGGTGTAGCGATCCGGCTCGGTGTCGGTCTTCAACAGTTCTCGGGCGAACTCACCCCAATTCGGTCTCGGCGCGACGGCTTCGGCGAGGCGCTCGGAAAGCGGGATGGCGATGTCCGGCCGGACGAAGCCATCGACCCAGAGGTCGGGGACGGTCGTCAAGATCGCCCGCAGTTTCGCGGGGTCGATGCGGTCCGCGAGCGGGGCGATCAGCTTCCACGCGTCGGCCAGTTCGTCCGCGAAGACGGCCTTGCTAACGCCGGTGCGGTCGCCCTCCCGGCGCGGGGCCGGGTTGTCGCGGGTGCGCTTCAAGCTGTACGTTCCGGCGGGACTTCCGACGGTGATTCCGGTGACCTCGTCCGCGATCAGCGGGATCGGGGAGCCGGTTTCATCGCCGCCGAAGCGGGTGCGGGTGGCTTCGCCGAAGAGTTGCCGGCGGCGGTAGTCCTCCGCGCTCCGCGAGACGATGCGCACGGCGTCCGGGGCGATCCGCAACACTTCGTTGGCCGCGCCGACGCGGACGTAAGCCGGGCGATTCTCGGACGATTCCCCGGGTTCGACGGGGCTGCGGCCGAAGACGAGCGCCACGTCGCCGGAAGCGGAATGCACGGTCGCCCGCACCGGTTTCTGGCCCGGGTCGAGGCCGTACTTCTTCAAGTCGGCCGCGTCGCCGGCGAGGGCGATCGGGGCGAAGCGCGACCCCAGATTCGACAACACCTCCAGCAATTCGTCGACTTCCTTATCGCGGACGCGCCATTTCCCCGGTTGCGTCCATTGCTGGGCGGCGTTCCGCTCCAGCGTCAACGGCGGTTGGCCGGGGACGTCCAATTCGATTTTGGTGATGGCCGCCGCCGGTTGCATCGCGGCGAGCGCGGGCGCCGATTCCGCGGTCGGCGGGGCCGCTTTTTGCAACCCGACCCTCGACAAAATCGATTGTCCGAACAGCGCGAAGGCCCCGCCGACGGCGACGAGGGTCAGCAAGAGCAAAGTCGTCAACCAGCGCATGGGGCCACCGGGGTGCAAGTGGGGCGAGCCGAACTCCGTAAGGAGTCGGGTGAGTTTCAACGCAGACGGCGGAGCATGAGCACGATCAACCCGAAGTACGCCGCGAGCATCGGCAAGCCGAGGAACGTTCCCCAACGCCACGCGGCATATTCGACCGGCGTGGGCTTGAGACGCGGGTAGCGCCACGTCCCGGCGACATCGGCGCCGCGCGGCATTTCGGTTTCCCGGCCCAAGCTCCAATGCACCGACTGCAGCAGCAGCGTCTCCCGGCCGGGGTCGAGCTCTTTGCCCACGAACAACCCGCCGTGGCCGAAGACCACGATGCGGGTCGTCTTGGGTTCTTTGGTCAGGGCGGCTTGAAATCGATCCGGGTTCGTCGTGGCGAAGGCGAGACCGGGCGGGGACGCCGCGGCGGCCCCGAGGAGGCTGGCGGCGTACGCGGCGACCGCCTTTTTGTCGTCGAGCCACTCGGCCGGTACGGGGACTTCCGCGGCAATCGCAATCGGGAACGACCCTTTGCGCTCTTCGTTGCGGGTGCCCCGGCGCTCATCGGTGGGCTTGGTGGCTTCAAACTTCGGCAAGTAACGCGGACTGCCGAACGCGGCCGTATCGGGCCAGTTTTTATTCCAGCTCTCGGGGTTGGTGAACAGCACCTCGGCCGCAGTCGTCGCGGGGGCCGACGGGTCGAAATAGACCGGGCGGAAGCCGCTGCGGACGACCTTCAACCGGTCGGCGAGCGCGCGGTTCGACAAGTCGAAGGCGACGGCCACGGGGTTCGGGGCGAGACCGGCCGACGCAGGGAGAATCCGCAGCGGCGGCGGGTCTTCCGAGGTGGCGAACTGGTCGGTCCGCTGCTCGGCCATCCCCTCGTATTCGACGTCGGTCACGATGATCTGCGGCCCGAGGACGACGCCGAGTCGGCGGATCAGTTTCTCCACGCCGTCCGGCCCGGCCGGTTCGTCCGGGCGCTGTTGGGCCGGCCCGAGGTCGCCGGCCCCGAGGCAGCAGATCGCCGGTTTGCCCGACGCGAGGTACTCTTGGATGACCTCGGCTTGATCCTTGCTGAGGTTGTGCAAGCCCGGCGGCACCGAGCGGCGTTCGGCCAAGCTCATCACGGTGAGGCGGTTCA
>JANXTU010000347.1 GCA_025352235.1 Fimbriiglobus sp.
TCTCCTAAGAAATCCTGTGTTCGACACCGCATTGTCTCAGTGTCAAGCGATGTCACTGAAGGATTTTCTAAAGATCGAAAACTCGAGTTTTCGTCGCAACCTATTGTCTTGTAATACTTTGCCAATGATGTTTAAAGCGTCGGGGCGGAAGCCCTAGGTCACGGAAGCAAAAGGTTCCGCCCCGAAGGGGCCGGCGTGACGCCCGAACGACGTCGGCCTCTTCGAGGCGGAGGGATTTGGGTTTTCGGTTCCTAGGGCTTCCGCCCTAGGCTGTACAAGTCGGCCCCTTCGGGGCGAAGAATAGCAGCCTTGCACAATTGGGAAACCTCCGACGATGCCGCACCTGCTGAACTTGATCGACCAGCCTCCGGAGACCATCCGAGCCTTGCTGGATCGCGCCGCGGAGTTGAAGGCCGAGCGCCGCAGGGGCGGGCGTTCGACGCCCCTCACCGGCAAGGTCGTCGGCCTCGTCTTCGAGAAACCCTCGCTGCGCACGCGCATGAGCTTCGAAGCCGGCGTCGCCCATCTCGGGGGGACGAGCCTCTTCTTCCCCGGCAACGAGATCGGCCTCGGCTGGCGCGAAACTCTCGCCGACTTCGCCCGGACCACCAGCCGATTCCTCGACGCCATCGTCCTGCGCGTCTACCGACAAGAGACCGTCGACGCCATCGCCCAACACGGCAGCGTGCCGGTGATCAACGGGCTTTCGGATCGCTCCCACCCCTGCCAAGCGCTCGCCGACTTGCTGACGATCCGGGAGAACTTCGGCGCGATCGAAGGGAAGACCGTCGTCTTCGTCGGCGACGGCAACAACGTGGCGATGTCGCTCGCCGTCGGCTGCGCCCGTCTCGGGGCGAAGTTCGTCCTCGCCTGCCCGACCGGCTACACCTTCGACGACGCCTTCCTCAAGAACTTCCAAAGCAAAGTATCGGAAGAGTTGCCGGTGACGCTGCACGACCCGGTCGCGGCGGTGAAGTCGGCCGACGTGGTCTACACCGACGTCTGGACGAGCATGGGCCAAGAAGCGGAGCGTGAGGAACGCTTGCAGAAGTTCGCCCCGTTCCAACTGAACTCGAAATTGATGGCAGAGGCCCCGAAGAGTTGCAAGGTGCTCCACTGCCTCCCCGCCCACCGCGGCGAGGAGATCACCGACGAGGTCGTCGACGGGCCGCAGTCCGTGGTCTTCGATCAAGCCGAGAACCGGCTGCACGTCCAGAAAGCCGTCTTGGAGTGGCTGCTGGCGAAGTGAAGCGGCGGATACGAACTGGCCAACTTCGCCTTGCCGTGGGGGTTTGCGGACGTTATGGCGGGCGCCATCGACGGGGTGAGTTCGGCGAGCGCCGCGACCGCCCGGTCCCGCGACTCCCGAGAAAGGCAGGCCATCGGATGGCGATTCGGCACATTCTCCGCACCGGCGGATTCGCAGCGGCCTTCGCATTTGCCCCCGCGCTCCGGGCCGACGAACCGGGCTACCCCGGCAATATCACCCCCGTCGTCGCCAAAGTGACGACGGTCGCGGCGCCGCTCAACGGCGAAGAAGCCTTCCCGAAAATGATCGCGGACGCCAAAACCGCTTACGCCAAAACCCGCGACTACTCCGGGCACATCGTCCGCCAAGAACGCGTCGGCGGGGCACTGCTCGCCGAACAAACCGGCGAAATCCGCGTCCGCACGGCGCCGTTTTGCATCGGCGTCAAAATACTTCTGCCGAAAGAAGCCGGCGGCTGGGAGGCGACGTTCCTCACCGGCCAAGGCCCCAAGGAAGATCGCTTCCGCTTCCGCCCCGCCGGCGTCGCTGGGGCCGACGGCCTGAAAATGATGAAGGCCACCGACCCGAAGGCGCTCGAGGGCCAGCGCCACGCGATCACCGATACCGGCATCGCGGCGATCATATTGCGGACGGAAAAGATCGTCGAAGTGGAGAAGAAGGCCAAGAACCCGGTCCAGGTCGTCGCGGCCGAGTACGTGTTTTTGAAGCGCAACGCGATCCGCTACGAGATTTACTGCGAACGCCCGCACCCGCTCCGGTACGCCCACCGCGTCGTGCTCTTTGTCGATGCGGAGACGAAACTCCCGGTGCGCTTCGAGGCCTACGACACCCCCAAGCCGGGCAACGCCACCGGCGACCTACTCGAATGCGTCAGCTTCGTGAATCTGAAATTCAACAGCGGTTTGGGTGAAAGCGCCTTCGACAAGTGACCCGGATCGGTCGCACGGGGGATGTCAGTTTCTGACTTTCAAGGTTGCGCCGGCGCGCTATTCTTCCAAAGGGATCGGGATTCTTCCAATTTGGTCGGTTCCGAGATTCCCGAATTAGAATCGTCGCAAGTCCTTGCTGCATATAGTGAATCGGCCGCAGGCTCATCCCGTTGCCGATTCTTTTAATTCTTCCAAATTGTTCCAGCGGGGGGTGTCACACATTCGGTTGGAAGCATTTTCCCGGCTCCGAAAACCGCCCGCGACGACAAACTCCGAGAATGGTCGGTACACGGTCGGTACACACGGGGCTTGGCTTTCTCGTCTCGATCTCGTTACAGTACGCAGAGCGATTCCAACATCCGCGGTCCGGCGTGCGAATTTCCAGTATGGATCAACAACCCCCGTCCGTATTGCCCTTCCGGGCGCCGAACCCGGACCACCCGTCTGCGACGATTCCCTCGGCCCGCCGGACGGAAGTCCTTCTCGATGCGTTGAAGTCGGCGGTGGCCGAAGCGCGGGAACACCGCTTGTTCGCCTCCGGGAAATTCACCGGCTTATTTCCGAGTCGCTCCACGGCCTGCGCCGAAGCGGCCCACGAGGCGAACGCCCTCGGCCTGTTCGAAACGGTGCGGACGGAAACGAAGGCGAAGCAGGTCATCGAGTGGGTGCGGATCACGCCGAAGGGGATCGCCTTCCTGCACGACCACGATTCACCGAAGGCCGTCCTGCAGGATCTGAAGGCGACCTTGAGCGCAACGGCGGCGGGTATCCCCGATTGGATGCACGACACGCGCGAGCAACTGGCCGAGTTGAAGATCGACTTCGAGGCCAAAGCGGGGGAGATGATTCGCCGGCTCGCGGAACTGACGACGCGGGTCGAAGCCGCGTTGCGGCGGGTCGACGCGGCGACGCCGAAGTTGCCGAGCATCCTGCAAACGGTCGTGCCCTGGGGTGTGACAGCCCTCGAATACCTCGACAGTCGGCGGGAAGTGCTTGCCAGCGGGGACTGCTCGCTGCGGGAGTTGTTCGTCGCGATGCGGCCGAAGTTCCCGGAATTGTCGGTCCCCGATTTCCACACGGGGCTGCGCCGCTTGCACGACAACCGGTCGATCCAACTGACCCGGACCGAATCGGGAACCGACCCGGAATATGCGATCTTGATCGGCGCGGAGCTATGCGACGGCGTGGGGCGGTGAATTACTATCGTCTGAAGTCTGTTGCCACGGCGTTGAAAATTTGAAGACCGAAGACCTTCGAAAATGACCGAACGCGAATTCGCCACCGAAGTCGTGCAGCGCTTGCAAGCGGCGGGCTACCGTGCCCTGTTCGCCGGGGGGTGCGTGCGCGATGAACTCCTCGGCCGCACGCCGGCCGATTTCGACATCGCCACCTCGGCGACGCCGGATCAATTGAAGCCCCTTTTCCGCAAGTGCAACTATTTCGGGGCGAGCTTCGGCGTCGTCGAAGTGCTTGGGCCGCGCGGCGACGACGGCGAGTGGTTGAAGGTGCAAGTCGCCACGTTCCGCACCGACGGCACCTACACCGACGGCCGGCGGCCCGATGCGGTCGTCTTCAGCTCGCCGGAGGAGGACGCCGCCCGGCGCGACTTCACCATCAACGGCCTCTTCTTCGATCCCGTGGCCGACCGCGTCATCGACTACGTCGGCGGTCGGGCCGATTTGGACGCGAGAATCTTGCGGGCCATCGGCGATCCAGCGAAGCGATTTGAAGAAGACAAACTCCGACTGATGCGGGCCGCGCGCATGGCGGCGCGGTTCGAGCTGGCCATCGACCCGGCCACGGGCGCTGCGATCCGGGCGATGGCGTCGCAAATCCGCGTCGTGAGCGCCGAGCGCATCGCCGAGGAACTCCGGAAGATGTTCGAGAACGAACACCGCGTCCGCGGTGTGCAGTTGTTGATCGATTTCGACCTGTTGAAGGAAATCTTGCCGGAAGCGAAGGCCGATGGGATTGTCGCAGCCGTGGCCTCGCTGCCGGGCGCTGCGAGATTCCCCCTCGTGTTGATGGCCGTCTGCACTGGCGTACCCGCCGCGAGTTTTCGGACCATCGCCGCGCGATTGAAATTATCGAACGAGGAACGCGACCGCATCCTCTGGCTCGCCAAGCACCGCACCTGGCTCGACGATGCGGTCGAACTTCCCCGTAGCCGGCTCTACCCGATCCTCGCCCATCCGGGGAGCCGGGATTTGATCGCACTTTCGCCCTCGGCCGGGGCCGACTTCTGCACGGCGATCCTCGAACGGATCGACCCGGAGCAATTGAATCCGCCGCCGCTCCTCACCGGCGACGACTTGCTAGCCATGGGCTTGAAGCCGGGGCCGAAGTTCAAGATCGCGTTGGACACGATCCGCGCCGAGCAATTCGACGGTTTGCTTTCGACCGCGGATGACGCACGGGAACGGGCACAGGGGATTTTGGGAAAGCACTGAAGTTGCGAACGGGATAACACCGTGCGATTGCGTTGACCCATCATTTCGCGAAAGCGTTCTCGTCCTTCAAACACCACCCGATGGCATTGACCAACAGCCTGCGGAAGGATTCCTCCGCGAAATCATCGGTGTGGCCCAGCGACGTGTAGAAAATCCGTTGGGTCTTAGCGTCGATCTTGCGTTCGCGCGTCCATGCCAACGGCTCGGATTCTTTGGGGATTGCGCCGTTCAACAGAATCGTGACGTCTTTGGCGACACCGCTGTTTTTGTACAAGCTCGACGCGGTGGTGTACGGCTGGACGCCCTTCAAAATCGGGTGGTCTTTCTGCGCCGCGACGAGGGTCACTTCGCACTTCGGCCCGGCCGGGTTATGATTTTTATAGTCGCCGCCGTAGACGTCTTTGTCCATCTCCAGCCAGTTCTGGAAGCCGTGGCTCGCCGTGCGGATGCCCAGGATCGGCTTGCCGCTGTCGCAGTATTTCTTGATGAGTGACAACTGTTTGTCATCGGGTTTCAACCGGCGCGTGAAAAAGATCGCGAGGTCGCACTCCGCGAGTTTGTCGAGGCCTTCGATGTCGGCGTCGGTTTTACGGAACATGCGTACGCATTCGACCGGGTACTTCTCTTCGAGCAACTTCTGGAACGCGATCAGCGATTCATCCGACTTGTATTCCAGCGAGCCTGAGATCAGCGCGATCTTGAACTTCGCGTCCTTCTTCGGCTTCGCGGGTTCGCTCTGCACGAAGGCGAACAAATTGCGGATCTCATCGTGGCTCAGGGTGTCGAGCAGTTTGTCGGGCATCAACGAGACGGCGAGCGCGTCGATGGTGTCGACATCCTTGCGGTTCAACACCCGCACTTCGGGTTTGTTGTTCTCCAAAAATGACAGAGTCAGCGACTCCGCCGATTGGGCCGTGACGATGCCGGTCATGGTCCGGCCGTCGAGCATGGTCGCCTTGTGGCTGACGAACTCGGGGCGGATGTGGGCGCTCGGATCGACGATCTGCGTCAGCAAGAAATAGCGGTTCTTACGCTCGACGCTGGTCAGGTCGGGGCCGATCTTCCCGCCCTCGCCGTGCAATTGATGGCAGGACGCGCAGTGCTTGGTGAACAGCACTTTGCCGATCGCCGCATCCCCCGGCGGATTGCGCCCGAGCATCGCACTGAGCGAATCGATGCGGGCGCGCTTCTCGCCCGGCGTCGCCGCGGCGATCTTGCCGAAGTGCTTTTCGACGAGGGCTGTCAACGCCTTGTCATTGAAGGCGAGCGCCAACTTGGCGTCGTCGGGGGTAACGCTCACTTTGGGGAGTTTGCCGGCGTCGTAGGCTTCGAATAGGGCGAGACTCCAAACGGGCCGGACGAGGAGCGTGCGGACGATGCGATGCTGAACGGCCGGTGTGGATTCGGCGTGCAACTTGAGCAGCACCCTCGGGGTTTGCTTGGCGGTGTCGGATTCGACGGCCGCGAGTACGCCGATGCGCCAAGCATCTGCTTTCGACGTTTCCAACAAAGCTAGTGGATTCCAACCGGCGCCACCCGCCTTCGCCAGCAACGGGAGCCATTTCAAACGCTCCGCATCCGGATTATTCGTGTCGGCCACGACGGTGTGGAGTCCCTTGAGTGTCTCGATGTCCCCGCACTTCGCCAGCATGCGAAGAGTGCGTTCGTCTCGCGTTGCTTCCTTCAACATGACAATGAGGCTGCGCGACTTGTCGAATCCATCGTCCAGTGCCGCCTCCGCGGCGTGAAACGCAGCCGAGTGGAACTCGGTGTTCTTGGACAGGAAGCCAATCGCGATCAACTGGTATCCAACCTTGGCGTGCCGACCGCCGGCTGCGAGCAGCTTACGGATGGTCCTCTCGTAGATTGGCAGCGCTCCCCGATTCTGCATGGCCGCTTCAGCGACGAGCGCGCCGATATCGTCGGTCGCTTTCAACAGATGGTGTTCGACCGCCCACCAAGTCAGCAATTGAAGGGCGGGATCTTCCGCGAGTTCCTGACGAACCATGATTCTTTCGAGCATTTTCACGGCGTCGGCAAGTCGCGCACGCTTTGCGGAGCTAGCGCACTGTGCGAGAAGTCGATAACTACCCGGAGTGATTGTGGTCGGCATCCAACCGATGTCATGCAGGTCGGTGTAATACCGGACCGCCCATTCCAAACTCGACTCGTCCTCACTTTCTTCATTGATGGATCCAAGGCCGCTCGCCCAAGCGTAGTCCAAGCTGCCACGCACGGCAGGATCGGGATCTTTTACCAGCAGCGCGGTTAAATTCCTGTTTTTTTCTTCGGACTTCGCCCACAGCAACATCCGCGCTTCCCGGCGCCACCACACGTTTTCGTGCATCAGCAAATCAACCAACTCCCGCTCCGACTTCTTCCGCAAATCGAACGGCTCCGCTTTCTTCATCCCCTTGTATTCGATGCGGTAAATGCGGCCGTTGGTCTTGTCCCAATCGTCCACGGGGTCCAAGTGAGCGGCGCGTTTGTCGTACCAGTCGGCGACGTAGACGCAGCCGTCCGGCCCTTGGATCAAATCGACCGGGCGGTGCCAAGTGTCGTGGCTGTCGAGCAAGGTTCCGCCGTGCTCCGCCGTGAAGCTCGACATCTTCGGCGTGAGCTTGTGCCAGTTCACGCAGTTTGAAAGCAGATTCCCCGCGATGTACTGGTTGCGGTACTCCTTCGGGTAGACATCCGACTGGTAAACGATGCCGCCGCAGGTGACGTGCCCGCCGACGAAGCCCTTGTAGGGAACGTGGTCGAAGTAGCCGTAGGCGTACGGATTGTGCAGCGGCCCGTGCTTGCTGAACCCCTTGATGTGGTAGGCCCCTTGCCTTTGGTGCAGCATCGCCACGCCGCCGAAGTTGGTCCCGGTGATGGCTTGTCCGTCTTTGTCGAAGTCGAGGCCGTAGGTGTTGCCGCCGCCTTCGCTGAAGAGTTCAAATCGCTTCGACTGCGGATGGTAGCGCCAAATGCCCTGTTGGAATTCGATGGGTTCCTTCGTGTGACCCGATGGATCTTTGATTCTGCAGGTGCTGGTACTCCCGGCCGCGCCGTAGAGCCAGCCGTCCGGGCCGAATTGCAGGTTGTTGGCGAGGCTGTGCGTGTCATTCATGCCGAAGCCGGTGAGCAACACTTTCGGATCGCCGTCGGGCACGTCGTCTTCATTCAAATCTTCGTATTCGAGCAAATACGGCGGCTGCACGACGTAGACGCGCTTGTGGCCGAGGCAAAAACCGCAAGCGAGGTTCAGTCCCGCGACGAAATCCTTCGACTTCCGGAAGACACCGTTGTCGTCCGGATCGTAGCAGATGGTGATGCGATCCAGACCTTTCGGGCCCTTGGGCGGCGGTTCGGGCACTTTGTCCCACTCGGTGCGTAGGTACTGGTCCTGCTTCACCGCCTTCAGCCCGGCGGGGTTCGGGTACTGCAAATACTGCAGCACCCAGAGCCGGCCGCGGTTGTCGAAACTCATGCTCAGCGGCTGGCGGATCATCGGCTCCGTGGCCACGGCCCGCACCGAGAAACCCTCGGGCAGCGTCATGCGTTTGACGGCCTGCTCGGGGGTGAACCCTTGGGCCAGCAGGGGCGAAGCGAAGAGCGCGATGGCGAAGAAGGAGACGAGGCGGGGCATCGGGGAGGCTCCGGGCGACGTTTTTTGTGGCGACACGTTTCTTAACGTGTCGGAAATGCGAACCGCCGGGTCGTCTCCACAAAATCAAGCGGCAGAAGGTCCGACACGTAAAGAAACATATCGCTACAATAATGGAGCAATTCGTTTGGCAATGCAAGCCCCGACCGGGGTAAACTCTCCCCACCTCCCCCAATTCGCGGAACGTTCCAATGTTCATCCCCCGACTGCTGCTCGGCGCTTCG
>JANXTU010000366.1 GCA_025352235.1 Fimbriiglobus sp.
TCGCGGCTTCGACTCCGCAGGCGAAACGGATTTCCGGGTCGGACTTCAATAACCGCTTTGCGCGATCCAGGTGGACGAGCGCCGGCTCGGAGCGCGTCCAGTATTCGGCTAGCAATCCCAGGCGGGCGTGGACTTCCGGAATCAACGGGCAGAGATCGCGCGCCGTCCTCAGGGCTCGCAGGGCGGGCAAGATGTGTCGTTCGACCATAGTCGGCGAGAATCGGTCCGACCGCACCAGTCGTGGAAGGACGGGCCCGGCGAGGGCTTCGGCCGGCGTGGGTCCGAGGTCAGTGGCCGCGTCCAAATGCGCTTGCGCGAGTTCGAAGAACGCCTCGGGATTGCTCGGATTCGCCGCCGTGCTCGCTTCGAGATACCCGATGCGAATCCGACAATGATCCGGGTGCCGCGAACGCCCCTGCGCCATGCCGGCGATCAGGTATTTCTCCGCGACGGCCCGGCGATTCGACTGCCACGCCAGCACGATCATCAGCGCGGCGAGCGAACAGCCGAGAGCGACCGCCGGGGAACCGCGGAACGTCGCGCGGGACGTTTTCGGCGCCGATTCGACTCCGGTCGGGGCGGGCGATCCCCTCCGCTTTTGTTTCACCAGTTGGAATTCGGTATCGTGCGCGGCCGCCATCGCATACGCGGCGACGATGAGCGCCAGCAGCGCTACGGCGGGGATGTGGAGCGCGAAGTCGGTCGCGGCGTGCGCGGCGACAACCGCCAGTCCGAAAAGCGTGCCGAGGATCAGCGGGCCCGCGGTGCGGCTCTGCAACTTGCGGAAACCGCGCACCAGCGAAATGATGACCAGCGCAGGCAGGGCCAGCGTCAGGCCGAGGCGGACCACTCCCCCTTCGATCGCGGCTTCCACGTACTCGTTGTGCGCGTGCCCGACGGGGGCGTTGGCGGCGCGATCCGCGTCTTCGCGGCCGAGCGGTTCGATCCGCAAGTGCGAACCGTTGCCCGCGCCGGCGAACCAGAATCCGGGCATTTGCCGGAAGCTCGCGTTCCAAAGGACGGTGCGGTCGTCGACGGTGCGCCCCGAGCCGATCTCGTCGAACCGTTGTTCGATGGGCGCCCAGCCGAACCATGCGATCACGCACAGCGCGACGGCGGTCGCGGCGGTGACGGCCGTGCGGTTGCCGCTCGGCACCGCGTTTTTGCGGCGCCACCGGGCCAACACGAAGACGCCCACCGTGGCCGCGAGAAAGGCGAGCATGCCGCCGCGAGAAAGGCTGAAGGGGATGCTGACGAACATCAAGCCGACGCCGGCCGACGCCGCGAGCACGGCCGGTTGCTGGAGGATTTGCAGGGGGGCCGTGAGCATCGTGGCGAATTCGTCCCCGAGCGAGCCGGGTGCCGTTTCGCGATCCACACCGTACGCGGGCGGCGGTCGTTTCGTCACCATGAGGCCGAGGGACAATCCGGCGCACAAGGCGATGAAATCGGGGTAGTGATTCCGGCAGACGAACGGACCGAAGACCGTACCAGTGGTCGGCACACTCCAATAGATCACGCTCGGCGGCGACGAGAAGAATTGCCCGAGGGCCAGTGCGGCGAGGGCCACGCCGGTGAACAGCGCCGCCCACGCCAAACGGCGGAACGACTCCCGATCGGCGAGCCAATTCCGCGCCGCGAGGTAGACCGCCAGCAGCGCGAACATCCGCGCGGCGAAGAGGCGGGTCGACGACGG
Organism: Fimbriiglobus sp.; assembly: GCA_025352235.1. Taxonomy (GTDB): domain Bacteria; phylum Planctomycetota; class Planctomycetia; order Gemmatales; family Gemmataceae; genus JALHQU01. Next base: position 1,697 of record JANXTU010000366.1, read on the forward strand.
ATCGAGGCTGATCGGGTACGCGGTCGACCGCGCGGCGGAAGCGGTTTCCCCCGGCAACCGTTCGCCCGACTCCGGCAGCATCGCCTCGCGCCACATCACCGTGGACGGCGACACGAGTCGCACGATGCCGCGTGGCAAAGGAACCAACTGCGCACCCGAGAGCAGAATCAACCCGCACAGAATGAACGCCGGCGCGTCGAAGCGGAGCCGCAGGCGGCGCGTCAGAATCGCGTGGATGGCCCAGAGGACGGTCAGCAGCGCGATCCCGGCGGTCGCCAATGACTCCCAGAATTCCTCGACCGAACCGAATGGCCACACCGTTCCGAAGGCCAGCAGCACCAGCGCGACTTCCCCGGCCCCGCGGACGGCGCGGGCGGCCGGGCGGAGTTCGAGTTCGGTGGACGAAACAGCGGGCATATTGGAACTCGGCGAATTATTCGACGACGATCACCGGCGGACCCAACACGTCCATCTTCGGGGCAATCCCGAGGCCGGGGCGTTTCGACGCGGCCATCCGACCGTTCACGCGTTGCGGGGCGCCATCGGCCGTGGAGACGGTGACATAGCTGTTGAAGTCGGTGCTCGTGAACAGGAATTCCGTCGGTGTGCTATGCGCGAGGTGCGCGATCGCCGCCGTGGTGATGTCGCCGCCCCAACTGTCTTCGAGCGTCATGGCGATCCCCATGCTGAGACACAGATCGCGGGCCTGCCGGGTCTTCGTCAAACCCCCGAGCTTGCTGATCTTCAAGTTGACCACGTCCATCGCCAAGTCGGCCTTCGCCCGCAGGAGCACATCGAGGCCGTCGATATTTTCGTCGAGCACGAACGGGTGATCGGTGTGCCGGCGGACGCTGAGGCACTCTTCGTAGGTCAGGCAGGGTTGTTCGATGTAGACGTCGATCTCGCGGACGCCTCGGACGACGCGCATCGCTTCGTGTTGGGTCCAACCGGTGTTGGCGTCCGCAATCAGCCGGTCGCCCGGTTGCAGTTTCGCGGCGACGGCGCGAATGCGTTCGATGTCGACGTCGGGATCGCCGCCAACTTTCAACTGGAAT
>JANXTU010000411.1 GCA_025352235.1 Fimbriiglobus sp.
AGTCGCCAGACTTCCGGCCTGTGAAAGCACGGAAGTCTGGCGACTTCCGCTACGAAGATTCAGACCTGTCTATGCGATTCGGCCGGGGAACAACGGAACGCACCTGTCTATGCAATTCGGCCGGGGATACGGACAAAACGCGTCACTTCTTCTCGTCCGGCTTGGCGAAGAGTTTCTTCCACTGTTCCTTCTCGGCGTCGCGCTCGAGGTACGGCACGCCTTGGGCCATCCACTCGGGCATCGGTGCGCCTTTAAGGTGGTGGTCGAAGTACTGCTGCATGCGCAGGGTGTAATCACGCTGGCAACTCTTCTTCGTCAACCCGTGCGGTTGGCCGTTGTAGTTGAGCATGTAAACTTCTTTGCCGAGCCGGCGGAGCGCCAAGAAGTATTCGATCCCTTGGTACCACGGCACGGCGTCGTCGGCGTCGTTGTGCAGCATCATCAGCGGCGTGGTCACGCGGTCGGCCATGAAGATCGGCGAATTCTCGATGAACTTCATCGGTGCTTGCCACGGGGTTTCGCCGATGCGGCTCTGCGACTTTTCGTATTGGAACTGCCGCGGTAGACCCGTGCCCCAGCGGATGCCGCCGTAGGCGCTCACCATGTTCGAGACCGGCGCCCCGGCCGCGGCGGCTTTGAAGCGGTCCGTCTGCGTCACCATGTACGCGATCTGGTAACCGCCCCACGAGTGCCCTTGAATGCCGATGGCCTTCTCGTTCACGTAGCCCTTGTCGGCCACGGCTTGGATGGCGGAGAGCACGCACTTCAACGCGCTTTGGCCGGGGTAACCGATCTTGTACGCGATGTCCGGCATGAGGACGAGATAGCCGTTGCTGGCGTAATAGGTCGGGTTGATACTCGTGCCCGCCGACGGGAGTTTGAACGTGTGGTAGGTGTCGGTGAGGCGCTCGTAGATGTAGACCATCATCGGATACTTCTTGTTCGGGTCGAAGTTCTCCGGTTTGATCAAGATGCCGTTGAGAGCGACGCCGTCGAGGCTCTTGTAAGAAATGATCTCCGACTGGCCCCAATTGAATTCCTTCACGCGCGGGTTGATGTCGGTGACTCGCTTCATGTCGTTGAAATCGGCATCGGACGTGTAGTAATCCGGGTAGCGGCTGAAGGTGCTAACCGTGAAGATCATCGCCTCGCCCGCCTTCGCTTTCGTCGGCGCCCCGTACTTGCGGGCGCCCATCACCAACAGCTTCGGCTTCTGCCCGTGGGTCAATCGGTAGAAGCCGGTATCGCGCGTTTGCAGATTCTCCGCGCTGAGCAACCACGGTTTGGAGGCGTCGAGGCCGAAGGTCTTTTCTCCCGGTTTGTCGTCCGGCTTCTCGACACGGATCAATTTGAAGCGCACTCCGAGAGAGCGGCCCACTTTCGTCAGATTCGTCGCTTCGCTCCCGTCGACCGCGAGTTTCCAGATGTCGTAACGATCGTACACGAAGAGCGATTTGTCGTCGCTGCTCCAGCCGGCGATTCCATAAGGCGGCACTGCGGCGGGGTGGTCGTCGTCTTCGTTGGCGAACTTTTCGGTGAGCGTGGCCGTCAGAAGCGTTTTCTTGCCGTCGGGGATACTCACGGTGAACCAATCTTTACCATCGAAGCCGGCGAGATACTTGTTGTGCGGGGAAGGGGTCATGCCGAACTCGGCGCGGGCGAGCGGTTTCGAGTCGCCCGTGCGGATATTCACGAGCGAATAATCGCCGACAACGGGGAAGGCCCAAGTCTGGGCGCGGACGGATTTGTCGCTGTACCCGAAACCCCAGTTGCCGAAGGCGGGGGTGTTCACGACGAGGGCGTCGTCTTGGAGGTGCTTGAATTCCTTGGTATCGAGCCAGTAGACGGCGTTGAAGGTTTTGCTCCGATCCGCGGCCGCGCGGACCTTTTGCATGGGTTGGATCGCTTCGTCTTTCCAACTCCAAAGGTCGAGGTTCACCGCCTCGGCGTCAAGGTTGACGGGGCCGCGCTCGGTCGCGGGCGGGTCGTTCGGCCCCTTCTTGATCTCGGGTTCGGCGGCCTGCTTTTCGGGGGCCGTCGCCACGGTCAACTTCAAACCGTCCGCGCTGAACGACAGGGCGCGGTCGGCGAACTGCCAGCCCTTCTTCAATCCGGGTGTGTTCAGCCCGAGGATTTCCAGAGCTTGACGAGGGTTCTGCGAATCGCTCGGTCGCTCCCAAAGGTAAACGTGCGGCTTCGACGCGGACGGCGGAGCCCCAGTGCCAATCACGGATGCCGTCGCGGGTGTCTCGCTGAAGAAGAATGCGAGCTTCGTCTGTTTGTCGTCCCACGTCAGCCGCGAGTATTTTCCTGTGCCGGTTTTGATGGCGGCTTTCGACTCGGCGAAGAGTTCGGCGAAGTACAGCCCGGCCGCTTCGGGTTTTTTGTTCCCCGATATGTAAACGACATGCTTGACATCGGCGGTGATCGTGAACTCGGCGACTCCAGGGAATAGGAAATCCTTGCCGTCGCTCAGTCGCCGGACGACGAGATCTCCGGGTACCGCCGTGGCGGTCGGTCGCGGGCGGTTGCCACCTTGGCCCGGTTGCTGGTCGAGGTCGCCTGCGCCCTTCGGCATCGGTGCGACTTCGACCTTCGGTTCGGGCTTCGGTTCTTTCGTCATCACCAACACGCCCGCCCCGTCGCCGAGGATGGTGAAGGTTTTCAGCGATTCGATCCGCTGCGTGATCTGTTCCGTGGAAAGGTCCAAGCGGGCGAGTACGGTGCGGGGTGCGTCTTTCTTGTCGACCTTCGCCTTCTCGGCTTCGGCTTTCGTCGGCACCAGCGGGAAGTAGAGGAACTTGGAATCGGGGGTAAATTGCGGGCCGCCGGTGAGAGGCCCAAAGCCAGCCGGGATCGCGGGGATCACCGGGAGTTGATCTTCGGAATCGTCATCCGCCGGGGCGGTGGTCGCCGCGGGGAATGCGCGCCCGCCGCTGGCGATTTTGGTTTCCGCGTTCGTTCTGAGATTTTTGATGACCACCGTCGCATCGCCGACGGCCGGGCTTTGCACGTAAGCCACAAATAGGCCGTTGGGCGATAGCGTCACGCCCGTCGCGGTGTTCCAACTGTCGTAGTCAGCGTGGGTGAGTACCCGTTTTTTCGGGGTGTCCTGTGCGACTAAAAGCGCGGCCGAGCAACCGATTAGAACGAGAGCAATCCAAGTGCGGAACATGGTGTAACTCGGAAGTGCCACGGAGCGGGATACGATCTGGTGTATTCACTCCGGGATAACTGGGCAGCATTTTCCGACGCGCGTCCGCGGAATCTCACTTCGACCCGATGCAGTACAGGTGCGTGTAGGTCCGCAGATAGATCCTTCCGTCCGCGAAGGCCGGAGTCGCCCGGCAACCGTCGGCGAGTTTGTTGGCGACAGCGGGTTCCGATTTCGGGTCGGCCTTCAAGATGTACGTCGAGCCGTTTTCGCCGGGGTAGTAGAGCGACCCCTCGACGAGTGTCGGCGAAGCGGAGTAGGCTCCTTCGATCTTCTCTTGCCAAAGTTTCTTGCCGGTCTTGGCTTCGAGGCAGAAGGTCACGCCGTTATCGTTGACGAAATAGAGGTGATCTTTGAAGGCGATCACCGATGGTTTTGTCGGCCCTTGTTTGGTGAATTCCCAAGCGAGGTCGTCTTTGCCGAGTTCCCCTTTTTTGCCGGTCTTCACCGCGAGCAGTCCGGCCGAGTGGCCGCTGCTAAGGATGATGAGGCCGTGGGTCAGCACCGGCCGGCAGGCTTGGTTCATGCCGCCGTGGGCGATGCGCCAAAGTTCGTCGCCGGTATCCGGGTCGTAGGCGATGGTCGCTTCCGCCGCCGGGGAGACGAGCTGAGGCTTGCCGTTCACTTCGAGGATACTCGGGGTCGCGAAGGCTTTCTTGTAGTCGCCGTTGTCGTTTTTGAACTTGATGTCGCGGTCTTTCTTCCAGGCCGTTTCCCCCGTGTCGGCGTGCAGCGCTACGACGTACTGCCGGTCGAAACCATCGAAGGTCAGGTGGAGTTTCTTGTTGAAGAGCACCGGCGACGAGGCCGCGCCGCGGAAGTGATCGCAGGGCAGATCGTCGCGTTTCCACAGTACCTCGGCGGTTTTCGTATCGAGGCACGCGGTGCCGTGGGTGCCGAAATGGACGAAGACCCGGCCCGCTTCGATCACCGGCGTCGGCGTGGCGAAGCTGTTGTACTTCTTGACGTCGGGCGGCATCTTCACGGTGAAGAGTTTGACGTCGCGGAGGACTTTCCCGCTCGCGCGGTCGAGGCAAACGGCGAAGAGTTCCGTGCCGTCGTCCTTGGCCGTGGTCAGCCAGATTTGATCTCCCCAAATCACCGGCGACGACCACCCTTTGTCGTGGATGGGCGTCTTCCACACGATGTTTTCTTTCTCGCTCCACGTCGTCGGGTAGCCGGTGCCCACGGCGACGCCGTCGCCGGTCGGCCCCCGGAACTGCGGCCAATTATCGGCGCCACACGCCGCAGAGATCAGGATCAGCGAAGCGACGATCGACCAACGCATGGGAGGGGTTCCGGCGGGTAGGATTCGACCGGGGAAGTTTACTCGATCCGAACCTGGGTTGATAGCGAGAAAGCGAAAGGCGACACGATGCCCTCATCCATCCGGTATCGACATTCAACGCTGGCCGCGGCCGATGGCGTAGTATGCGAAGCCGTGGGCCGCCATCGTTTTTTCGTCGTAGATGTTGCGGCCGTCGAAGATCACGGGCGTATTCAGCAAGCGTTTCATCACCTCGAAGTCGGGGGTGCGGAACTCTTGCCATTCGGTGACGATTACCAAGCCGTCGGCCCCTTCGAGGGCGCCGTAGGGTTTGTCCGAGTATTGCAGTTTGTCGCCGTAAATCGCTTTCACGTTGGCCATCGCTTCGGGGTCGTGGACGCGGCACTTCGCCCCGGCCGCGAGCAGCGCGTCGATCAGAGCCAGCGCCGGCGCCTCGCGGATGTCGTCGGTCCGGGGCTTGAAGGCGAGGCCCCAAATCGCGAGCGTTTTGCCTTTCAGGTCGCCGAAGTGTCGCTTCACCTTCTGGAACAGCACCTGTTTCTGGGCCTCGTTGACGTCGTCCACGGACTGCATGATGCCCATCGGCTGGTCGACTTTGCGGCCCATCCCGAGGATCGCGCGGATGTCTTTGGGGAAGCACGATCCGCCGTAACCCGGGCCGGGGAACAGGAATTGAAAGCCGATGCGTTGGTCGTGGCACATTCCCCGGCGGACATCGTTGATGTCGGCGCCGATCTTGTCGCAAAGGTTCGCCATCTCGTTGATGAAGCTGATTTTCGTGGCGAGCATCGCGTTCGCGGCGTACTTCGTCATTTCCGCCGATTCCGGCGTCATTGTGAGGAACGGGCGCTCAGTCCGGAGGAACGGTTGGTACAACTCGAGCAGTGCTTCGCCGACTTCGGGCTTGCGGATGCCGACGACGACGCGGTCGGGCTTCATGAAGTCCTCGATGGCCGCGCCTTCTTTGAGGAACTCGGGGTTGCTCGCGACATCGACGTGCCCCGCTCCGTTCTCGGCGAGGATCTCGGCGACGCGTCGGTTCGTGCCGACGGGCACCGTTGATTTCGTGATGACGACCCGTGCCCCGGCCGGGCCGGGCGGGAGATCCTTCACGGCCAGTGCGATGGCTTGGGCCACGGCCCACACGGCGGACAAATCCGCGTCGCCGGCGTCGGACTGCGGCGTGCCGACGGCGATGAAGATCATCCGCGCGGCCCGCACCGCGGCCGGCAGATCGGTGGTGAAGACCAATCGTCCATCGCGGCGATTTTTGTGGACGAGTTCCGCGAGGCCCGGCTCGTAAATCGGGATGCCGCCCGAGTTCAGCGTCTCGATTTTTGTCGGGTTGTTGTCGACGCAGGCGACGTCGTTGCCGCTCTCCGCCAAGCAAGTGCCCGTGACCAAACCGACGTAGCCGGTGCCAATGACGGCGACTTTCATGTTCGTATTCCTGTTTGGTGTCGCCAATGGTCGAGGATCGCGGCGAGCGTCTCGTCGAGCGGGAGTTGCGGGAACCAACCGGTGGTCGCCCGGAGTTTGGCGGGGTTCGCCCGGCTGATGGCGGTCTCGGCCGCGCGCCCCGGTTCGGTCTTCGCGCGGACTTCCAATTTCACGCGCGCCAGTTTGACCAGCCGCGTCAAGACGTCGTCGATACGCCAGACTTCCCCGCGGCCGGCGTTGAAGACGTCGGCGGTCGCGCCGAATTCGATCACGGCCCGGATCGCCGAGGTCATATCGCGCACGTCGGTGAGGTCGCGAAATGCGGATAGATCGCCGGTTTCCAAAATCGGCGGTTGGTGGCCCGCTTCGATCGCCGCGATCTGCCGGGCGAAGTTGGCGATGGCGTAATCCGCCGATTGCCGGGGGCCGATCTGGTTGAACAAGCGGATGCGGACGATATCGAGGCCGGGGGTCCGTGTCGCTTGGTAGCTCAACAAGTCGGCGGCAGCTTTGCTCGCCGCATAAGGGCTGGCTGGTTTCAACGCAGCCGATTCGTCAATGTCCGTCCGCCCGGCATCCGGGTCGCCGTAGACCAAGCCCGTCGAGGCGAACAAGATGCGCGGCTGCAAACCCGAGCGGGCGATGGCGTGGTAGAGGGAACGCGTGCCGTCGAGGTTGGCCTTCCAGCACTCGTCGGGTTCCAAATACGACTGCCCCGTTTTAGCGTAGCCGGCGAGGTGGAAGACCCACTCGGGGCGGACTTCCGCGAGGACTTCCCCCAGCCGAACTTCGTTGTGCAAATCGGCGGCGTAAAGTTCGGCTTGGTCCGTCAAATGTCCGAGGTCGGCCGGCCACACCGCGGTCCGGCTTAGGCCGGCGATGGAGTGCCCCCCCTCCGCCGCGAGGCGTTCGGTGAGGTGGCCCCCGACGAACCCGGTGATCCCCGTGATGAGCACGCGCATCGGGCTAGATCCCGCGCGCTTTGAAGTTGGACGTATCGCCCCCCTTCAAACGGTCGAAGTCGGCGCGGACCATCATCTCGACGAGCTTTTCAAAGCTCGTTTCCGGCTTCCACCCGAGTTGCTTTTCGGCCTTCGCCGGACTGCCGATGAGCAGATCGACCTCGGCCGGGCGGACGAAGGCCGGGTCGAGGACGACGTACTTCTGCCAGTCCAAATCGACCGCACCGAAGGCCAGTTCGACGAGCCGCTTGACGGTGTGCGTCTCGCCGGTGGCGATGACGTAATCGTCCGGCGTGTCTTGTTGCAACATCAGCCACATGGCTTTCACGTAGTCCCCGGCGAAGCCCCAATCGCGCTTGGCGTCGAGGTTGCCGAGTCGGAGTTCCTTCGACAAGCCGAGTTTGATGCGGGCGGCGCCGTCAGTGACTTTGCGGGTCACGAATTCCCGGCCGCGCCGGGGAGATTCGTGGTTGAACAGGATCCCGGAAACTCCGTAGATTCCGTAGCTCTCGCGGTAGTTGATCGTGATCCAGTGGCCGTACAACTTGGCGACGCCGTACGGGCTGCGCGGGTAAAAGGGCGTGTCTTCGGTCTGCGGGACGGCTTGCACTTTGCCGAACATCTCGGATGACGACGCCTGGTAGAACCGGATCGAATCTTTACCGAGGAGGCGGATCGCTTCGAGCATCCGGGTCACGCCGATGGCGGTGAACTCGCCCGTGAGGACGGGCTGTTTCCAACTCGTCGGCACGAAGCTCTGCGCCGCGAGGTTATAAACTTCCGTCGGATCGCAGGCTTTCATCACGTCGACGATCGACAATTGATCGAGCAAATCGGCTTGGTGGAGGTGAATCCGATCCGCAATGTGGTTGATGCGTTCAAAATTCTCGGTGCTCGCCCGGCGGACCATGCCGTGGACTTCGTACCCCTTTTCGAGAAGCAACTCCGCCAAATAACTGCCATCTTGCCCCGTGATACCCGTGATCAGTGCCCGTTTCATCCCGCGTGTCCTCGGTGACCTCAGTCCCTTTCGTTGCCGGGAGTTTATGGAATGGCAGCAAAATCAACCAGAGCAACCGCACGCGACGGGTGTGCCGGGTCTGGCAAATTTTTCTGGCAGTCTCAAGTCGTTTGGGGGAGTCGGTTTGTCCAGTACTTCTGCCACAGGTCGCTTTGGCGCAGCGATTCCAGCGCCATCAGGGCTTCGGCGTTGTCGGCGTCCCAACGCATGCCCGA
>JANXTU010000512.1 GCA_025352235.1 Fimbriiglobus sp.
CCTTTGAAGTGGATCTCTTGTTTCTCTTTGTTGCTGTGCAATTGCAAACCGATCGGCGCGGCGTGAATCGTTTCGGGTTTCGGGTCGCGCCAATCGACGACGGCCGTGCCGTTGACCGCCACGCGGACGCGGTTGCCTTGCGCCAAGATTTCGATCTCGTTCCAGTCGTGCTGCTTGCCGACTTTCTTGGCCGGCGCCCCATCCACGGGCAAACCGTTGCGGCCGAACAGGTCGTACATCCCGTAGCCCGACGGGAACATCACGAGGTGCCCGGCGTAGGTGTGCTTCGTGCGGTCCTTCTCCGGATCTTTGCTGACGTCCGGCTTCACTTTGCCCCAGAAGGCCACGCCCGAGTGCATCTCCGATTTCACGAGTTTGCTGCTGAACGTCAGGCGGAAATCGGTGTACTTTTCTTTGGTCAGCAAGTAGGTGCTGAACTTCACTTCGGTGTCGTTCTTGGCGACGATGGCGCCGTCGACGACGCTCCATTGGTCTTCAAATCCTTCCCAACCGCCGAGGGTTTTGCCGTCGAACAGCTTGACGGTTTTCGACTCGCCCTTGCGGGGCTCGACGACGGGGGTTTCTTTCTTCGGTTCGGCCGGCTTCTTCTCTTGGGCGAAGGCGACGCCGCAGGCACCGACGAGCAGAATCGAGGCGAGGAAACGCATGGGGACTTCCGAAACGGGGGGAGAGGTGGACCGAGGCAGAATTGCAATGATACCAGAGCCGCGGGTGAAATCAAAAGGGTGCAGCAACGATTCTTGGAGATGTGGCAAAGAGCGGTTTTCATAGGTCACGCTCGGCGTGACGCCGGTGCGGTTCCGCTCTCCCAACGCTTCGGAGAGGCCATCACCATCGTCCGGCCATCGCGAACGTCGATTCGTCCAACTGGGATTGTTCCAGCACGGTCGCATTGCCAACCGAGTTCCACCCGGTGTCGAATCGCCGCAAGTCCTTGTCAGGAATGGTCCATCGGCAGATACTCCTAACTGACTTCCGATTGTTCCAATTCTTTTAAATGCTTCCAGAGTGAGGTGTCACACACTCCGTTGGAAGAATCGGCGGGGCGGTCTGTCTCCGTCAAACCCGGTACAGGGGTTTGCGGTGACACGATCAAAACGGGAGTGGGTCGTCGTCTTCCTCTTCGACGAATTCATACACGAAGGCCGCGGGGATCGACTCGAGCAAATCGGCGGCGGTCATCGAAACCTCGCCGAAGGCGTTCGCCGCGAGATCGCCCGCGCGGCCGTGGAGCCAGACGCCGAACACGGCCGCGTCGAACGGTTCCATTTTCTGTGCGATCAGCGCCGCGATCAATCCGGTCAACACATCGCCGGTGCCGCCGGTGGCCATGCCGGGGTTGCCCGTGGTGTTCGTGTAAATCCGCCGGCCGTCGGTGACGACCGTCCGCGATCCCTTCAACACGAGCACGACGCCGAACTGCTGGGCGAACGCAACCGATTGATCCCGTCGCTGGTCATCGCCGATCGGCACCTCCGCACCGGTCAACCGCGCGAACTCGGCGGGGTGGGGCGTCAGTACGAGCGGGGCCGGGCGGTGCAGAAATTCTTCGGTGAACGGGGCGAACGCGTTGAGTCCGTCGGCGTCGAGGACGACGTGGCGATCGGGCAAACCGGCGATCAGTTCTCTCAGCATCGGCAATACGGTCGGTGAGCGCCCGAGTCCAGGACCGATGGCGAGCACCGTCGCGGATTCCCCGAGTTCAATGAGGTCGGCCCCGGCTGCTTCGGCAAAACCGCCGTCTGCGTGCAAGCGGATGCCGTGGGTCATGTAGCAGGGGTTCCCCGCCGCGACGGTCGGCTCCGCGCAAGCGGCCGAGGCCACTTGCACCAGTCCGGCGCCGCCTCGTAGCGCGGCGCGGCCGCAGAGGATGGCCGCGCCGGACATCCCCCGATTCCCCGCCACGACGAGGACCCGGCCGTAGGTTCCTTTGTGGCCATCGGCTTCCCGCTTCGGCAACCGGGGCACGTCGGTGACCACCGTGAGTTCGTTTGACATGGGTCCGTTCCGCAGGAGGGTCAAATCAGTCGAATGGCGAGAGGATAGCGAAACTCGCGGCTTTTCGCGGCGGCCATGCAAGCGCGGACGACGAGGAAGACTTCGATCGCCGCGCAATTTCTTGCCGTAGGTCAAACGATGCTTCATGAAGACCTCCGCTCTTTCAAGTGCTGTCGCAACTCCAGCATCACGTCTTCCAGATCCAGCAGCCGCTCCGGGTGGGCGTGGACCTCGTCGCTGCGGCGGATCAACTCCGCCATGAACTCCGGGTCGTGGTGGGGCGCATCCGGGAACTCGTCGACTTCCTCCGAATCGAGCAGTCGCTCCCCGAGTCAGCGGCGGTCCGCCTCGGGCAGTTCCAGCGCTTGCGTCAGCAGCCCTTGCGCGAGTTCGCTTATATCGAGTCCCCAAGATTTATGGTGTTCGCTTCCGCCAAGCCGACGATTTCCGCCGGGCGTGTTGTATCGAGAGGATGACGACTTCGGTGGCCAAGATTTCGTGGTACAGCAAATAGTCGAAGCGACCGATCTTCACGACGCGGATCTCCCGGCCCTTCGGCGCACGAGCGGCGAGGGAAAAGCCTTGGGGATTCGCTTCGATGATGGCGATGAACCGTTGCACTTCCTGCACAAACTTTTTGCCCAGATCGGCAGCATCGTCGTAGCGTGTGACAGCATCGCGGAAATCCGCCCGCGCTTCATCGGTAAAGCGGTGATTCATTTTGACCGACGCTCCTGGCGCTCCTTCAGCATGAGCTCGATCTCGGCAAAGACCACAGCACTATCGATCAGCCGTTCCGGGTGGGCGTGGACCTCGTCGCTGCGGCGGATCAACTCCGCCATGAACTCCGGGTCGTGGTGGGGCGCATCCGGGAACTCGTCGACTTCCTCCGAATCGAGCAGTCGCTGCCCGAGCCAGCGGCGGTCCGCCTCGGGCAGTTCCAGCGCTTGCGTCAGTAAGCCTTGGGCGAGTTCGCTCATGTCGATTCTCCGATGGATGTTCGGATCCAATTATAACGTCGGTCCGATCTGCCACGGGGCGAACTCCTCTTCGCCGACGCCGTGGATTTCACTCTTGGTTTTGCGACCGCTCGCCGTGTCGAGGATCATGTCGAAGATCTGCCGGCCGACGGTCGCCACCGACACGCCTTCCAGAATCACCCCGGCGTTCACGTCCATGTCCGATTCCATCTTGGTGAACATCGGCGTGTTCGTGGCGACCTTGATGCACGGCGCCGGCTTACAGCCGTAGACGCTGCCGCGACCGGTTGTGAAGACGCAAACGTTCGCACCCCCGGCGACCACGCCCGTCATGCTCACCGGATCGTAACCGGGTGTGTCCATCACCACGAAGCCCTTCGCCGTCACCGGCTCGGCGTACTGCACCACGTCCACCATCGCCGTGCTCCCGGCTTTGGCGATCGCACCGAGGCTCTTTTCGTAGATCGTCGTCAGGCCGCCCTCTTTGTTCCCCGGCGACGGGTTGTTGTTGATTTCGGCACCGAAGACGCCCGTGTACCACTCCCACCATTTGATGCGCTCGACGAGCTTCTCGCCGACGGCTCGGCTGACGGCACGGCGCGTCAAGATGTGCTCGGCCCCGTAGATTTCCGGCGTCTCCGCGAGGATGCTCGTGCCGCCTTGTTGAATGATGAGGTCGCTGGCGACGCCGAGCGCCGGGTTCGCCGTCACGCCGCTGTTACCGTCCGAACCGCCGCAGTTGGTGCCGAGCAAAATGTGCTTCGCCGGCAGTTGCACCCGCTTGGCATCGTTGATGCGCGGCAGCATCTCGATGATCGCCTTCACCCCGGCGTCGGTCGTTTTGCCGATCCCGCCACAGTCTTGGATCGTCAGCACCGTCGGTTGCAACTTCTTCGTGCCGCCGAGTTGAATGGTGCCGAGGTGTTCGCTGTCGATGAGGTGCTGGGCCTGCACGATCTCGCAACCGAGGCCGATGAGGATGTACCCGGCTACGTTCGGGTGGTTGGCAAAACCGGCGAGCGTCCGCTCCAACTGCTTGTGGTCCGGCCCCTCGTACTGGTGGCCGCAACCCTGCTTGTGGACGATGGGCACGACCCCATCCACGTTGGGGAAATCCTTCAATACCCCCATCGCCCGGATGCGCTCGGCGATGTACTTGCTCGTGCTCGCGCTGCAATTCACTGTGGAAATGATGGCGATCATATTCCGCGTGCCGTAGCGTTGGTGCTCGGGGCGGGTCGGACCTCGGTCGTATCCCATCCACGTGCGGAACTCGTCCGGCGCCGGCATCGGCTGCGGAAGGTCGGCCCCGTAGGCGTAGTCGCGTTCGAACTTGGTCACCTTCACATTGTGCACGTGCACGTGCCCGCCGATCGGCACCGGCTGACTGGCGAAGCCGATGATCTGCCCGAACTTGTAGATCGCGTCGCCTTCCTTGATCGGCACGACCGCGAACTTGTGGCCCATCTTGATCGTGGCCGGGACGGTGAACGAACCGCCGTCGTGGGTGAGTTGAACGTCGCCGGGGACCAACTTGGCCGCGACGGCGATGTTGTCGAGCGGGCGGAGGTGGACGGCGTAATTCGTGAGGGGCACGGCGGCCATGGCGGGCGATCCTGCTCGGAAAATGGGATAGTGCTGTGATTTTACGCACCGGCCCACTTCCGGCTCCGATTATTCGACCTCGCCCACCGTTTCCCCTGTGGCCGAAGGCCGGTGCGGCTTCGGATGGAGGGGGTTATTCTGCGTGAGGAATGACTCCCCTCGTGTCGATATTCACGCGTTGTTTTGGCCCATAGCGCCTAGGCCAACGGTCAAGTGACGATGGCGGTGAATTCGATATCTTCACAGGACCGGCATATCGGCAGAAATTCAAATTTCTCGGAGCCCGACACATGTTCCGCATCCGTCTCGCCACCGTGGGTTTCATCGCGATCGCGGTCGCCGCCGGCGTTGCCGCCGAGGAGAAAAAGTTGAAGTATCCGGAGACGAAGAAGGTCGATCAGGTCGATGACTACCACGGCACCAAAGTGCCCGATCCATACCGCTGGCTCGAAGACGACGTGCGCATATCGACCGAAGTCGCCGCGTGGGTCGAAGCGCAGAACAGGGTCACGCAGGACTACTTGGCAACGATCCCGCAGCGCGACGCCATCAAGAAGCGCATCACCGAGCTGTACGACTACGAGAAGATCTCGGCGCCCACAAAAATCGGCGGCGGCAAGTACCTCTTCAGCAAGAACGACGGCCTGCAGAATCAGAGCGTCTTGTACATTCAAGACGCCCTCGACGCCGAGCCGAAGGTTCTACTCGACCCGAACAAGTTGACCAAAGACGGCACCGTTGCCCTCGCCGGGTTCGTGCCGTCCGAGTGCGGCAAGTATTCCGCATACGGCTTGGCCGAGGCCGGAAGCGACTGGAACACGTGGAAGGTCCTTGACCTGAATACCGGCAAGACGCTCGGCGACGAACTCAAGTGGGTGAAGTTCAGCGGCGCCTCGTGGACGGCCGACAGCCGGGGCTTCTTTTACAGCCGCTACGCGGAGCCCATCGGCGACGCCAAGTTCCAATCGACCAACGAGAACCAGAAGCTGTACTATCATCGCTTGGGCACCGCGCAAATCGAAGATATTCTTGTGTACGAACGGCCGGATCATCCGAAGTGGTCGATCTCCGGCGACGTCACCGAAGATGGGCGTTACCTCGTGGTCAGCATCGGCGACGGCACCACTAGCCGGCGGAACCGCGTTGCAATTAAGGACCTGAATGAGCCCTACGGGCTGATCGCCGAACTCGTGGCCAACCACGACAACAAGTTCAACCTCGTCGGCAACGACGGACCGCTCTTTTACTTCCTCACCGAGACCGGCTCGCCCAAGGGCAGCGTCATCGCCATCGACATCCGCAAGCCGGCCAAGGAGAACTGGAAGACGGTCGTCGCGGAGGCCAAAGAGACCCTCGGCGGCGTCAGTTTCCTCAGCGGCACGTTCGTATGCAGCTACATGCAAGACGCCCGCAGCGTCGTGAAGGTCTTCGGCATCGACGGCAAGTTCATCCGCGCAGTGGAACTGCCGGGCATCGGCACCGCCAGCGGCTTCGGCGGCAAACGCACCGACACCGAGACGTTCTACACCTACAGCAGTTTCAACACCCCCGCCGCGACCTACCGCTACGACGTCATCACCGGTGTCAGCAAGCTGTTGCGGCAGTCGAAAGTGAAGTTCAGCCCGGACGATTACGAAGTGAAGCAGCTCTTTTATAAGAGCAAAGACGGCACGAAAATCCCGATGTTCATCGCCCACAAGAAGGGATTGAAACTCGACGGAACGAACCCGACGCTTCTGTACGGATACGGCGGCTTCAATATCTCCTTGACCCCCGGCTTCAGTGTCAGCCGGATTCAATGGATGGAAATGGGCGGCGTTCTCGCGGTCGCCAACCTCCGCGGCGGCGGCGAATATGGCGAAGACTGGCACAAAGCCGGGACGAAATTGCAGAAACAAAACGTCTTCGACGACTTCATCGCCGCGGCCGAGTTCTTGATCGACCAGAAATACACTTCGGCGAAGAAACTCGGCATCCAAGGGGGAAGCAACGGCGGTCTGCTCGTGGGCGCCTGTATGGCCCAGCGGCCCGATCTGTTCGGCGCCTGCCTCCCGGCCGTCGGCGTCATGGACATGCTGCGCTTCCAGCGATTCACGGCCGGTCGCTTTTGGGTGGACGACTACGGCGACAGCGCGAACAAAGATGATTTCGCCGCGCAGTTCAAATACAGCCCGTATCACAATCTGAAACCGGGTACCGCCTACCCGCCGACGCTGGTGACCACCGCCGACACCGACGACCGCGTCGTGCCGGGGCACAGCTTCAAGTTCACGGCGAAGTTGCAGGAAATGCACCGCGGCACCGCCCCGGTGCTGGCCCGCATCGAAACGAAAGCCGGGCACGGCGCCGGGAAACCGACGACGAAAGTCATCGAGGAAGCCGCCGACTTGTGGGCCTTCTTGGTGAAGAATTTGGACTTCGAACCGACGATTCCGAAGTGATGGCAATAGCGGAACTTGCGAAATACGGTGCAACTCGCAGAAAAGGTCGGTCTCGGCCAGCCGGCGATTTCGATGATGCTCAACCGCACGTGCCGCCCGCAGAAGAAGACGATTCGCCGCTTCGCGGAAGCGCTGGACGTCGCCCCGACGACACTGTGGCCCGCTTTCCGGGACTAGCGATTTCAAACCGCTGATCCCGGAGTGATTGCGTTCGTAAAATCCCGGAAGTCAGGCGACGTCCGGGTTTGGGCAAGTGTTCTCGCCCCAATCTCATAGGTTCTCGTTATGAAGCCATTGGGAGTCGTACTCATCGTTCTCGGCGTCTTGTTTTTGGTCGTGGCCGGGATGAATTCGCCAAACGCACCGAACGTCAGTTATCTGATCGGATCGTTCATGCCGGGCCTGTTCAGCCTCATCATCGGCCTCAAACTCTCGCAGACCAAGAAACCGACCCGGCGGTCACGGGACGACGAATACGAGGGCGAGGATGACGAATCGGACGAACGACCCCGGTGACGGGACTGTCGCCGAGCGCGCGGTCCAACGATTGCTGTGGCGGCGACTCCTTGCCGATGTCACTTCTTCGCTTCGGCTTTCTTCACCCATTCTTCGATCTTCGCATCCAAGGTTTTGCCGAGCGCCGTTTTGGAGCGGATCACGCCTTCCGCGTCCAGGACGTAAACCGTCGGCCAACCGTTGACGTTCCATCGCATCGGGATCGGACCTTCGGGGCCTTTGTCGCCCGCCCAGAACGACCGCCAAGTGATCTTGTACTTCTCCATCGCCGGGATCAGCGCTCGCAGATGCGGGGGACTTCTCCGGGTTCAATCGAGGTTGAGGCTCGCTCCGCGTTCAGCGCGACTGTCGGATGCCTCGGACGATCAACCCCACCCCTGCGAAGAGCGCACCAGTCGCGATGATGAAACGACCGCTGCCGACGATCCCGCTACAAAGCACGGTGGCGAAAAGACCGCCGACGATCCATGCGACCCCGAGCGCCACCGAAGACAACCCGGCCCGGGATCGGTCGGCCACAACCCGCTCGCGTTCCAGTTCGGCCTGCGCTTGCACCGCGGATCGAGGCGCCCCGCAAGATCGACAACCGTGCGGGAGTGAATCGGCAATTGTTTTCAGACTGCATTCGATGTGAACCGGGCTGTCGCACGCCTCGCAGAAACGCGCGTCCAATTCCCACGGGATGCGTTCTTGACAGACCGCGCAATTCCGACCGACGAGTTGTGCCAACGCTCACATCTCCCCGTCGGGCTCGCCGATGGCCCTAGTGTACTTCGCCAGCAGCAGTTGCACGGCTTGGATCGTCTGCCATTCGTTGAAGCCCAGGCGGACTTCCGTGCCGTCCTCGTTCGCGTCGATGTTCTCGACGGCGGTCGTGATGCCCCGGTGCAGGTAGTCGAAGATCTCGGCGAGGCGGGCCGATTGCGAGCCGCTGAGTTTGTTCGGCAGTGGCGGCACGTCGACGTCGCGGGCCCGCCATTCGGTCGGGGCGTATTCCACGCGGTGCTGCAGCGACGATTCCGTCGGCGATCGTCCGGCCGCGGCGGCGAGCTCCCCAGCTTGAATCGTCTGAATCCCGTTTTCGTGCAAGGGCAGCAGTTTACCCGTCCGACGGGCTTCGATTTCTTCCATCGTGCCGAAGAGCAACAGCGTCCGGCCGATGGAAACTTGGTCGCCGGCACGCAGCCGGCGAATTTGGATCGTCGATCCGTTCACCCGCGTTCCGTTCGTACTCTCGAGGTCGGTGAGGATCACGTCGCCGTCTTCGGTTTGGACCTTGGCGTGGTACCGGCTGACGCGTTCGTCGTTCAGGCGCAGGGCGTTCCCCTCCTCGCGGCCGATGGTCACCGGCACCGTCAACTGGCGATACACCCGGCCTTTGTCGACCCCTTCGAGGACGAGAAACGTAACGTTCGCCATAGCCGCCCCAGTACGTGAGTCGTGCCCGGCCGTCCGATGGCCGGAGTTTCTCTCCATTTCATACTACACAATCGCCCAGCCCGGTCGAATCCGCAATCCGAATGTTCGGCGCGGACACGATTTTGTCCGCCGGGCGCAGCAGTTTCCGGATACGGCGCGAAGGGAGTACGAAAAAACCGCCGGGATCGCCGGCGGTCAATTGACTCCGTTCGATCCTATTCAACGCCCGCCGCGGCGGATGTAGTTGTAGGTGTTCCCATACGACCCGCGGCGATAGAACGAATCGTACGCGCGGAGCGATGGGCTGTAGTTTGAATAGCCCGAGTAGTTCGGTGAGTAGCCGCCGCCGTAGCCGTAGTTGGGGTAGGAATTGTAGGAGTAATTGTTGTTGTAGTAGTACCCGCTCGCTGGGACGAAGCCACCGCCGTAGTAGTTGGGCGAGTAGCTGTTGTAGTAGCCCTGCGAAGAGCTTCCCGTGACGATGTACTGGGCGTGGGCGGTATCGATGGCCGCGGAGCCGATTGCGGCGACGGCGAACGCGGCCGTGAGAACGAACTTGCGCATGACTGAAACCTCATGGTGATGCCGGGATTGGCGAGAGGCCGTTGTGCATCCGCCGTGCCAACGGCGCATGGAAATATCGATACCGCCGGCTCGGCTTCCGGTTGCATCCCGGGGGCGGCGCGATAGCATACGACTTCCGATGAACCCCCGCGGGTACGCCGGTGTCGGTTTAGAGATCGATGGGGAGCGGTGCTCGAGTGGCTGAAGAGGCGGCACTGGAAATGCCGTATACGGGTCAAACTGTATCGAGGGTTCAAATCCCTCCCGCTCCGAATAACCCCTGAGATTTCAGGGGTTATTTCATTTTCAACTCCCTTGATCCCAAGTCGCCTTGGGACGCCTATCGCCGAGCGATCAGGCATTTCGGAGATTGGATCGGTCAGGAAGCGGACGTGGCGATGATCACCGCTCCGAAGTTGGAGTCGTTCTTCGCATTCGTCTCGACTCAGGCGGCGGACGGGAAGTGGACCGCTGCGACGGCCACAGGCATCTTCATGACCGCACGCCAATTTATCCGCAGACTGGCCGAACTCGGGGTGATTTCCCTGCCGGGCAACATTTCCTCCCGGCGGTTCCGCTTCGGCAACGGAGCTACTTCGGTCGAGACGATGACCGACGACGAACTCAAGCTTTTGCTCGGGTTCGCCACAGAGCGAACAAAACTGTACTTGGCGATCATGCTCAATTGCGGGATATACCAAAACGACGTTGCCGAACTCGCCGTTTCGGAAGTGGATTGGAAGGTCGGAACAATAACACGCAAGCGGAGCAAGACGAGGGATCGGCAGGACGCGCCCACTGTCACCTATAAACTTTGGCCCGAAACCTTCCGGCTCTTGAAGGC
>JANXTU010000494.1 GCA_025352235.1 Fimbriiglobus sp.
TCGCTTTTCGCTCCGCGAAAAGTGGTTCACGCCATCACGTGAGTTCCGCAAGTCTCGGGCGAGCACAGCCACTTTTCGCGGAGCGAAAAGCGACACAGCCTCACCGTCCGACCTTCCAAATCTTCAACAAGCCGTCGGAACTGGCGCTGACCATCGTCGCGCCATCGGGGGCGAAGGCCACGGCGAGGCCGATAGTCCGCAAGCCGTCGTACTGCTTGATCGGAGCGCCACTCGCGGTGTTCCAAAGCCGTAACGACTTGTCCTCTTGCACGGTCGCCAGCTTCGCGCCGTCCGAGTTCAACGCGAGCGCCCGGGATAAGCCGGCGCCGTCGTACTTTACGGTGCGCGGAGTGCCGGAGGGGAGATCCCATGATTGCACCCCGGGGCCACCGGTGCAGGCGAATAGCGCGGCGCCGTCCGGGGCGAAGACCAGCCCGTGGACGTGATGCTTCCCGGCATTCAAAGTTTGGATCGGCTTCGAACCCGACTTCGACCAGAGTAAGATCGACCCGTCTTCCCCACCGGACGCGAGGCGTTGGCCATCGCGGCTGAAGGCGAGGGCGTGGACGTGTTTGGTGTGCCCGCTGAGACGGCGGATCGGCTTCTTGTCCGGGACGTTCCAGAGGTGGATTTGTTTGTCGACCCCGCCGACCGCGAGCGTCGCACCGTCCGGGCTGAATGCCAAGCACTCGATGCCGCTGCCGGAGGCGTCCCACATCCCGGTGGACCGCCCCGTGGTCCAATCCCACAAGCGGACGATGCGATCTTCCCCGGCCGTGGCTAAAAGATTCCCCGTCTCCGCGAAGGCGAGCGCCCGCACTTTACCGGTGTGCCCTTCGAGGGTTCCCGTGGATTGGTACGTCTTCGCGTCCCAAAGTCGCACGGTGGCGTCGTCTCCGCCGCTGGCGATGACGGCGCCGTCCGGCGAATACGCCACCGCACGCACCGGGCCAGCATGCCCGCTCATGGTGGCGATTTCGTCCGTCCGGCTCAGCCACAGCATCCCGAAGACGCCCCCGACCAGCAAGAGAGCGACCCCGACAGCGAGGGCGACGCGTTTCATCTTGTTCATGAAAAGGATCTCTTGCAGAGTCGCAAAGTTACAAAGAGATCATCGGATTTGCACAGCGACTTCGCGCCCCTGCGTGAGATTCCTCTTTGTCAATAGTCCCCCAGAACCTCGCCGCCGGCGCGAGTGCCGAGTCCGGTCCACGTGAAGGGGTTGATCGAGTTCCGGACGAACCGCACCGAGCCGTCGCCGAAGAGGGCATTGACCCCGCCGGTATGCTGGCTGCCGGCGTCTTCGACATGGTTGAACGGGTTGTTCGGAGTCCTCGCTTCGTCGGTTTCGCCCGTCTGGAATAAACAGAGCGTCGGCGGGCCTTCTTCGTCGTGGGCGGGGTCGAGCGGCGGGTTGATCGAACCGGTGACCGCCCCGACCCAGGTCGTCATCGGCGAACGCTTGCTCGATCGTTCGGTCACGAACAGCGTGTTGCTCGTCCCATCGGTCATGTCGGCGAAGCGGTACGCGCTGTTGCGGAGGAACGCCCCGGTATTGGTGTCGGGGAAGCCGGTGACTTCGAACGTCCCGCCGCAAGCGGCGTAGTTGGCGAATGCCACGGCGCCGAGAGGCCCGGAGGGGCCGACGGTTTGGAACGTGTCACCGTTGATCGGCGTATCCGACGGGCAGCGGAATCCCGGCAGAACCGTCGTGCGGACCGCCGTAAGGCCCGGGTGCAAAATGTCGTTGGCGAGGTTGATCTGGCGGAAAAGGTTGTCCTGTTCCATCTGCGGAAGAAGGTAGGCGGCCCAGCCCCAACCGGTGCCGAGGCCATCGCCGTCCAAGCTGGCCGGCCGCGAGGTGAACCCCGGCGGGAACTTCTGATTGGCACTTTCGTAGTTGTGCATCCCCAAGCCGATCTGCTTGAGGTTATTGCTGCACTTCATCCGCGCGGCCGCTTCGCGGACCTTTTGCACCGCGGGGAGCAGCAACCCGATCAGAATCGCGATGATGGCGATCACGACGAGCAATTCGATCAGCGTGAACCCGGCGCGAGCGTTACGACGAACCATGGCACAACCCCAACAGAAGCATGCGGTAGTTCTTAGTATAACGAAGTTCGAGCCAAATGTGTTCGGATAAAATGGAATCGATCCGCACAGCCTTCGTGGCGGTGGGGAATGGAGGCCGAGGCCGCGTCAATCGGATCCGACGAGTTTGAGGCGAAACTCGAGGAGGATGCGTTCCACCGTGCGGGTCGAGCGCTGGGAGAAGTCGGCGATTTCTCCGATCCCGTACCCCTCGATCCGCCAGCGTACTATCTCACGCTGCTCTTCGGGGCATCGCTCCAGTTGCTCGTCGACGACCATTCTCAAAAACACCGCGGCGGACTCGTCGCTGCTCATCTCGGGGATCACCGCGTCCGGCAGCGAGCAAGTGCGCTCCACGCTGCGCTTCGCGGCCGAGTGGTACTCGATATTGCCCCTCAATTTGTTCAGCGCGATCACGGACAGGAGGCCCCAGAGCTCCCCGCCCGGCGAAGAATCGTATCCGCGGCCGCGCGCGCCTTCAAAGAAAACGCGGAAAACCGATTGCACGACGTCTTCGGCGTCGAATCGACTCCCGTACCGGTTCTTGCAGTGGTTTTCGGCCAAGCGTCGCAATCGCCCCGCGTAGCGTTCGTACAGGCACCGGGCCGCATCTTCGCCACCGGTGCGAAATTCGGCCAATAGGAGCCCGTCGGAAGACGGCTGCGGCGACGCCGCGGTCAGTGCGACGATCTCGTCGATCATAGGTGCCACGGATAACAGGGCCGAACTCATCTGATCGCAAAGTTAGGACGGAACACGCGGCGCTGCGCCGGAAAGTTTCAAATGAATTTTCCCCTCGCATCAAAATATCTTGTCGGATGACCGACCCCGATTCCCTTCCTTTGGGTAGCGTCCGGACGTGCGCATTCCCCGCGGAAGACCCACCCGAGCCGGAACCGATTCATCGTTCCTATCCCGAACCCGCATTGGAGTCCGAAGGTGAGAAAATTTTCCGTCCGCGAGTGGTTGGTCCAACTGACACCCGATTCCACCCCTCCCCAGACGAAAGCTTTACTGGGGCTACAGTCGCTCGATTCCCGCGACCTGCCCAGCGCGGTCATCCCCAAATGCGATTGGTCGACCGCGAAAGTGGCGATCTACGCCGCGCCCACGTCGGGTACGGACGACCGCGATAGCCGGCCGTCGTGCGCCCCCGCACAAAACGGGAGCAGTGGTAAGGGTTCGGGCGGGAAAGGCTCGAGAGGCAAGGGTTCGGGCGGCAAAGGCTCCGGCGGGAAATGCCAGACGAAGTCCAAGGGAAGCAAAGGTTCGGGTGGCAAGGGGTCTAGCGGCAAGGGATCTAGCGGCAAGTGCGATCTTTGGGCCAACTACCCCCGCGGCAGCGACGATGGCCAGCGACCGTGCGGCTACGGCTACGTCCCGCGCGATTCCAAAGGGAGCGGTGGCAAAGGGTCGAGCGGCAAGTGTGAAACCAAAGGTAGTTCTGGGAAAGGCTCCAAGGGGAAGGTGAGCAACGGCAAAGGCAGCAACGACAAAGTCCCTTGCCCGGTTCCGCCGGCTCCAGTTCCATGCCCGGTGCCTCCGGCTCCGGCTCCATGCCCCGTGCCAGATAGCAGCAACGGCAATCAGAGGGGTCATGCCCAAGCGATGATCAAAGCGCTATACGGCGTCGGCCGCAAGGGAAACTGTTAAACCCACCGTCGTCGAACCGCGACCCGCCCGGCGGGTCGCGGTGACTCAGGGCATATCCTTCTCGTCCACCGAGTAGCGCAACCGGACGTGCTTCGTGGTCAAACCGAGTCGGAACCGCTTCGACAATATCGGATCGAAGTAGTCGGCCACCGCGGGGGGGCGGGGTTCGGAAAGGTAAAAATCCGCGTTGTTCCGCACGGCCCGGGGCATATGCACGGCGAATTCCCCCGGGTGCGTGATCTTCTGCACCACGCACGGGACCCAGCGTTTGCCGGACGCCACCAGCGCGCACGCGCGATGGTGGCCGTTGTTCAACACCAGTCGGCCGTGGGCCTCGATCACACTGAGATAATTTGAACCGTAGCCGACGATCAAGGCCACGGCCCCGGCGATCGGACCCGTGGATTGATACCCGACGATTTGATCGGGCCGGAGCAGGACCGCTTCCAGAAATCGGAGGTCGTTGGAATCGGAAACGAAGGCGAACTCGCCGTCGTCGATCCGGCTCATCCGGTGCGGAGTCGGTTGGCGGTCGTAGGGCAGGCAGAATCGGAAACACTCTCGGTCGGAGGGGAAGGGACCGAGGCGGTCGCGCAGCCGGGCGATGTGCGCTTCGCTGACCAGTTTTTGGGACACGACCACTTTGTGCAAATCGACCAGCCGGATTTCCCAACTCGCGTCCTCGAAGGCCTTTTGGAACACGGGGTCGGCTTCGACTTTTGCCGACAGGTCCTTCATTTTTTTCGGCAGCGGCTTCGTCGTTTCCCCCTCGGCGCGATCCGCCTCGCTTTCCCGCAGCGAGCGCATCAAAAGATCGGCCGCCTTCCACGCTTCCGCGTGCTCCCTCCGATTCACCTCCGCGGGGTCGAGGGAATAATCGGCCGCGAATTCCAAGTAGGAATCGAGCGAGGATCGCGGGAGCAGGTAGCGGTGATCTTCGCCCGGTGAGACAGGCATAGCGATTCTCTGGTTTCAAACAAATCTATTACATCCGAACCGCGGAGGAATACCCCCCGCGATCTTGGGTTTGTTTTTTTCGGCCAACCGCGTTACTGCGGGGCCATTGGGACGATTCCGGGGCGATGGGGGCAGGCCGATGGACCGTATTTGCAGGGCGTTCGGTCGAGGCATCTTTTTCGCCGGGGCGTTCCTGCTCGTCGTCGCGCCGGCCTCCGCGCAATTTTTGCCCGAGATTCCCAAAGCGCCGGGGGCGGCAAGCCCCCAAACGTTACCGAGGCCGATTGAGACATTGACGAACGCACCGCCGCAACCGTTGCCGGCGCTGCCTGGGTCGGTGGAAGATCAGTATCAGCGGGAACTGCGGGCCCGCGAGGAACTCACGGCGCGCACCCCCGAAGGGAATATTTTCACCTTCCTGCCGAACACGCTCCTTTGGGAACCGGCGCTCGCCGTCAAACGCGATCCGCGCTTGCAACTCTTGGCCACCAATTTGAAGAACTACCGGGGGAATTTCACGCTCGACACGTCGATCGGCGGCACCATGGGCCTGTTCCGCTACGAGTTTCCGGGCAGCGATACGTCGGTGCAAATGGACATGTTCGGTTTGGTACTCACGCGGCTCTCGCCGGACGACCTCATGGCAGCGGACTACCGCTTCGGCATTCCGATCAGTTGGCAACGCGGTTGGTGGAGCGGGAAAATCGGCTACGAACACACCAGCGCCCACATCGGCGACGAGCAGCAGCAAGCCCGCGGCCTCATCACCCGGAGCTTCGCCAAAGACGAACTCGTTTTGGGCCTCAGTCGCATTTTCTACGAGCAATTGCGAATCTACGGGCACGTGGCCTACGCCTTCAACTTCCAAGTGCCGGATGTCGAATCGACGACGACGAACCGCAGTCGGGCCGACATCGGGTTCGAGTGGTATGACCGCAAGCCGACCGGATTTTGGGGAACGCCGTTTGTCGCGGGGAACGTCGAAGTGCGTGGCGACCAAGGGGGCAAGTCGAACCTCACGGTCCAAGCGGGTTGGCTCTGGAAGAACCCGTACCAACGCTTCGGCATGGCCCGTGTCTTCGTCGAACATTACCGCGGCCAAAGCCCCTACGGCCAGTTTAACAACGACCGCGAGACCTTCACATCCTTCGGATTCGGCTTCGATTACTAACCGAAACTTCACCCCGCGTCGCGGTAGAAGCGCAACGACGGATGGAACCCTTCTTCGGGCATCGATTCGATGCGGAGTGGGTAATCGTCTTCGGTGACGGGGACATGGTCGTGGGGAGCGTCTTCAAACAGCGGGATCGCCCAGCGATCCATTCCGTCGGCGTCGGTCAATTCTTCCGGGGTCATGGCCGCGTCCTTGCGGGTGGGGAATACGGGATCGATCACCAGCGCATCAGGGCGGTGCCCCACGCCAAGCCGGCGCCGAAGCCGCTGAACAGCGCGAGTTGCCCTTCCTTCAATCGGTTTTCCGCCAGGGCTTCGTCCAGTGCAATCGGGATCGATCCGGCCGAGGTGTTGCCGTACTTCTCCAAATTGTTGAAGACTTTGCTGCGTGGGATGTGCAAGGCGTCGATCGCGGCGTTGATAATGCGAATGTTCGCTTGGTGGGCTACGTACAGTTCGACATCGTGGACCGAATGGCCCGAGGCGGTCATCACATCTTGGATTGTGTCGGTCAGAATATTCACGGCCCACTTGAAGACGGCGTAGCCGTCCATGGTCATGAAGTGCCGATTCTCGGCGACGAGTTGGGGCGTCACGGGCAACCGACTGCCGCAGGTATCGCGCTTGAGCATCGGGCCGCCGGACCCATCCGAACCGAGGCTGTAGGCCAGAATTCCCTGATCGGCCCGACCCGGTTCAATGATCACGGCCCCGGCGCCGTCCCCGAAAAGCGGGTAAGTCTTGATGTCGTCCGGGTTCAAAATCCGGCTGTTGGTATCGCCGCCGATGACCAAAGCCCGGTCGCTGAGACCCGCCTTCACATAGGCCGCTGCGGTGATGAGCGCGTACATGAAGCCGGCGCAGGCCGCTTCGATTTCGATCGCCGGTCCGTTGATGCCGAGCCGATCTTGAACCAAGCAGGCCGTGGATGGAAACGACATATCCGGCGTGAAGGTGCCGAGCACGAGCAGATCGATGTCTTTGCCGGTGAAGCCGGTCTTGGCGAAGCAATCGTTCGCGGCTTCGACGCACAGATCCGAGGTCGCTTGGAACGGCAAGGCGTGGCGGCGCTCTTTGATCCCGGTGCGTTTCACAATCCAGTCCGAATCGAACCCGAAGCGGGCGTGGAGATGCTCGTTGGTCACGACCGCGTCGGGGATGTACTTCCCGGAACCGACGATTCGGAAACCCATCAGCGGTCGGCACCGCGGTCGCGGCGACTGGCGTTCGCTCGTCATCGAGGCGTCATCCCTGGCTGGCCAACGGGCCGGGCGGAAGGGCGCCGGCACGTGAGTCGCATTATAGTGGCCGGGCGCGGTTCACACCCCGGTGGCGTAGAGTTTCCGCTCGCGCAGGTATTCTTCGATGCTCCGGGGCACGAGGTAGCGGACGGTTTTCCCGGCCGCGATGCGGGCCCGGATCTCCCGACTGGCGATGGCGATGGCCGGGCATTCCACAAGTGTGAGCCGAACCCGCTCCGGGGGCAAGCCCAACTGCCCGGCGAGTTCTTCCGGCGTCACGGGGATCGCTCCGGGCCGCGGCACGGCGACGAGCCGGGCGAGTTCCAGAATCCGTTGCGGCTCGTGCCAGGTCGAGAAATCGCGAAGGCTATCGCCGCCGATAACGAGCGAGAATTCGTGTTCGGGGTGCCGCGCTTGCAACTCGGCGAGCGTCTCGGAGGTGAAACTTGGCGGCGGCAGTTCCTTCTCGATGCGTTCGACGCGGAAGGCCGGTTGGCCGGTCGTCGCCAAGGCGACCATCTCGCAACGCTGCTCGAACCGCGTGATCGTCCGATCCGATTTGTGGGGCGGGGCGTAACTCGGCACGAACCAGATTTCCTCCAGCCCCGCCTCCTCCCGGCAGCGCTCCGCGAGGATCAGGTGCCCGAGGTGGATCGGGTCGAAAGTGCCGCCGAACAAACCGATGCGCATAGGGGGTCTCGACGCGGGGCGATCTTGCAAACCTACGGCGATACGACGGGGCGAGCAAGCGGATTGTTCGACCGATGGTAGTGGACTACAATCACACTTATGAAACTGCCCCATGCGGATCGGGCCGAGGTCGATATTCGCAAACTCCGCGAGTATTGCTTGTCCGATTCCCATCCGATCGGGAAGCACAAGGCCGCCGTGTTTCAAACGGCACTCGGTTTGAGTGCGGCCGATGCGGATTTATTGAGGAGCTATTTGCTTAAGGCGGCGGCAACGGAGGATGTGGTCACCGATATTGCGGACGAGTATGGCGAGCGGTTTCGGGTCGACTTCGTGCTCGTGACCGACGCGGGTACGGCCGTTGTGAGATCGGCTTGGATCGTCCGAACCGATGAAGATGTGCCCCGGCTGGTCACCTGCTTCATTCTTCCGAGGTAATGCACCGTGACGATACCGATCGAAATTTTGGACACCGTGGCACTGACCGTCGACGTGCCGGCGCTCGGTCTCACCGCAGGGGAGGTCGGCGCCGTCGTCGAAGTGCTCGGTCACGGCGAGGCATTCGAGGTCGAATTTTGCGACCGCGCCGGCACGACGTACGGTCTGCACACTTTGCGCACGAGCCAAATCATGGCCTTACACACCCGTGGTCAGGCCCTGCGGCTCTTCGCGGCATGACACGCCCCGTCTCGCAGTTCGTCGCCGGGGTGCCGACTGAGCTGTTCGTTCAATTGGCCATCGAAGCCCCTCTGGCCATCGATGTCCGCTCCGGCCCCCTCGCGGATCGAAAACGGATCCGCATCGCCACGACCTTGCGGACCCCGGGCGACGATGCCGCTCTCGCCGTCGGCTGGCTCCTCGGCGAAGGGATCGTCCGCGAGCGCCGGGATGTCGTCGATGTGCAATTGCAAACGCCGCGCGATCGCTCGGTGCGCGTCTGCGTCGATCTCCACCCCGATTGCGACTTCGACCCGGCCCGGCACCGCCGGTTGACCGCCATGACCTCCGCCTGCGGCCTGTGCGGGAAGGAATTGCTCGACGCATTGGAGATCGATGCGCAACTTCCGCTGGGGCTCCGCGTCGCGCCGGAGGTGCTGGTTCAGGTTTCTGCGAAGGCGTTGACGCAACAAGAACTCTTCCGCACCACCGGCGGCGTCCACGCGGCGGCGCTGTTCGACACCTCCGGGAGTGTATTGGCCCTCGCCGAGGATGTCGGCCGGCACAACGCCGTCGACAAAGTCCTCGGCCGGTGCTGGCTCGATGGGCCGTGGAATCCGGCGGAGTGTATCTTGTTCGTCAGCGGACGCGCCGGCTACGAATTGGTGCAGAAGGCCGCGCGCGCCGGCGTGCCGATGCTGGTCGCCGTCGGCGCCCCGACGAGCCTGTCGGTGGAACTCGCGGAGCGCGTCGGGCTGTCGCTGATCGGCTTCGCGCGCGAGAATCGTTTCACCGTTTACACCGGCCGCGAACGGATCGACCCTCAGGATTGCTGCCCATGACCTCACTCCCGATTCCGGAAGCCCTCGGGCCGGATGCGCTCGCCAAACTGAGCCTCGGTTCCCCGAAGGCGGTGGCCACCGGGTTCCCGGCCGTGGTGTCGTCGCTCGCACATGCGTGGAGCGTCGCCGGGCTCGGCCGGGGGACGCGGGCGCTGTTGATGTTGAACCAATACGGCGGAATCGATTGCACGAGCTGCGCCTGGCCCGATCCGGACGACCACCGCGAGACGGCCGAGTTTTGCGAGAATGGGGCCAAGGCCATCGCGTGGGAAGCCGACAGTCGGCGGATCGATACGGCATTTTTCAAAAAGTATTCCATCGACGAACTCGGCCAGCAGACCGATTACTGGCACGGCCAACAGGGTCGTCTGACCGAGCCGATGGTGCTAAAGCCGGGCTCGCGGCATTACGAACCGATCGCGTGGGACGACGCCTTCGCCCTGATCGCACGGGAGTTGAACGGACTCGCGTCTCCGAACGAGGCGGCCTTCTACACCTCGGGCCGGACGAGCAACGAGGCGGCGTTTCTGTACCAGCTTTTCGTCCGGCAGTTCGGCACGAACAACCTGCCCGATTGCAGCAATATGTGCCACGAGTCGAGCAGCGTGGCCCTGCCGGAGACCATCGGGATCGGCAAAGGAACGGTGAAACTCGATGACTTCGAGAAAGCCGAGTTGATCCTGATCCTCGGGCAGAACCCGGGGACGAACCACCCGCGGATGCTCACGGCCTTGCAGAAGGCCAAGCGGGCCGGGGCGAAGATCGTCGCGATCAACCCGCTGAAGGAAGCGGGCTTGCTGGCCTTCAGCAACCCGCAAGAAATCCGGGGCATGCTCGGGTTCAGTACCCCCTTGGCCGACCAATATTTGCAAGTGAAGATCGGGGGCGATCAGGCCCTGCTGCAAGGGGTGTTGAAGCACCTGCTCGCTCGCGGTGCCGTGGATCGGACGTTCGTCGAAAGCCAAACCGACGGCTTCGAGGCGATGAAAACGGGGATCGAAGCGGCGGACTGGGAACAGATCGAAGCGCTGGCCGGAATCGGGCGAGCCGACATCGAAACGCTCGCGGAACGGATCGCGAAATCCGAGCGCATCATCGCCTGTTGGGCGATGGGCCTCACGCAACACAAGCACGCCGTGGCGACCATCCAAGAACTCGTCAACGTCTTGCTCGTGCGCGGCAGCATCGGCAAGCCCGGGGCCGGGGTCTGCCCCGTGCGCGGCCATAGCAACGTGCAGGGCGACCGCACCATGGGAATCAATGAGCACGCGCCCGAAGCCTTCCTCGCGTCCCTCGAAAAAGAGTTCCGGTTCGCCGCACCGCGCGAACCGGGCCACAACGTCGTCGATTGCATCCGGGCCATGCGCGACGGCGCGGTGAAGGTGTTCTTCGCCATGGGTGGCAACTTCCTCAGCGCGACGCCCGACACGAATGCCACGGCCGCGGCGCTGCAGAATACGAACCTCACCGTGCAGGTGTCGATCAAGTTGAACCGCGCCCACTTGGTCACGGGGCGGACGGCGCTGATCCTCCCGTGCCTCGGCCGCACCGAGCGCGACCGCCAAGCGAGCGGCGAGCAATTCGTGACGACCGAAAACTCGATGGGCATCGTCCAGCGCTCGCAGGGGAAACTCGACCCGGCCTCGCCGCAGTTGCTCAGCGAAACCGCCATCGTTGCGAAGTTGGCCGTGGCGACCTTGGGCGCACGATCGACGGTGCCGTGGGGCGAGTTCGCTTCCAACTACGATTCCATCCGCGATTGCATCGAGCGCGTGATCCCCGGCTTCGACCGGTACAACGAGCGAGTTCGGAAGCCCGGCGGTTTCTACCTGCCGAACGGACCGCGCGACGGCCGATATCCGACGGCGACGGGGAAGGCCCGGTTCCGGTCGAATTCCTTGGGCACGCTCGAATTGAGAGCGGGCGAACTCGCCATGATGACGATCCGCACCCACGACCAATTCAACACGACCGTGTACGGCCTGCACGACCGCTATCGGGGCATCCACAACGAACGCCGGGTAATTTTAATGCACGCCGACGACATCCGCGAACGCGGCCTGAAAGCCGGGGATGTCGTCGATCTCACGGGGCATTACGCGGATGAAACCCGGCGCGCCCCGAGGTTCCTCGCCGTGGAATACGATGTCCCGCGCGGTTGCTGCGCGACCTACTTCCCCGAGACGAACGTGCTCGTCCCGCTCGATAGCACCGCCGACCGCAGCCATACGCCGACGTCGAAGTACGTCCGCATCACGGTGGCGCGGACGGAAAAGTCGTGAGACACCGCCCCGTTCGCGCGCTACACTTTCCGAGTCGAATCCGTTGCCCCCAATTTGGAGCCTTCCCATGAGTATCGTCCGCGTCGGCATGTCCGAGAGCAAAACCTACGGCGACGGTTACGAAGCGATCTTCGGTGGCAAGAAGAAGCCGGCCGCGGACGCGAAAACGCCCGCGAAGTCGCCGCCCGCCCCGGCGAAAAAGCCTGCGAAGAAAGGCAAGAAGGCCTAGCCATGGGCCGCATCGAGGTGGCTGCGGCCACCGCGGAGGAATGGCCGATGGCCTGTCGGCTCGCGCTCGGGAACGCCCCGGCTGGCGCGATCGACACCCGCGCGGCCCGGCTGCTCGAACTCGTGCGATCCGGGGCATTCGATTCCACCGGACTGCTGATCGCCCGGCGCGACGGGGTGCCGGGCGGGGCCATCGCCGCGCAGAACTTGCCCGGCGGCACCGGGGTCGTGCTGCCGCCCTTCGGTTCGGACGACGCCATTCGGGACGCGCTGGTCGCCGCCTCGACGGCTCATTTTCGCGGTGCGGGGGCCGAAATCGCCCATTGCCTGCTCGCCCCGGAAGACGCGTCCTTGGCGGCACCGCTGCTGGCTGGCGGTTACCGGTTCATCACGCAAATTCAGCACCGGCTCCGCCACGGTTCCACCCTCCCCGAATTCCCGACCGAGCCGGATTCGCTTTTGAACTTCCGACCCTATTCGGAAGTCGGGGAAGCCGCCTTCGCCGCGATCTTGGAGCGGACGTATGTCGGCACGCTCGATCTCCCCGAGACGACCGTGGATCGCCCCGCCGTGCAGCAATTGGACGGATACCGCCATGGGCAGCCCGACCCGCCCCATTGGCACTCGGTCGAGGGCCCGGATTCTCGCCCGATCGGCGTCGTAATGCTGTCCGAATTGCCGCTGCCGGGCGTTTGGGAAATTGGCTACCTCGGTCTCGTTCCCGAGGCGCGCGGCCGCGGATGGGGCCAGTCCTTGCTCCGGTGGGCCATCGCGGCGGCGGGCCGGGCCGGTATCCGCGAGGTGGGGTTGAGCGTCGATGTCCGGAACGAACCCGCGATCCGGTTGTACGGCGATCAATTTTTCCGAATCTACGAATTGCAAGACTTGTACTTGTTGCGTCTAGACGGTAAAAACTGATTTCCTGTCAGTTCTCTGCGCGCTTCTTCGCCTCCGGGTCGCGACCGCAATTTCTAGGCTGGCGATTCCTCTGATTGTAGGGGGTTTAACGCCAGTGTGGAGTTGTAGCGGTTTCGCACCTCGGAAACCCCCAGGACGGGGGTAACTGAGATGGCAACCGGTAGGCGCAAAGCCAATTCGGCGCAAAATGAAGGTTCCCAACTCGGGGCACCTTCACGAACCATTCACCCGCACCCGCGACAACCGTCACGGGCGGAGAAATCGTACCGTGACGCCTGCTCCGGGCCGAGACGACTTGGAAAGCAACGTGTCTCAACCGCCGATGGAATCTCTGGCTCTCCGCATGGAAGCGGCGCTGATCGAAAGAATCAGCGGCCCGAGATTCCAGATGTGGTTCCACGACCACGCGAAGTTCGTCTCCGCCGGGCGGGAACTGCTCGTCGTCGTCGCCAGCCATCAATTTCAAGAGTGGCTCGAACAGACGTTCGGGGATGCCGTGCGCGCCGCGGCGGTCGCCGTATTCGGCCGGCCGACGCCCGTCCGGTTCGTCGTCGATGCGGCCCTGTTCCCGAGCCAAGCCGAGCCCGAAGTCAAGTCCGCGAAACCGGGGCCGGCGGGGAAGTCGAAAGAGCGCGGCAAGCCCCACATTTTCGGCGATGACTTGCTGCCGCCGCCGGCGTCGCAGCAGAAGTTTACCAAACCCAAAGTCGGCCAAGGACGGCGTTGGAAAAGCCTCGGCGACTTCATCACGGGGTCGTGCAACCGGGTGGCGCACGCCTCTGCGATCAGCGTCGTCGAGGAACCCGGCCAAGGGGCCAACCCGCTGGTGTTGCACGGGCCGGTCGGCACCGGCAAAACGCACCTGCTCGAAGGCATCTACACCGGTCTCCGCAAAGCGTGGCCCGAGTCGCGGCCTTGTTACATCACGGCGGAGGAGTTCACGACGCGTTTCGTGCAAGCGAGCCGCTTCGAAAAACACGGCGCCTTCCGCAAGCAATTTCGCGAGTGTTTCGCCCTGCTCTTGGACGACCTCCACTTCCTCGCCACCAAACCGGGGACGCAGCGCGAGTTCATTCACACCCTCGACGCACTGATGGCCGACGGGTTGCAAGTCGTGGTGACCACCGATTGTCACCCGCGGCTCGCCGAGGAGCTGATGCCCGAACTCGTCGACCGACTTTTGGGCGGGGCGATTTGGTCGTTGCAGCCGCCGGACGATTCGACCCGGCTGGAAATCCTGCGGAAGAAAGCGACGGGCGGGCACCCGGCGATCCCCGAACCGGTGATGAAGTACCTCGCCAAGAATCTCCCCGGCAACGTGCGCGAACTCGAAGGGGCCATCAACAGCGTCCGCCACGTCGCGAAGGTGACGAACCAGCCGATCGACCTGAACCTCGTGCGGGACGCGCTCGGCGATTTGCTCCGGCACACCGTCCGCGCCATCTCCATCGCGGATGTCGATCACGCGGTCTGCGCCGTCCTCCGGCTCGCCTCGGGCACGTTGCAATCGAAGTCGCGGTCGTGGGCCGTCAGCCACCCGCGGATGCTCGCGATTTACCTTTGCCGCAAGCACACCGCCGCGACGTACGGGCAAATCGCCAAGCACTTCGGCGCGAAGACGCACAGCACCGCCGTCGCCGCGGAGAAGAAAGTCCGGGCGTGGTTGGCGAAAGACGAGAAGCTGACCGTAGGCGAACGCGTCTGGTTGGCGAAGGATTTGCTGGCGCGATTGGAAAGGGAATTGCAACGGTGATGGAATAACGGCCGACCGAGGGAAGAACGCTATGGTACCGATCCAATTCCCCGCGCGCATTCACGTTTTGTTGGCCAGCCAGGCACCGGTGGGAGTCGTGATCCGGCGCGGACCGGCGAAGCGGGTCGCGACGATCCTCTGGGATCGAACCCGAGACGAATTCAAGATGGGTCAATGGCTGAAGGGCCGGATATACGAGCGTTTGTGTGACCTATCCCCCGACGGCAAGTACTTCCTCTATTCTGCGGGGAAAGCCGGTACGTCTTGGACCGGGGTTTCACATGCACCCTTTCTAAAAGCAATCTCGATGTATCTGATCGGGGGCGAATGCTGGCTCGGCGGCGGCGTGTGGACGAGCGAGACGACCTATCTGCTGAATAGTGGACAAAGACATACCATTAGGGGGAGTCGCGAAGTCGTTGCAAGCAATCAAAAGGAGCCGCCACCGGTCGTGGATTGCGTTCAAGATTTGAGCAGGTACGCCCCACGGCTCATCCGTGATGGTTGGAATGTCACTCGGGTCGAGAACATTGGTACTTGGCAGGCCGAGCAAACATTCGAAAAGCAGATTTCCCCGGAGTGGATGCTCCGCAAGTTGGCCCATCCGGGTTCGGTAGGAAAAGGATGCTACTGGGAAGAACACCAACTCGTCCACCCAACGTCCGGCGTATCCATCGCCTACCCGGACTGGGAATGGGCCGATCTCGACGGAACCCGGTTAGTTTGGGCGACCGGCGGCAAATTGTTCGCCGGGAGCGTGCTGGCCGAGGGCCTTGCCAACGAGACCTTGTTGTTCGACTTCAACGGGATGCTGTTCACTCCCATCGAAGCCCCGTATTGACGGATCAACCGAACCGACGCCTGGCCTGCGCACAAAGTCACAATCGTCGAGTCCAGCGTTTGGCCGCTGAGTCCAGCGTTTGGCCGCTGAGTCCAGCGTTTGGCCGCTGAGTCCAGCGTTTGGCCGCTGAGTCCAGCGTTTGGCCGCTGAGTCCAGCGTTTGGACGCTGAGTCCAGCGTTTGGACGCTGAGTCCAGCGTTTGGACGCTGAG
>JANXTU010000543.1 GCA_025352235.1 Fimbriiglobus sp.
GAAAACACCTCAGGAAATTGCTTCCAACAGAGTGTGTGACACCCCACTTTGGAACCATTTAAAAGAATTGGAAGAATCGGAGCCGAAACGGCCCTTGTGGCCGATCCTCTTGTTCAGCAATGACTTGTGTCATGAAATTTGAAGAAACCCCCGAGCCGACAGAGGCGGGGTGTTGGAACAATCGCCTTTGGAACAATCGCTTTTGGACGAATGCCGGGAACGCCTCCAAGAAGCACGACGAGACGATCTCGCAAATACCGCATCCGCGTTCGATGCCCCCAGGCCCAGCCCAGTTCCAGCCACCTCCAAGAATCGTTGCGACACCCCAACCCACACGGCCTAGCTTTTCGGACAGTACCTTCCCTATACTTAATAGATCGATATCGAGGTTCCGCCCTCAAAAATTCGTTGATGCGGGGGATGGCGTGCAGGCGACGGCGTGTTTGAACGTAGACCAGATGGCAGAATTCCACAACGGCGCGCTCCCGCTCCAGGAACATTTCCTCGCGGTGCAGCATTTGGCGGAGTGTCTGGAGTGCCGCGCCGCGTCCGCCGCGATGGGGCCCAAAAAACAAGCCCAGCAACTCACCGGCTGCGGTGCCGAAGACACCGTTCCCGAAACGCCCCGTATGCCTGAGCGCGTCGGTCCGTACCGCATCCTCCGGCTCATCGGCCGCGGTGGGATGGGGGCCGTGTACGAGGCCCGCCACACCAAACTGGATCGTGTCGTCGCCCTGAAAATCTTGCCGTCGCCGATGACCATCGACCGCGAGTACCAAGAGCGTTTCGACCGCGAAGCCCGCGTTATCGCCAAGCTCAATCACCCCAACGTCGTGCGCGCCACCGATGCCGGCGACGCCGACGGGATCTCGTATCTCGCCCTCGAACTCTTGGACGGCGTTGACATCGCCCGACTCGTGCGCTCTGTCGGCCGCCTGCCTGTTCCCGACGCCATCGAGATCGCCCTGCAAGTGGCGCAGGGCTTGGCACACCTCCACGAACACGGCATCGTCCACCGCGATGTCAAACCGTCGAACTTGATGCTCACCGCCGACGGCGACGTGAAAATCCTCGATCTCGGCTTGGCCCTCACCAGCGAAGCGACTGGCCGCCCCAACGGCCGGTTGACCGGGATTACGTACTTGGGTACCCACGATTACATGGCCCCGGAGCAATGGGTCGACCCGACCACCGTCACGGCGAAAGTCGATTGCTACGGCCTCGGCTGCGTGGTGTTCCAGATGCTCTCCGGCCACTCGCCGTTGGTCTCGCCGAAGATGTCGCCACGGGCCAAGATGAAAGCACATCTCGAACAGCCGGTCCCGTCCATTCGCGACCGATGGGATGTCCCCGGCGCACTGGCGGAACTCGTCAACCGCATGCTCGCGAAAGACCCGGAGCGACGACCGACTTCCGCGGAGATCGCTTTCGAACTGACCGCCTTGCGCGGTGCGGCCCACCTCACGCGCTTGCTCGAACGATCCCGGCTCGCCCCCGCCGTCGGTTTTTCCGACGGCGACCCGACCCACGAAGCTCCGCAATTACCCGACGACTCGAGCCGAAAACCGGGCGCGGATTCGCCGGCGCCGCCGCGACTCCAATCGGCCGGTTGGCGATCATCGCTGCGCTGGTTTCTCGCGGGTCTGCTCACCACGTTGGTCCTCGTTGCTGCGGTGTGGGGCCTCGCCCGCCGGTTCGACTTGTGACCGCCGCGCGTGTCGCCCTCGATGACGGTCGCCTCGCCGATGCTCTCGCCCTCCAGCGGATCGCCGCCGCGAACCACCCGGACGACGATACCATCCGCCTGTTTCTCTTCGAACTGCTCACGCTCGCCGGGGAAACCGCGGACGCGTTGCGGGAGCTCAACTCGATTCGGAATGATTCGCCGAATTGGCCCGCGTCAAAACGGGCGTTCCGCGACATCCTCCGCGCCGACGGCCGACGCTTCCCGCGTTTGCGTCGGCCGGACTTTTTGAAGGAGCCGCCGCCGCATCTGCGCTGCCGTTGGAATGCGGTTCTCTGCCACAATCGAGGCCAAACCGAATTGGCGCTGAAGTATCTCGACCGCGCGGACGGTCTCGTCCCGGAAGTTTCGGGGTTCGTGGACGGTCGGGAGTTCGCCGGCCTGCGCGATTCGGACGACCGTTTCGCCGCGCACTTCGAAGCGTTTCTGGGCCGACGATACGTTTGGATTCCGTTCGAAGATGTGCGGACCCTCCGGCTGGAAAAATCCGAGCATCTGCTCGATCTCGCCTTCCGGTCGGCCCGATTGAAACTCGCCGACGGCACCCAGCACACGGTGACGCTCCCCCTCGTGTACCCCGGTAGCAGCCGTGAAGGGGACGATTTGGCCCTCGGCGAATTGGTCGACTGGACCAGTGCCGACAGCGGCCTCGTCTGCGGCCTCGGCGCGAGGGTGCTCACCTTCGGCGACGAGGAACTCGACTTGGGAAGCTGCGCGATGTTGGAGTTGCGACCGGGGTGATCGAGATTCCGCGCGCATTTTTCTTGCGTGCCGGCGATTGCGGAGCGAAACTTCTCGCACGCGGCGAGGTTCAATCGGTAGCGGTCACGAGTGGACCCCGCCCCGCCAGTTTGCACTTTTGCGACGGAACCCTATGATTCCCATCCACTTACTGACGGTCGCGGTCTGCTTGGCCGCACCGGGGATCGCGTCCGCCGTCGATCTGCCGTCTGGTGGAAAAATCGAGAAAGTCGATTTTGAACGGCACGTGATGGGACTGCTGTCCAAAGCCGGCTGTAACGCCGGGGGTTGCCACGGGAGCTTCCAAGGGAAGAACGGCTTCCGCCTCTCGCTCTTCGGCTACGAACCCGATTTCGACTTTGCGGCCCTGACGCGAGACAACCTCGGCCGGCGGGTGAACACCCAAAAGCCCGACGAAAGTTTGCTCCTCCTGAAGGGGGCCGGCCGGATGCCCCACGACGGTGGGATGCGCTTCGGCAAAGGGACATGGATCGATTCGATCTTCCGCACCTGGATCGAACAAGGGGCCACGCACACCCCCGGTAGCGGCAAGATCGAAGAACTGGCGGTGAGCCCGCCCGACTTCGCGGTGCTGGCGGTCGAAAAGACGTTCCAAATCCGAGTGACGGCCAA
Organism: Fimbriiglobus sp.; assembly: GCA_025352235.1. Lineage (GTDB taxonomy): Bacteria > Planctomycetota > Planctomycetia > Gemmatales > Gemmataceae > JALHQU01. The sequence continues at coordinate 3,119 of JANXTU010000543.1, forward strand.
ATTCGCCGACGGGACATCCGAAGACATTACACCCTTCTGCGATTTCAAAATCGGCGACGATGCCATCGGGGCCGTGTCGCCGCTGGGCATCGTTTCGTCCCGCCAACCGGGGGACACCGGGCTCACGGTTTTATACCGCGGGAGCGTCCGGGCAATTCGGGTTCTCGTGCCGGCGCCGGGCAAACCGGGGGCGAAGTATCCGGACGTGAAACCCGTCAACTCCATCGACCGCGAAGTCTTCGCCAAACTCAAACTGTTGAACATGGTGCCGGCCGAACGCAGCACCGATCTCGAATTCCTCCGACGGATCACGATCGACACCATCGGGATTCTGCCGACGCCGGACGAGATCCGCACATTCGCCGCCGATACCTCGGCCGATAAACGGGCGAAGAAAATCGAATCATTACTCAAGCATCCGCTGCACGCGGCGCTGTGGGCGACGAAACTCAGCGACATCACGGGCAACAATACCGTCGCGCTCGAACAGCCCAACGGGGTGATGCAGAATCGCCGGTCGCAAATGTGGCACGACTGGCTCCGGAAACGGGTCGCCGACAACGTACCGTACGACGTGATCGTGCGCGACATCGTTACGGCGACCAGCAACGACGGCCAGAAAGCGGACGAGTGGTTCGAGGCGACGAAGAAGATCGACGAGCAGATGGAGAAAGGCTTCGAGAGCGACTACGCGAACAAGAAGTCGCTCGACCTCTTCTGGCGCCGCCAGCAAGCCGTGCCGATCGAACAGTGGAGCGAGAAAGTCGCGGCGGCATTCCTCGGCGTGCGGCTCGAATGCGCCCAGTGCCACAAGCACCCGACCGACCGCTGGACCCAAGACGATTATTGGGGCTTCGCCAACGTCTTCGCCAACGTGGTTTTCGCGAACAACCAGTTCAGCAGCGCGGACGCGAAGAAACTCGCCGACGCCGAAAACGCCAAGCGCAAAGAAGCCGCGACGGCCGGTGGCAAAGCGAACGCCCAGTTCCCCAACGTCCGGGAGATGTTCATCGCCACGATGGGGGGCCCCGGAAAAACGCCGGCCTTGAAACCGATCCCGATGACGACGCGCACCGTCGGCAGCAAAGCCCTCGGCGGGCCGGAGTTGAAACACGCATCCGGGACCGACGCGCGGGCCAAACTCTGGGAATGGATGGTCTCGAAGGAGAATCCGTTCTTCGCCAAGAGTTTCGTGAACCGCGTCTGGGCCCACTACTTCGGCATCGGCCTCGTAAATCCGGTCGATGATTTCAGCCAAGCCAATCCACCGACGAACGCCCGGCTTCTCGAAGCGCTCGCCCAGGAGTTCACCGACAGCGGCTACGACATTCGCAAACTCGAGACCGCGATCTTGCTGAGCCGGACCTATCAACTTTCGGCCAAGGCCAACGACACCAACAAGTTCGACAAGAACAACTTCGCCCGCAGTTATGTCCGCTCGCTGATGGCCGAGCAAGTCGTCGATGTGTTGAACTCCGGCATCGGCGTCGACGAGACTTTCGCCGCGGATGCTCCGGCCGGCAAGAAGATGATCGAAGTCGGCGCCAGCCGGTTGAACAATGCGAACCTGGCCTACGTGCTCCGTATCTTCGGCCGTCCGGCCCGAACGACCGCCTGCGATTGCGAACGGGCCGCGGAAGCGGCGCTGCCGCAGACGCTCTTCCGCCTGACCGACCCCAGTCTGACCGCGAAGTTAGCGTTGCAAACCAACCGGGCCCACGCGCTCGCCAAATCGAAGAAGACCGACGCTGAGGCTGTGGAGGAATTGTTTTTGGGGACGCTTTCTCGGTTCCCCACCGAATCCGAGAAAGCCAACGCGTTGAAGTACATCGCCGCGGAAAAGACTCGCGCAGCGGGGATGCAAGATGTGCTGTGGGCGTTGATCAATACGAGGGAGTTCATCCTCAATCACTGATTCCTGATCACTGATGACTGAACACTGATTTTGTGAAACATCAGTCATCAGTGATCAGGAATCAGTTTCGGAGCGAACATGAAGGATTTTCGCACGCTGAAAGTTTGGGAGAAAGCCCATGCTCTCGCGATTGAAATCTACAAGCTCACGATGCGGTTTCCAGCAGATGAGCGTTTCGGTCTGACCATTCAAATGCGACGATCCGGAGCGGCGATTCCGACTCATATCGCCGAAGGTTGCGGGTCGGACAACGATCAAGAGTTGGCGAGATTGATGCAAGTGGCGATGCGGTCCGCCTGCGAATTGGAGTATCAATTGTTGTTGAGCCGAGACCTGACTTATACGCCGGTTGACCTGCATAGGGAATTGGAACCGCGCGTTGTTGAAGTGAAGAAAATGCTCACCGCTTACATCCAGAGAATCCGTGCCGGAAATTCCTAACCCGAGGTTGACCATGTTCAAGACCGACTGCGAAGGCTTCTCCCGCCGCAACTTCCTGCAAATCGGCTCCGCCGGGATGCTCGGCCTGACGCTGCCGACGATCCTGGCATCGGAGGCCAAGGCGAAAGAGTACGACGGCAAGGCCCCCAAAGCCAAGAGCGTCATCCTCGTCTGGCTCTCCGGTGGCCCGGCCACCATCGACATGTGGGACAACAAGCCCGATGCTCCCGAAGGGATCCGCGGCGAGTTCAAGTCGATCGACACCAAAGCCAAGGGCGTCCAGTTCGCCGAGACCCTGCCGAAGATGGCCGGCGTCGCCGATAAAATTTCCGTTGTCCGCTCGCTCTACCACACGATCCCGAGCCACGGCCCGGCCACCGTGTTCATGACCACGGGCAACAAACCGACCTCCGCGATCCAATACCCGGCGATGGGCTCCGTCGCCTCGAAGATGCTGAAGACCGAACTCGGCATCCCGCCGTTCGTCAGCTTCATCGACCTCCGCAACGGCGCGGCCGGCGGCGCCGGTTACCTCGGCACCGGCTACAACGCGTTCACCGTCGAATCCAACGGCGGCGGCAAAGGCGCGGCCGTGGAAAAAGGCGACAAGACCGCCGCGTTCCGCCTCCGCGGCATCACCCTGCCCAACGGTGTCTCGCTCGACGACCTCAGCAAGAAAGACCAACTGCTGAAGTCCTTCGACGACGGCTTCCGCAAGCTCGATCAACAGTCCGACCTCGTCGACGGCCTCGATACCTTCCACAAGCAAGCCATCGAAATCTTGCGGTCGGACAAGACGAAAAAAGCGTTCAGCTTGAACGAGGAATCGGCCGCGATCCGCGAGAGCTACGGCACCGGCCCCATCGGCCCCGCCGCGCTCGCCGCGCGCCGGCTCGTCCAAGCGGGCGTCCGCTTCGTCACCCTCGGCTTCGGCGGCTTCGACACCCACGCCAAGACCTTCGAAGCCCACAAGACGAAACTGATGCCCTCGCTCGACGGGGCCCTCGCCGCGCTCATTGCCGACCTCGACCAACAGGGGATGCTCGACAGTACCATCGTGATGTGCGCCGGTGAATTCGGCCGCACACCGAAGATCAACAAGAACGGCGGCCGCGATCACTGGGCGCGCAGTATGGCCGCGATTCTCGCCGGCGGCGGGATCAAACGCGGGTATGCCCACGGCACCACCGACGCCAGCGGGATGGCCCCGAATCTCGACCCCTGCACTCCGGACGACATCGGCGCGACGATCTTCGGCCAGCTCGGCATCAAGTCCGACACGGAAATCCAAAGCCCGACCGGCCGGCCGATCCAGCTCTTCCGCGAAGGCAAAGCTATCGAGAAATTGATCGGGTAACCGGCGGGTAACAACCTCCATCACCGAGCTTGCCCGGAGGAGGACCTCCGGGCATAATTGTTTGTGAAGGTGCGTTGGACCCATTCCGGGAGTTCCCCATGCGTCGATTTCTCGCGGCTACCGTGTCCGCGCTGGCCGTCGCCGGTTCGGGCTACTCCCAAGACCTCAAAGCCAAAATGCCCGTCGTGGGCGAGTCGGAACTCGCACGGCTGTCCGAGCAACTCGGGGATCGCGACTACCGGGTCCGCGAAGCGGCCGGGAAGCGCTTCGCCGATCTCGGGGCCGATGGCCTGCCGGCGCTGAAGTCCGTCGCCCGGACCGGGAATCTCGAAGCGACCGAACGCGCGATCGATTTGATCGCCAAGATCGAACGGGCCGTGGCCAACGCGAAGTCGACGGCGGGCACCGTCGTCGAATTGAAGGCCGAAGAACAGACTCTCGGCGCCGCCTTCGACGTGCTCCGCAAGCAGACCGGCTACACGATCGGCATCAATGGCGATCAAAATCCGCGCTCGAAAAAAGTGACTCCGCAATCGGGCAAGGTCGAGTTTTGGATCGCCTTGCAGCGGCTCGCGGACGAGGCCAATCTCGAAGTGGAATCGGCCGTGAACCAAGGCGGCCCCGTCAATTTGGTGTACGACCCCGGCGCGGTGGACAGCCGACCGCTGGGCTCGGTGACCCTGCGTCCGAAACAAGCGAAATCGTCGATCCCCATTGTCATCTCGGGTGCGTTCCGCATCGAAGCGATCCCGGTGCCCGTCGCCAACCTCCCGCAGATGCCGGCCCACCGCGTCCCCGTCCTGTTGCAAATCACCCCGGAACCGCGCCTCCGCTGGGTCGGCACCACGCAAACCATCGTGACCCGCGCCGAAGATCAAGACGGCCGCAAAATCATTTGGGACCACGTTGCTCTCGAATATCAAAACAACCAAGCCCAGTTCGAGGGCCGGGCTCTCCGGCGCGGCGGAAAAGGCTACTACGGCGGTCCGGTGATATCGTCAGAATATCCCGCGACACCGTTTCAAGCGTACCTCAAACTCCTCGCCCACGCCGACGGGCCGAGCACCTCGCTGAAAATGCTCGAAGGCAAGGTCCGCGGCAACGTCTGGAGCCAATCGGAAACGATTCTCGCCCTCGCCGATTTGAGTAGCGACTTCCAAGAAGTCCGCGGCGAAAGCCGCACGCTGTTGAAGGCGAAATACGAACCGATGCCCGGCGACGCCTCCGCCCTGCTGCTCTCGGTCACGACGAGCCACAACGCGAGCGAAGTCGTGCCGTTCCACGGTAGCAGCGCCTTGAACACCAACCCGGGTGGCCTCTGGCTCGAGAACGGCCCCGGCGGACGCGTGAAATTGAACGCGGTGAAGCTCAGCCCGGAGGAACTCCAGATGGCCCAAGGCTTCACCAACGCCTACGGCTTGGCCCTCGTCGATGGTCACGGCAAACCGATGAATTTGTCGCCGCACACCGTTTCGCAGCAAAACCTTTACAACAACACGGACGGCTCGAGCACGTACATCATTGCGGCGCAATACGTCGTGCGACCCACCGACAAAGAGGCCGCGGGCAAACCGGCCAAAATCACCTTCTCCGGCACGCGGATGAAGTCGCTCGACGTGGAGTTCCGGCTGAAGGACGTCCCCGTGCTCCGCGGCCTCGGGACCAACGTGCAAGCCCCGCAAATCTTCGACATTTACACCCGGTGATGGGCGTCAGCGCCAACGAATGGCGACCCGCGGCAATTGAGAACCCACGACCGTGCCCGATTGGCTGTTAGCTTGTCGCGATCCCACACTCGTCTTCCTCGGCGGCGGGTGCGGCGCCGTCGCCCGGTTCTGGATCGGCCGCGGGTTCGCGGTGCCCGGCGGCTTCCCGTGGTCGACCTTCGCCATCAACGTCGCCGGGTCGTTCGCCCTCGGCTTACTTGCAGTCCTCTGCAAAGATCGCCCCGCCTGGTTCTTGCTCCTCGGCACCGGCGTCTGCGGTGGGTTCACCACATTCAGCACCTTTAGCGTGGAAGCGTTGCGGATGTTGGAAGCGGACGAATACGGCAGTGCGACCGGCTACATATGCAGCTCGGTCGCCGCCGCGATCGCGGGCGCCTGGCTCGGGATCACGGTCCTCCGTTGATCTATCGAGAATCTCCCGGTCACTCCCGCATTCCCAATCCGGACCGCAGTCGTTACAACCAAGGGTAGACCCGTACCTCCCGGCGCGCGATTTCCCCCATGCAACAAGTCCTCTTCCACATCCCGTTCACGTCGTCGTTTTTTCCGCCGGACGGCGTGCCGCTGTACGGGTTCGGGGCGATGCTGTTCTTGGTGTTCGTCATCACCGCGATGCTCTGGGGGCCGAAGCGATTCCCCGCCATCGGCGTGCCCAAAGAGAAAGTGCAAGACATCGCCATCGTGCTGTTCCTCACGGGGATCGCCGGGGCGCGGCTCGTCTACATGTGGCAGTACGCGGATCAATTCCCGGACCGGACCGCGTGGGGTCTGGCCAAGTCGTTCGTGCAGATTTGGAACGGCGGCATCGTCGTCTACGGATCGGTGATGGGCGGCATCCTCGGCTACATCGTCTTCTACCGGGTCGTCCTCCGAAAATTCAACATCTCGACGGCCCGCTTCGCCGACGCCCTCGCGCCGCTGTTGGCCATCGGCATGGCCGTGGGCCGCATCGGCTGCTACCTCAACGGCTGCTGTTGGGGTCAAGTCGCCTGCCCCGAGTGCCAAGTGATGCCGCTGTCGCCGAGCCTCGGCGAATTCCCACTGCTGTCGGCGCACGCGCGCGATCAAGTCGTGCTGCCGGCCGGCTCGAAAGATCGACGGCCGCAAATCCGGGGGCTGCAAACCTCGACCGGCTTCACGTTGAAGCCCCGCGTCGGCGTCGGCCGCGAAGGGCCGCTCGATCCCCCGGCCGACCCGCGCTCCGTGGTCCTCGCCCTCGAACCCGGTTCCGCGGCAGCGAAGTCTGGCTTGCAACCCGACGACCTGATTTTGGAAGTCAACGGCGAGCCGAACAAGATCGTCCTCGTACTCAGCGGCACCAAAGACGGGGTCGCGGCTGAACTGGAACGGGCCAAGAGCGCGGGCGGCCAACCGCTCGGCGACGCCGACGAACTCTACGCGTATACGGCCCGGATTGCGTTCGACTCCCCCGAGCAATATCGGGCCGCCGTGGCGTTGCTCCGCGGCAACGACCAAGGCGTGACGCTGAGCGCCCACGACACCCTCTGGGAGCTGGCCCGCGATTGGCCCCGCGGCCGCAAGGACCTGAGTTTGAAAGTCCAACGCGGTTCCGAAACGGCGCTGGTCGTATTCACGCCCAAGACGGTGACCTTCTACCCGACGCAACTGTACGAAACCATCAGCATGCTGCTCATCACGGTCCTGCTCGTCTGCTTCCAGCCGTTCCGCCGCCACCACGGCCAAGTGATGGTGCTGCTCATGCTGACCTACGGCCTGCACCGCTTTTTGAACGAAGCGATCCGCATCGAGCCGACCTACCAATACGGGCTGACGCTCTCGCAGTGGATCAGCCTCGGCATCATCGCGGCGGGGATTCTGGTGGAACTGTACCTCCGCGCGACCCAACCGAAGCTGCCGGCCGGTTTGCAACCGCTGGAAACCGCAGCATGAACTACCCGGATTCGCGGGTTGGCTTCTGTGAACGCTCTTGATCTTCGGCAGTTGGCAATAGGCGTTGCGTCCGTGGGGCCGCCTCTTTTGGGGCGGCGGTCGTTGGTGATCGATCCGTCCGTCCGACCGAGGTCCGCATCATGCCCCTGACTTGGACCGATTCCCGCGAACTCGGCGAACTGCTTTTCGAGCGCTACGACACCCTCGACCCGCTGACGGTGCGCTTCACCGACATGCACAAATGGGTGATGGACCTGGAAGGCTTCGAAGCCCCGGCCGCGGGATCGTCGGAGAAGATCCTCGAAGCCATCCAGATGGCCTGGTACGAGGAGTGGAAGGACGAATACGGGAAGTGAGTCGAATAAAGGGCGGCAGCCACCATTCCTTACGCCTTTCCATAAACAAGGCGAAAAACCGCTCCCGCGTCCGCGGGTGCTCGGCCTCACAAATCGATTCTTGCTAGCCGATGCCTTGCCGATGCACTTCCAATTCCCTTCCAAGTCGATCCCGTTCCCCTCAAACTTCGATCTTGGCATCGCTTTCAGCACTTGGAATGGGCTGAAAAGTTCTTTTGATGGGCTAGAAGCGGCTAGAAGAGCACTGAATGGGTTGTTAGGGGCACTGAATTCGGCTAGATTGCCGGAGAGTCGTCCATCTAGGCGAAGAGTTGAACGAATCAAGAAACCTGAAATTGGTGGCAATTCGAGATAAAGTAGCGAAGGTGGGACTTGAACCCACAAACCTTTCGGTGCTCGATTTTGAGTCGAGTGCGTCTGCCATTCCGCCACTTCGCCAACACCATTAGGATACGAGCGGGTTCCTCCGTGGGCAAGGCGGAACCGTGCTGGTATCGGCGGCTTTCCGCGTGTACGCTACCCTTTCCTTCAAGATCGCCCCGAGTATTCCATGTTCGGGTTCCTCCGTCCGAGTCCGCAATCCGACGACTATCGCCGGTCCTACGCCCGGCTTTGCGTTCACCAGCGGCAACGCCTCGGCATCCGCAGTTTGCCGTTCCACAGTTACGAGGCGGTCTTCCTGTACCAGCTCGCGCTGGATGCCGGGGCGGTCGATGCGGGATGTTTGCCGAATCAACGCTGCTGCAAACTCGGTGGCCGGGCGAACGTGGCGGTGGCCGGCGATGCCGAGGTTGGGATGTTCTGCGCGTCGTTCGCCGTGCTCCTGGCGTCGATCAAACTCGACGACGATGTCCGCGATTCCCGTTCAACACTCGCCCGCTTCGCCAAGTTCGTGTTGCGGAACCGCATCGCGCAGGCGAAGAATCACCTGCGGAAGTACGATCCCGCTTTCGATCCTACTGTCGCCGGGTTCCTCGCGGAGCATCACCGCCTCGAACGACCGGGCCGCGCGGTGACGCTCGCGGAATATGTCGAACCGACGGCGGAAGCGTTCGGCTATCTTTTCGGCCTGTTCGCCGGAGCCATCCGCCGACCGGACCAGCGCGATGCCTTGCGGACCATCGGTCGGCACATCGGCCGGGCGTTGATCGCGTTCGACTGCGCCGCCGATTGGCACCGCGATCGACTGCGGGGCGAGTTCAATCCGCTGCCGGACGAGTCGGCGGTGGAACGGTCGCTCGAATTCTGTTGGAATCAATTGAGCGACAGTGCGGACGTCGCTCGAGTTCGCTTCGGGCACCGCAGCCGCGCGGCGACGACTGCGAGCCGGGTGGCAGACCGCATCGCGAACTTCCGGCCCTCGGGGCTACGGACCTGCCCGGCGCGGCCCAATCGATGGGCGATGTTGAAAATGGTGACGCAGCGGAGTTGGCTGGCGTTGACGACGGGGCAACTCGCGTTCGCCGGACCGCGGGCTTCGACCGAGGAGGAGGAACGGCCGACCTACGCCGAGGCCCCGGCGACGGACTTGCCGAAGCCCACGGATGCGGACGCTTGGCGGAGGGCGAAACAGAAATCGGAGGATTTGGAGGGGCCGATTCCGGCTCAGAAACGACAAGATTGCTGCGAGAATACCTGCATGGCCGGGTTGTGCGCCGAGGGCGGATGCGAGGTCTGCTGCTGCTGCTTGGCGTGCGCGTGAGGATGCTTCGCGGCTGATGAGCCGCATGTTGCAATGGGTATGACAACAATTCTTGGAGCCACGGGGGAATGACTTGTGAATCCAAGCCAGGGGAGGCATCCGAAATCGGACGTAACTCCTTGCCGCGTCTAGGTCGTTCCGAAAGTCGGACGTCATTCCACGATAGGGTGGGTGGGTTCACGCTGGAATGACGACTCCAAGAATCGTTGGCACACCCCATGTTGCAATTCCCCGCACAATCTTCACGGAAACCTCGTCCTGCCGTGTTACATTGACTGGCGTGGATTCCCACATTCCTCCTTCTTGGAGAAAACCATGACTCGTCGTAAGTCCGGGTTCACTCTCATCGAACTGTTGGTCGTGATCGCGATTATCGCGATCTTGATCGGGCTGCTCTTGCCCGCCGTGCAGAAGGTCCGCGAGGCCGCCGCCCGCATGACCTGCCAGAACAATCTGAAGCAACTCGGCCTCGCGGCGCACAACTACGAGAGCGCAAACGGCTACCTCCCGCCGGGTTGGATGGGCCCGCGCAACAACGAGGCGACTTCCAGCGGGGTCGTCATCTCCGGCAACTCGCTCATCGGCTCACTGGCGTTCCTGCTGCCGCAGATGGAGCAGGAGAACATCTACCGGGCGATCCCCCCCATCTTATTCGACTTCAATGCGGCGGTTTCGCCGAACTGGTGGACCGACGCGTCCGCTTTCAATGCGGGCACCGCCAAGGTCAAGACGTTCCTGTGTCCTTCGGATAACCCCGAGAGCGCCACGAAAGGGATTGGCATGTTCACGCACTTTGCGAATATCTCGGCCGGATCCCCCTATCCGCTCGGCTTGGTCTTCGTCGCCCCGAACTTGCCGGTGTCGAGTGCGGCCGGCCAACTCGGCCGCACGAACTACACGGGTGTCGCGGGCGGGGCGGGCCGGGGCACCCACTCGGTCGGCTCGACTCTGGAAGGGGTGTTCACCAACCGCTCGAAGACTGTGCTCAACGCCATCACCGACGGCACCAGCAACACGCTAATCTTCGGCGAAATGACCGGCGGGGAAACCACCGCCCCGAAGGAGTACTCGGGATCTTGGATGGGCTTCGGCGCGATGCCCACGCTCGCGGGCATGAGCTCCAACAAAGCCGCTTGGTACCAGTTCAACAGCAAGCATATCGGCGCGGTCAACTTCACCTTCGGCGACGGCTCGGTGCGGTCGATCCGAAAGGGTGCGACCGACTACCAAACCTTCTCGGGCGCGCCCCCTAGCGACTGGAACGCGTTCCAATACCTCGCCGGGATGCGCGACGGACAAGTCAACCCGTCCGGCTCGCTCATCAATTGATTCAAACTCCGAGGCAAACATGAACCGATTGTCTATAGCTATACTATTGCTCGTAATGGCCGGCTGCGGGGGCAACGAAAAGGCCGAGCTGCCGAAAAACAACGTCGAGCCGCCCAAAGAGCCGTTGACGATCCTGACCAACATGCCCGATGACAAACCCAAAAAGTGACGATGGCGCGGGGATTCCGATCTTCGCCATTCGCATGTGTGGAGTCCCCGATGCTTTCCCGACGGGACTTCCTCTTCGGCACCGCCGGCGGCTTCGGCGGCTTGGCACTGTCGCAACTCCTCGCGGCCGAGGGGGCGAAAGGGGTGCCGCACCACAAGCCGAAGGCCAAGCGCGTCGTGCAGTTGTTCATGGCCGGCGGGGCGAGCGCCGTCGATCTGTTCGACTTCAAACCGGAGTTGGTGAAGCGGCACGGCCAGCCGGCGAACTTCGGCGAGAAGGTCGAAGCCTTCCAAGATGGCCTCGGGCCGTGGCTCAAACCGCTGTGGGATTTCAAACCCTACGGGAAGTCCGGCAAGCTGCTCTCGGAGACGGTGGCGCCACTCGGCGAAGTCGCGGAGGAACTGGCCTTCGTCCACAACATGGTCGGTAAGACCGGCGTGCACAGCCAAGGGACGTTCCTGCAAGCGACGGGCTTCCAGTCGCCCGGCTTCCCCGGCGCCGGCTGCTGGATCAGCTACGGCCTCGGCACGTTGAACGAAAACCTGCCGACGTTCGTGGTCATGCCCGATCACCGGGGATACGCCTCCAACGGCACCAAGAACTGGGACTCGGCATTCTTGCCGGGGCAGCACCAAGGGACCGTGCTCTTCCCCGGTCGACCGCAGCCCATCCACGACTTATTCCCCGGCCAGCGCGGCGACTTCATCACCAAAGCGAGCGACGCGGACACGTTGAAGGTACTGGAGCAGTTGAATCAGCTCCACGCCAAGGAACGCCCCGGCGACGACCGGCTCGAGGCGCGCATCCGCAGTTACGAACTCGCGGCCAAGATGCAACTGGCAGCTCCGGAGGCACTCGACTTATCGAAGGAGACCAAAGAGACACTGAAGCTCTACGGCCTCGATCACGGCAAGGGGACATTCGACAAAGAGATCAACCCGTTGGAAGAGACCGACGCGTTCAGCCGCAAGTGCCTCACGGCCCGGCGGCTGCTCGAACGGGGCGTTCGCTTCGTGCAAATCTGGAGCGGCAACGACAACGGCTTCCCGCGCCGCAATTGGGACAGCCACGAAGATGTGAAACGCGACCACGGCCCGTTAGCGTTCGGCATGGCCAAGGGGGCGTCGGCGCTGATTCAGGATTTGAAGCGGACGGGGCTGTTGGAAGACACCATCGTCCTCTGGACGACCGAGTTCGGGCGGATGCCGAGTTCGCAGGGGGGCAAGGGGCGCGACCACAACCCGTATTGCTTCACGAACTGGCTCTGCGGCGGCGGCATTCAAGGCGGCACGGTGGTCGGCGAAAGCGACGAGTTCGGTTACAAACCGGCGGATCGGAAGAAGCCGACGGAGGTCTACGACATCCACGCGACAATCCTGCATCTGCTGGGGATCGACCACACGAAATTGACGGTTCGACACAACGGCATTGACCGCCGACTGACCGACGTGCACGGACACGTGATTTCGGGATTGCTGGCC
>JANXTU010000519.1 GCA_025352235.1 Fimbriiglobus sp.
CGCTGCAGCAGACCGGGGCCGCATGTTCGCTTCTCGTGAGTCATTGTCGCTCGGCGGCCCCGGCTGCTGAGCTGGGTCGTTCGGCGGCGGAGGCGCTCAGATGGCGGAAGCCGGCGAGCGCTGCCCGGCGTGCGGCGAGCGGCTGGAGGTCGGTCCCGTCGCCCGCTCCTCGACTCGGGACGCCGAGGGGCGGCGTACCGGCGGCATCCACGTCCGGCTGGGCACCTGCTCCGGGTGCGGCCGGCGGTTCCGCGAGCAGCTCCTACCGCGTGGTTCGGGCGGCTGGCAGGCCATCGCAGACGCCGCCCAAGGAACTTTGAATTTGCCGTGCGGTCCGAATGGTGGCTAAAGCACTAACAGCGAATGACTTGGGATAAATGAGCCATGTGGCCTCGCGGCCAGTTTCTTGGCTTGCGGCGTGGGTGGAGCTGCAAATTCGGCCTTCGGGGCGCGCCCCGGACGCAGCCCCGTTCGACGGCGAGGCGGGGTGCTTGAGTTGAGGCCGAATGGCCCCGTCGTGGGCTATTGGGGGTTCGTCGTCATTCTGCCTCACTCGGTCGGCGTTGCAGCGGAATCGGTGCGGTTAGGAAACAGACTGAATCGATAGAGGTCCGGACGCCACCCCAGGAACTTCTTCTTGAGTTGCGGCCGACCTTGCCCTTCGTCTCAGCCCCGGAAGCTCCTGCAATCCCTGGAATCCCGGAATCGCCTCGCGATGGTCGCTCCCTCGATTCCAACGTTATCTCATGCCAACCCCCCTTTCGGTTCGGCGTCGCCTCGGCATCACGTCACTTCCGCCGGCGCTTCGGCCGAGTGCTCGATCTTCTTCAACGATGGCGCCGATGGTTTTTCCCCGACACGTTAAAAACGTGTCGCCACGAGGACGCCGTGCGCCGTCCCGAGCGGTCGGTGCGGTACTCGCTTGCCGACGGGATTCCCCTCGATCCGGACTTCGCAGAAAAGGGATCATCGCGGCGGGCATCGCGTACTGCGGGTAGTACCCGCAAGGGTTGAACTCGTACGACCCACCAACCCCCGATCCTCACTCCCCGTCGCCCGTCGGCATCGCGCCGTAGCCTTCCGGCTTTTGCCAGACGCTCATCACCGCGGCTTGGCCCAACACCCGGCATTTCAATTCGCGGGTGGCCTTCCAATCGAACGGCTTCACGGCGGCCCGGAGTTCGTCCTGCTCGGCGACCAGAATCACGGCCCGTCCGCCCGGTTTCAGCACCCGGTCCCATTCCTTGGCCAGGTCGACGTACAGATCCGGGATCTGTTCCGGCTTCAGCATCTGCTTCCCGAAGGGGGGATTGCAGACGATCCGGTCAACGGTCTCGCCGGTCAGCGGGAGTTCCATCGCATCCCAGCGCTCGATGACGGCCCCGCCCCGGTTGCCGAGGTTTTCCTTCGTGCAGTACACGGCGTTCGGGTCGATGTCGCCGCCCCAATATTTCACGTCGCGCATCCGCCGTTGTTCGCAGAGGGCGATGGCTTCGGCGAGGATCGTGCCGGCGCCGCAAAGCGGGTCGAGCACCGTCATGCCGGGGGCAATCCCGGCGAGGCGCACCATCGCCGCGGCGACCGTCGGCCGCAGCGACGCCGCAACGTGGTCGGTCTTGTACGTCCGGTGCCGCATCGTGCGGTCGGACAGCCGCAGGCCGCTGACGGCGGTCTTGCCGGTGATGGTCATCCAGATTTCGAACCAGGCGTTTTCTTCCGCTGGCAGCCAGCCGACGGGGATGATGCCGTGCAACCCGTCGGCCATCGCGTCGAGGGCATCGACGCGGCGGTAGCCGTGTTCCCCCGTCATTTGCGCCACGAGGTGGAAGGTCGGTTTGCCTTTGACCTTCGGCCGGATGCTATGGTGGATGCGGAACAACTGCGGCCAGTCCGGTTTCTTCGCCGTCCACTTTTTGATCTGCTCGAGGTCGTTGGCTTTGTACGTCAACGATCCCGTACCCCACGCCAGCAGGTAGATGTCTTCCGTCGTGCGGAGCTTCAAGACGTCGGCGTCGATGGAGCGCAGCCGGAAGACGACGAGGCCGCGTTCGGTGCGTTTGATCTCGCCCTGCAGATCGCGCATGATTTCGTCGGCGGCAATCGATTCCAAGCCGGGGTGCACATGGGCGTACAGGGCGGGCAACTCGGCGTCGGCATCGGGGGCACGGCGGGCCACGGCGGGCACTCCTCACAAAAGGGTATTGTACAGCCGATGCGGAGTGCCGCACCATTTCGCTTGCCTGCGGAAGCGCGCGGGTGTACTGTCATCACACCCGCTAGTTGCATCTCGGCAGAGATTCTCCCATGCTTTCCCTGCTCACGCCATCCCGCCGCGAGTTCTTCCGCGTCGGCGGATCGGCCCTCGGCGGCTTGAGTCTGCCCAACTTTTCCACCCGCGCCGGGTCGTCGCTGCCGGCAGCGAATGTGGGCACGCCCGTCACCGATAAATCCGTGATCTTCTTGTTCCTCCACGGCGGACCGAGCCAGATCGAAACCTTCGACCCGAAGATGGGTGCCCCGGTCGAATCTCGGAGCGTCACCGGCGAAGTGAAGACGAACATCCCCGGCGTCACCTTCGGCGGCACCTTCCCCAAGCTGGCCGCGCGAGCCGACCGCTTCACCGTCGTCCGGTCGTTCGTGACCGGCGATGGCAACCACGACATCAAGCCGATCGTCGGCAAAGATGGGCACCTCGCGAATCTCGGCAGCGCTTATTCCAGCGTCGCCGGCGGCAACCATCCGGGCACGGGGATGCCGACGAACGTCGCGCTCTTCCCGCAATCGGTCGACACGAAGGCTCAGCCGAAGCAGGCCGGCTTCGGCGACTTCCTCGCCACCGGACCGTTCGGCGTGAACCAAGCTCCGTTCGTCCCCGGTAGCGGCGGGGCCTTCCAAAAGAATCTGTCGCTGACGCTGCCCCAAGATCGCATCGGAGATCGCCGGTTGCTGTTGGCCGAGTTCGACAAGATGAAGTACGCCCTGGACGGCGAAGCCGGGGCCATCGACGGGATGCGAGAAAAAGCGTTCCGGTTGTTGCTCGGCGGAGTCGGCGATGCGTTCGACCTGACCAAGGAAGACCCGAAGGTGCTGGCGAACTACGACACCGAGCCGCTGGTGCCGGTGGCGAAGATCGACAAGAAGTGGAACAACCACAAGTTCTACTGCGACAACACCCGCACCCTCGGCAAGTTGCTGCTGCTCGCGCGGCGTTGTGTCGAGCGCGGCGCCGGCTTCGTGACCGTGACCACCAACTTCGTCTGGGACATGCACGCCGATGTGAACAACGCCACCGTCGCCGAGGGGATGGGCTACATGGCCCCGTCGCTCGACCATGCGGTGAGCGCCTTCCTCGACGATCTGAAATCGCGCGGCCTCGACGACAAAGTGCTGCTCGTCGTCTGCGGGGAGATGGGCCGGACGCCGAAGATCAACAAGAACGGCGGCCGCGATCACTGGGGCGAACTCGCCCCGCTGCTGCTCGCCGGGGGCGGGTTGAACATGGGCCAGGTCATTGGGCAATCGAGCCGCGATGGCGGTCGCCCGGCCACGGAACCGGTGTACATCAAGAACCTCATCTCGACCGTGATGCACACGCTGTTCGACAGCGGCAAGCTCCGCGTCACCCGCGGCGTCTCACGCGAATTGCTGAGCATGACCGACGCCGACCCGATCCCCGGTTTGCACAAGGGGTGAAGGCCGGGTGCACTTCCCCGACGGCGCGCTTCGATAAGATGAATTGATCGATTCCGGCTTCCGTCCGATGGGGTTTTTGCGATGCTTCGCCCGCTGCGCCGCGCTTTGCTGTCCGTGTCCGACAAAACCGGGCTCGTCGAATTGGCCACCGAACTGAGCGCGAAGTACGGCGTGCAGCTCTTCGCCACCGGCGGCACCCACGCGGCGCTGAAGAAGGCCGGGCTGCCGGTGCGCGATGTCACCGACCTGACGCACTTCCCGGAAATCCTCGACGGCCGGGTGAAGACGCTCCACCCGGCGGTATTCGCCGGGCTGCTGGCCAAACGCGACAACCGCGAGCACATGCTCACCCTCGCCCGCAGCGGCTTGCTCGAGATCGACCTCGTTGTGTGCAACGTCTACCCCTTCGAGCAAGTCCTGGCGAAGGGCGGCATCACCGAAGAGCAGTTGATCGAGAACATCGACATCGGCGGGCCGACGATGATCCGCGCCGCCGCCAAGAACTTCGCGGCCGTGTCGGTGCTGGTCGAGCCGAACAACTACTGGCAGTTGATCCAAGAATTGCAGGCGAACAACGGGCAGACCCGGCTTGAAGCCCGCCGGCGCTTCGCCGGAGACGCCTTCGCCCGCATCGCCGCCTACGACCAGGCCATCGACGAATACTTCAACCCGAACGCCGGCAGCAAGGAGCTGGCCAGCACGACGCTCGCCGCGACCTTCATGCCGATGTTCGAGAAGGTCCGGCCGTTGCGGCACGGGGAGAACTCGCACCAGCAGGCGATGTTCTACCGGGAGATCCCGAAGCCCGAGCACGCCTGCATCGCCAACGCCGAATTCCTGCACGGCAAGGAAGTCAGTTACAACAACATCCTCGACATGGACTCGGCCCTGAACCTCGTCCGCGAGTTCACCGAACCGGCCGCGGCCGTCATCAAGCACAACAATCCCTGCGGTGCGGCTACGGCCGGTTCGCTAACGCGGGCCTTCCATTTGGCCTGGGATGCCGACCCGATCTCGGCCTTTGGAGGCATCCTCGCCTTCAACCGCAAAATCGATCCGCTGACCGCCGCGGCCGTGATGTCCGGCGAGCGCTTCGTCGAGTGCATCGTTGCGCCCGATTACGACCCGGTCGCGCTCGAGGCGCTCAAGGGTTGGAAGAAGAACGTCCGCATTTTGAAGGTTGGGGCACTCGTGGGCCGGTCGCCCGGGAACGACATGCGCCGCGTCGACGGCGGGTTACTGGTGCAAGCCCGCGATCAGAACGCCGACGACCTGACGAAGTGGCAACCGGTGACGGCGAAGCGACCGACCCCCGCCGAGTACGAAGCGCTCTGGTTCGCCTGGCTCGTCTGCAAGCACGTGAAGAGCAATGCCATCGTCTTGGGAGCCGCGCCGGAAGCGGGGGCGTACGGTACGGTCGGCGTCGGCGCCGGGCAGATGTCCCGAGTCGAATCGATGACCATCGCCATCCGCAAAGCCGGGGCGAAAGCGAAAGGGAGCGTGCTGGCGTCGGACGCCTTCTTCCCGTTCCCGGACAACGTCGAACTCGCCGCGGCAGCCGGTGTCGTGGCCATCGTGCAGCCGGGCGGCTCGGTGAAGGACGCCGAGAGCATCGCCGCCTGCGACCAGCACGGCATCGCCATGCTGTTCACGGGCGTGCGGCACTTCCGGCATTAGAACATTTTCGATTGGATCGTAGCGGAAGTCGCCAGACTTCCGTGCTTTCACAAGCCGGAAGTCGCCAGACTTCCGGC
>JANXTU010000575.1 GCA_025352235.1 Fimbriiglobus sp.
TCGGGTAGCGCGGGAAGCTCATGCGCCACCTGCTTCGGGTGCGTTGCGGGAGCGGTCTTCCGCGAGTTGCAGCGTGCGTTCCAGTTCCCGTCGCAGTTCCTCGCGGTCCGGCAAGTAGAGTTGGTATTTCTGGACGAAGAGTTGGCTGTTCATCTGATACGTGGCGTATTCGACCAGCAGTTCATCCTTGTACCGGGTGAGGATGATGCCGATCGGCGGGTTGTCGCCTTCGACGTTCTCCTCCGCGGCGAAGTAGCCGAGGTAGAGGTTCATCTGGCCGATGTCGTGGTGCTGCACGTCGTTCAATTTGAGGTCGATGAGCACGAAGCAGCGCAGGATGCGATGGTAGAAGACGAGATCGATGCGATAGTGGGTGTTGTTCAGGGTGATGCGGTACTGCCGGCCGACGAAGGTGAAGCCCTTGCCGAGTTCGAGGAGGAAGGGTTGGAGGTGGTCGCAGAGGAGCGTTTCCAGGTCGCTTTCGGAAATGGTGTGCGGCTCCGGGATTTTCAGGAACTCGAACACGAACGGATCGCGGAGGATGTCGCCGGGTTGTGCGACGATCTGGCCCTGCGAGGCGAGTTGGAGGATGGCCGCTTTGTCCTTCCCCGCGGCGAGGCGGAGAAAGAGGGAGGTTTTCTTCTGCCTCTGAAGCTCGGCGACGGACCATCTTTCGCGAATGGCCTGTTGTTCGTAGAAGCCGCGTTCCAGTTTGTCGTCGATGCGGAGGAGTTCCACATAGTGCGACCAGCTCAATAAGTCAGACGGCGTCTGACCTATTGGGTATTGAACGTATAGCAGGCGGATGTAGATGAGATTGCTTCGACTGAACCCCTTGCCGTGCCGCAGGGTGAGATCACGGCTGAGGTTGGCAAGCAGGGCGGTGCCGTATTCGGCCCGGACCTTGCCGCCCTGCTCATACTCCACGATGTCGTGGCCGATCTGCCAGTAGGTCTCGATCAATTGGGCATTGACGGCCCGATGGGCCCGCACCTGGCCAGCGGTGTAGACCTCGGAGATGCGGCCCAACAATCGCTGGTATTCGGTATCGGTTGTCAGTTCACTCATTTCGAGAGCCCCCCGATCATCGTCAGGATGCGGTCGGTGACGCCCTTCAACTCGGCGTCGATCTCGGCCAGGTCGCGCGGCGGCTTGAAGACGTAGAAGTGCCGGTTGAACGGGATCTCGTAGCCGACTTTCGTCTTCTCGTGATCGATCCACGCATCCGCGGCGTGCGGCAACACTTCGCGTTTGAAGTACGCTTCGATGTCCTCGCCGAGCGGCACGTGCTCCGTGTCGCGGAGTTTGGCATCGGGCTGCGGTTTGCCCTTCAGTTTCCCCTTGGTGCCGAGCACGATCTTGCCGGCCTCGTCGCGCAGGGGGCGTTCGACCGTGATCGTGTGGTAGCCGAACTCGGTGTTCTTGAAGATGCGACTGATCGGCACGCCGTCCTTCGTGACTTTCTTGAAGTTACCGAAGAGTTTGGTGATTTCGTCGATGTGCTCGGGGCTGAGTTCCTTGCGTTTGCTGCCGAGGCTCTTGCGCATCTTCCGCCAGAAGCCACTGGCGTCGATCAGTTGCAGCTTACCCTTGCGGGCTTCGGGTTTACGGTTGCTGACGATCCAGATGTAGGTACTGATGCCGGTGTTGTAGAACATATCGGTCGGCAGGCCGATGATGGCTTCGACGAGATCGTTTTCGAGCACGTAGCGGCGGATTTCGCTTTCGCCGGAGCCAGCGCCGCCGGTAAAGAGCGGCGAGCCGTTCAGGACGATGCCGAACCGGCTGCCGCCATCTTGGGCAGGCCGCATCTTGGAAATCAGGTGCATGAGGAAGAGTAGCGAACCATCGTTCACGCGGGGCAGGCCGGGGCCGAAGCGCCCGTTGAATCCCTTCTCCTCGGCCTCCTTGCGGATCTCCTTCTCGATCTTCTTCCACTCCACGCCGAACGGCGGATTGGAGAGCATGTAGTCGAACCGCTTGCCGAGCAACCCGTCATTCGACAGGGTGTTCCCCAAGATGATGTTGGCGATGTCCTGGCCCTTGATCAGCATGTCGGCCTTGCAGATCGCGTATGACTCCGCGTTCAGCTCCTGGCCGTACATGACGAGCCGGGCGTCCGGGTTCATCTCGGCGAGGTGCTCGCCACCCACCGACAGCATACCGCCTGTGCCCGCGGTCGGGTCGTACAGCGAGCGGACCACGCCGGGTTTGGTCAGGGCGTCGTCGTCTTCGACGAAGAGCAGGTTGACCATGAGCCGAATGGCATCGCGCGGCGTGAAGTGCTCGCCGGCGGTCTCGTTCGAGAGTTCGGCGAACTTGCGGATCAACTCTTCGAACACCGTTCCCATCTGGGCGTTGCTGACGGCTTCCGGGTGCAAGTCGATGTTGGCGAACTTTTCGGCCACGAGGTAGAGCAAACCGGCTTTGGCGAGCCGGTCGATCTGAATGTGGAATTCGAAGCACTCGAAGATGTCGCGGACGGCGGGCGAAAAGGCTTGCAGGTAGGCGAACAGGTTTTCTCGGATGTGGTCCTGGTCCCCCATCAGCGTCTTCATGTCGAGCGGCGACGTGTTGTAGAACAGTTGCCCGGACTTGCGGAGCAGGAACGGTTCGGGGTTCAGACCGGCCTTGGTCCGCTTCTCCCATTCGACCAGCACGGCGGCCTTGGTGGATTCCAGCACGCACTCGAGCCGGCGGAGCACGGTGAAGGGGAGGATGACTTTGCCGTATTCGGATTGCCTGTAGTCGCCGCGCAGCAAATCCGCGACGGACCAGAGGAACGAGGAGAGATTCGGATCGGCCACGGGTCATCCAACTGTTGAATTATTGATCGGGGTTACCGGAAAGGCTTGTCACGATCCAAGGATGCATCGGCTTGCTCGGCAAGTGGCTGATGGTGGGCGACTTTGTAGGAAGACAATAGTACCGAATCGGAGTGGTTTGTCAGCGCCCTGAGATTCAACACCGCGGGATCCACCCGCGAACGTGGAGAGGTCAACGCGAAGCCCCCACGAGGGCCCGGATCGCGGCTTTGATGGGTTCCGAGAGCGTCGGCCACACGGCCACGAGCGCGGCGAGGTCGGCGTCGGCAATCCCCCCTTCGGATTGTTCGCCGGTACACCCGGCGGTACACCCGGAGGGCGGGTTTGCCGTAAGTGGCTTAAGAACATTGGGGTTAAGAGAGCGCCGCAGGGGACTCATAATCCCTTGGTTCTCGGTTCGAATCCGAGAGGCCCCATTTTTTGGCGAGGCGGGATCGTCCGCGATTTGTGTCCAGCCCAATAGCACACACCCATCCGTGGAATCATTTCCAAATGCTGGAATCAATGCAAATTGCTGGACGAATCATACCCTGCAACGAGTTACGGACGGCCCGCGAGTGAGGTGTACTCCGGAGGCAAGCCGGTCACGAGTCGAACCGTCTCCACACTCATATTCACGACTATTCCAATCAACTTTGCGATGGACTCCGGGGCGTCGCGGTCCTTGCTCCGCATCACCGCTTCGGTGCGTCGAGCGTTTTCAAATATGCCAGCAAATCGGCGATGTCACCCGGCGGGAACTCGTCCAGCAATCCCGTCGGCATCAGCGACAGCAGACCCGGTTTCGAGGATTGGATCGAGTTCCCGGCAATCCGCACCGTCGCGTCGGCGGTCGTCTGCAAGATGATCCCATCGGTCGCTTCGTAGAGGATGATCCCTTCGTAGGTCTTGTCGTCGACCGTCGTCACGCGGGTCGTGCGGTAGCGCGGCGACACGTCGCGATTCGGATCGAGGATCGCCGTGAGCAGGTCGTCGCGGTTGAAGCGCTTGGCCACCCCCTCCAGCGAAGGCCCGGAGGCTTGCCCCCCGTTGTGGCAGGCCGCGCAATTCGCTTTGGCGAACAACTTCTGGCCGTTCGCGGCGTCGCCGGCATCCCACTTCACAACCGCGAGTTTGGTCTTCCATTTGAGGGGATCGTAGCCTGTCGAACCGATCAGTTCCTTCGCCACATCCGGGTGCGCCTTCGTCATCCACGTTTCCCACTCGGCGAGTGTGTCGC
Source organism: Fimbriiglobus sp. (assembly GCA_025352235.1). Classification (GTDB taxonomy): domain Bacteria; phylum Planctomycetota; class Planctomycetia; order Gemmatales; family Gemmataceae; genus JALHQU01. Next base: position 4,045 of record JANXTU010000575.1, read on the forward strand.
CGTAGTTCTGCTTCGTTTGCGATTCGAGCCAAGCGATCAGGGCCGCGCGCACCTTCGCGTCCGTCTTCGGATCGGCGAAGCGCCGCAGGGCTTTCATCGCCTTGGCCCAATCTTTCGGCTCGGCGGTGGCGCCCGCGGTTTCGAGGCCGTGCAGGCACGCCAGTACTGTGGTGGCGGACAGACTGCCGAGGTAGCGTTTGAAGATGGGAACGTCGGCCGGGATCGCCATCCGGGAGAGCACGGCCACCACCGCTTCATCGACGACGCCATCTTTGAACAATTTTTCGAGGATGGTCCGACTATCCTCGCGGGGCAGTTCGCCGAGGAAGGCGACTTGCCCCGCGCTCCACACGTACCTCTTCGTCATGCGGCTCCGGCGCACGAACGCTTCCGCCGACGCCCGCGCCGAGATGCCCGGCGTCTGCGCGATCCACAGGTGCCCCGGCTCGCCGAAGTCGACGTGAGCTTCCATCGTTGCCGCGAGGCCTTGCCGGTGGGCCAGCATCGACTGCAACATTTCTTTCATGCGCAGCGGCCAGTTCGTATCCGTGGCCACGCCGTCCTTCGCCATTTTTTCGTTGAGGGCGAGAATGGCTTTCGCCAGTTGATCTTGGTCGGCTTTGCGGATCGCAAACGGGATTCGACTAAAAGCGATCAGCGCGTGGATTCGATCCGCGGTATCGGCGGCACCCGCGATGCGCTCCACGAGAAATCGATTGACGTGGTTATTGGCATATCCGAACGCCGCGCAGATGCGGATGATCTCGCGGTCCGTTGCCGGCTCTCCGGTCGGTACGCTGTCGATCAAGGATTCCCACATCTCGGACTCGGGCGGTTTGCGAAACGTGTACCCTTCGTACACGGTGCCGCTCGCGTTCTTCGCGCCGAGGTCGCCCAGCGAAATTTGGTATTTCCGCAAGACCAACAGCCGGTCGGCCGGCGTCTTGGCTTTCGCCCAATCCGCTTCCGTCACGTCGCCGGTGATCCGCGCGAATGGCTTCTCGTCGAACTTCTCCCAAGGGATCGGCTTTGCATCCGGGTTCGGTTTCACCGCGCGGATCCGGTACACCGCCCCGCGCGTCCCCCGGCCACCGGTGGCTACGTACAGATCGCCCGTGAAGGGATGCACCGCCATCCCCGTGGGGGCGAAGCCGCTGTCGCCGGTCGATTCGACGAAGGTTTCGAGCTTCCCGGCCAAACTGTCACCCTTTGCGGTCAACGGGCTGAAGAAGATTTTGCCGAAGGTCCAATCGGCGAAGAAGACGCCGTCGCGGTACGCCTTGGGGAATGCGGTGTGCCGGTAGCAAGCGACGCCCGTCGGCGAGCCGCGCCCGGCCGTGAGGATCGGCGCGACCACGTCCGGGAAGTCGGGCGGTTTGCGCCACGACTGCGTGAACTGCGGGTTCAACCAGCCGTAGTTGCCGCCGGGCCGGACATGGTAGAGCCGCGTCGGTTCGTACCACGGCAGTCCGACGCAGCGCTCGTTGTCGGAGTCGAACGTGATCGCTTGCCCGCGCGAGTTGAAGTCGAAGTCGTAGGCGTTGCGGAACCCGTCGGCGATCAGGCTCACGGCGTTGGTCTTCGGGTCGATCCGCAAGAAACCTCCCGCGACTGGCTCGCGCACTGGCGACTTCGGATCGGTGATCGTCTTCGCCGAGAGGCCCGCGTTGTTCCCACCGAGCAAGTACAACGCACCGTCCGGCCCGCGCTTGACGGCGTGGGCCGCATGTTCGCCGTCGGCTTTGATCGCGAGGATCAGCTTCGGTTTGTCCGCGTTCGGCTTCTTACCACTGACACCCCCATAGCAGTGCAATCCGCCGTCGGCGACGACGTACAGGGTCTCTTTTTCCCAAAGCAAACCCATCGGCCCGCCCTTCGGCGCGGGGATGAGTTCGACCGCGCGGTCGGCGATCCCATCGCCATCGTCGTCGATCAACTGCCGGACATATCCGCGGCCCGCGAGGACGATTCGCCCGTCGGCGTCGATGTGAAGTGTGTAGATGTCGTTGGCCAGTTCCGGCCCGGCAAAGCGGTGGATCTCGAACCCGGCGGGGAGTTTGAACCCCGGCGCGGGTTCCGCCGCGATGGCCGAAGTACCGACGAGGGCCATGGCGAGAGCGCTGAAATAACGCATGGGGGCCTCGGGTGGAACCTCTCGGCAGTCGGGATCGGACGACATCGGATTTGAATCGTTCGTAGCGGCTCGTGACTCTTGACCCCGAAGGGGTCGCAGACATTAGCCGGTGGTCGCAGACCACCGGTTGCCACCGAACGGAGCCGACCCCGAAGGGGTCGCAGCGCCCGCTCACTCTCTGCGATCCCTCCGGGGATGGTTCCGTGTGGATTCGTGTCCGGTGGTCTTTGACCACCGGCTATGCTCGACGTACTCAGGAGCGACACATCGCGAAACTCCGCTGTTCCGAAGCGTCAGACTCCGCCCTACCGTCGGTTCGGAAAGCCGAGCGGAGAAAGTCGCTTTTCGCTCCGCGAAAAGTGGTTCAAGCCAGGACTCGAGTTCCCCGAGTCGCGGGCGAGCCCAGCTACTTTTCGCGGAGCGAAAAGCGACTTTCTCCGCTCGGCTCGGATGAGTTCCGCAAGTCTCGGGCGAGCATAATCGCTTTTCGCAGAGCCGTGTCAACCTGGAGCGCGCTGAAAATAATGTCTGCGACCCCTCCGGGATCAAAACCGATTTGCAATAGCGATGTCCGCATTAAATCGCGGCTTGTCGGGCCTTCCGCGCTTCGATGAACGACTGCACGCAGAAGTACACGAAGATCGCGCAGATGAGCGCCATCAACAGTCCGTTGCGCGCCGCCGGTTTGGCCACGTCGAAATCGCCGGCGCGGATGAGCGGCACAAAGCCGCCGACCAGACCGAGGACGCCGATGACGGCCGCGAGGTGCATGATGTGCTTGCGCAAATCCGGCTTCAAGATCACGCCGACGGCGCAGAGGATCAGCAACCCGCCGAACGCGGCGGGGATCAGCGCGGTCTTCACGTCTTTCATTTTCGGTTCGATGGTGGCGTCGCTCTTCTGCGCTTCGATTTGCGCGTCGTAGTCCTTTTGAGCACTTTCCTGACCTTGGATGTAACCGAAGGCCCCGATCACGATGAGGGCCAGGCCGCAGATCAGCGTTTGATTCGTCATGTCGATTCCCCGGTGCGTTTCTGAAACAGTATTCGCCTTTCAACCGCCTTGCAAGGCTCGCAGCAGCTCGTTCACGAGTCGTTCGTCCCCCGCCACATCCACCAGCCACGCGTCGCGGAAGATCGTCAATTCCGATTCGCCGCGGCGAAGCCGGGTCAAACCGATTCCGAGCGGGCTGTCGTGCCAGGTGTCATCGGCGACGTACCCGAGTTCCCCCAGCGCCGCCTGCACGCGATCGATCGTTTCGTGGTCATCCGAGGAACACAAATCGGCCCGAGTCATCTCTTCAAATCCCAAATCCGCAATCCCAAATCCGCAATGGAACTATTCCCATTCGATGGTGGCCGGGGGCTTGCTGCTGATGTCGTAGACGACGCGGTTGACGCCCTTCACGCGGTTGATGATGGCCGTGCTGACGCGGGCCAAGAGGTCGTGCGGCAGTTGGCTCCAATCGGCGGTCATGAAGTCGTCGGTCTGGACGCAACGGATCGCGACGACGTTATCGTAGGTGCGGCCGTCGCCCATGACGCCGACACTTCGCACGGGCAGCAACACCGCGAAGGCCTGCGAAGTCTTGCGATACCAGCCGCTGCGGTGGAGTTCTTCCAAGAAGATCGCGTCGCACTTCCGCAAGACTTCGAGCTTCGGTTCGGTGATGTCGCCCAAGCAGCGCACCGCGAGGCCGGGGCCGGGGAACGGGTGCCGCCAGACGATTTCCTCTGGCAGGCCAAGTTCCAAACCGAGTTGCCGAACTTCGTCTTTGAACAAATCGCGGAGCGGCTCGATGAGTTGGAAGCCGAGTTCCTTCGGCAACCCGCCGACGTTGTGGTGGAGTTTGATGGTCGCGGCGGGGCCGTCGGCGCTGCCGCCGCTTTCGATCACGTCCGGGTAGAGCGTCCCTTGTGCCAAGAACAGGGCATCGGGGATCGAGAGCGCCTCGTGCTTGAAGACATCGATGAACGTCTTGCCGATGATCTTGCGTTTCTCCTGCGGATCAGCGACGCCGGTCAGCGCCGTCAGAAATCGCTCCCCGGCATCGACGACGTGGAGATCGGCGTGGAACCAATCGCGGAATGCGGTGCGGACGAGCTCGGTTTCGCCGGTGCGCATCAGACCGTTGTCGACGTAGATGCACGCGACCTGCGGGCCGATGGCCTTCAACAAGAGTGCCGCGCAGACGGAGGAATCGACGCCGCCGGAGAGGCCGCAGATCACGCGTTTGTCGCCGACGGTCGCGCGGATTCCGGCGACGGTGCGGTCGACGAACGAACTCATTTTCCAGTCGCCGGCGCATCCGCAGATGCTCAACAGGAAATTCTTGAGGATCACACCGCCGTGCGGCGTGTGGCTCACCTCGGGGTGGAACTGGATTCCATAGACGGGTTGGGTGGCGTGCTTCACGGCCGCGACGGGGCAGGTATTCGTGCTACCGAGGATGCGGAATCCGCCGCTGGCCGCCTTGACCTGATCGCCGTGGCTCATCCAGACGGTCGATTCGGCCGGGTAGCCGGCGAACAATTCGGTCGCTTCGTTCACATTCAACGTGGCCCGGCCGTATTCGCGGTGGTCGGCGCCGACGACTTCCCCGCCGAGGGCCTCGCACGCCAGTTGCATGCCGTAGCAAATGCCGAGCACGGGGATGCCGAGGTCGAAGATGGCGGGATCGCACTTCGGGGCGCCGGCGTCGTAGACGCTATTCGGCCCGCCGGACAGGATGATTCCCTTCGGGTTCAACTCGCGCACGCGTTCGGCGGTGAGGTCGTTCCGGACGATTTGGCAAAAGACGTTGAGTTCCCGCACCCGCCGCGCGATGAGTTGCGCGAACTGCGAGCCGAAGTCGAAAATGAGGACGGAGTCTCGGGTCATTCCAAACCTGGACGGGAGGGGGGACGTCGGACGGCACAGCCTTGATTTACGAGAAAACGCGTCGTCGAGTGGGCAATTACACTCGACGACACATTCGATTCGGCCCGGCGTTACTTCTTCGGTTCGTCGACCTTCCCCTTCGTGCGCGGCAGGAGGTCCGGCAGATTGGCCACGCGGAGCGCGGTGATGGCCATGACTTGGGCGCCTTGGACCAAGTTCGGGATCTTCACGTGGTCGAAGGTGTCGGTTTGCGTGTGGTGCGTGAGCCGGTATTCGTCCATGTCTTGGTCGCAGGCGAAGCCGGGGACACCGGCCGATTCGAACGAGAGGTGGTCGGTGCCGCCCATGCCGCGGAGGCTGAGGCCCTTCCAGCCGTCGATGGTCTTGAGCGTTTCCAATTCCGGTTCGAGGATCTTCTGGACCGCTTCGCGGCCTTGGAGGCCGAAGCCTTTCACGACGCCGGTGCCGGTGTCGTGGACGATGGTCATCGAGGTCTTCGCCATTTCGTCTTTGTGTTTGATGACGTACTGCTTGGAACCGAACAACCCTTGTTCCTCGCCGGTGAACAGCACGAAGCGGATCGTGCGCTTCGGTTTGATGCCGGCTTTGGCGAGGGCCGCGAGGGTGCGGGCGATTTCGAGGACGATGCAACTGCCGGTGCCGTTGTCGGTCGCGCCGGTGCCAAGGTCCCACGAATCGAGGTGGGCGCCGACGACGACGAATTCATCGGGTTTTTCGGAGCCGGTGATTTCGCCGACGGTGTTGTACACCGTGATCGGGCCGGGGGTGAATTTGTTCGTGATCTCGAGTTCGACCATCGGTTTGGGGCCGTCGGTCGCGGTGGCGAGGCGGTGGAGCATCGCGTAGTGTTCGTGCGTCATGAAGATGGTCGGCAGCGGGTCGCCGGCGGTGCCGCGGTCGCCCTTGGGCCACGAGCCGGTCATCACCAGTAGGCCGTGCGGTTTGGCCGAATCGGTGAGGATTGCGGCGGCCCCTTCGGCTTTCAAGAATTCGCCGATGGCGGCGCGGAGTGCCATCAACTCGCCGAAATTCGGCCGCGGCGGTTGCGCATCGGACGGCTTCGGTTCGTCCTTCTTAGGCTCATCTTTCTTGGGCTCGTCCTTCTTCGGTTCGTCCTTCTTGGGGTCGTTCTTCGGCGCCGGCGGAGCGAGGTAGGTCATGTCGGAAATCGGCTTCACGTCGGACGGCGGGTTGCGCAGGACGATCGCATTTTTGAGCTTGCCTTTGTACTTGGCCAAGTCGTCTTTGGTCTTCGCGTTGAGGAAGACGACTTCGCCGGTGATTTTGCCTTTGGTGCCGGGCGTCCAAGCGGCGGAGGCGCCGATGAGGGGCTTGCCCGCGTTCGGTTCCACCATTTTCATAGCGAAGGTGCCGCGATCCCACGCGACGGGGATTTCCCACGGTTCGAGCTTCACGTTGGTCAGACCGTACGCTTTCATCTTCTCGGCGGCCCATTTGTTGGCTTTTTCCAAGTTCGCCGAACCGGTGATGCGCGGCCCGATGACGTCGCACAAGTGTTGGAGATTGGCCTTCAACTCGGCCTTGTCTTTGACTTCGGCAATGATCTTCCGATCGATCTCGACCGCAGGGGCGAGCTTTGCCACTTCCCCTTCCGCACGCGGTGTCGGGGCCTTTTCGATTTTCACGGCGTCATCGGCATAGGCCACTCCGGTCGCGAGCGCCAGCAAGCTCAATACCGGTAGCCAGCGGACTGTGTGTGAGGCGATCCCTCGAATCGTCATCGATAACTCCCGGCGTGATGAAAGCGAATGTGAAAGCGGAGAGAAGGAAGGATTGTCGGCATGCCCGACGCGAAACGCAACGGGAGAGTTCCGATTTTCCGCGAATATCGGGTGGGAAATGAATTCGTGAAACTCGGGCGAAATGCCCCGAAATTCCGTCCGAGTCCAAACGATGATCATCGGCGGCAGCGCCGCCGTTAACTTCGGTAAACATCCTGCAGATTCTCGACTCCGGCCATTTGACACATTCGGCAATGTCGTACTAGATACACTTCACACCGA
>JANXTU010000042.1 GCA_025352235.1 Fimbriiglobus sp.
CGTTGGATGGACCGTTCGAAGCGGGTGACGGTGCGGCGGTAGCTGTGGAGCCAGGCGAAGGTGCGTTCGACCTTCCAGCGGCGTTGGTAGCGGCGCATTTTGCGGCCGTCGTTGGTCGGTGCGGCGGTGCGGTTTTTGCGGTGCGGGGCGATGAGGTCGATGCCTCGCTCGGCGAGCGTCGCGCGGAGGGGGTCGGAATCGTAGGCGCGGTCGGCGATCAGAGGCATCCGCTCGGGCAGTCGGATCGATGGGGGAATGCTGGCGAGGGTCGGTTCGAGGAGGTGGACTTCGGCGACGCTGGCCGAGTCGGTGAAGGCGGCCCAGGGAAATGCCCTGGGCGTCGGTCACGATCTCGATTTTGGTGCCGACCCCACATTTGGTAGGGCCGATGCAGTCCCCCCTTTTCGCGCCTCCGCGAAGGTGGCATCGGCGAAGAACTCGGAGGTGTCGAGCAGCCCGGCGTCTTGGAGTTCCTCCAAATGCTGGGACACCTCGACACCGGAATTGGCGGCCAGCAGTGAAAGCCTCTTTCAAACCGGTTGGTTCCTCGAGAGCCTGCCGACGCAGACGCTCATCATCCACGTTATCCGGACGAACAAGATCCCGTTCCTCCAAAGCCGGCCGTCGTGGCCGTTGCTGGCGATGTCCGGTGTCATCATGGCCGTGGGCATTGCCATCCCGTTCACGCCCGTCGGCGGCTATTTGGAATTCACCGCCCCGCCGCCTCTATATTTGGCACTGCTGGCACTGACGCTGCTGTGCTACGTCGTCTTGACGCAGTCAGTCAAGGTGTGGCTATTGCGGAGGAAGTGGATCGGATGGGATGCGACCGAACGCGGCACAACGGTAAAAGGTAAAAGTTCGATATGACGCAACGAGGCTTACACTCTCCTATTCACTCGATGCCTATCGATATCGATAAGAATCTGCCTACGTCAGGTGATCGAGCGCCGGAAGAGTAGTCGGAGCTCGAAGCCTCGAGCCCAATCTTCTTGGAGGTACCATGGAAACGCTGACGCGCGACCGACCGATCGCAAAGCTGTTGAACTTCTGGGTCGCCCGGAGCAGGGTGATCATCGCCGGCGTGGCCCTGGCGGGGATCGCGCTGCATCTGCTCCTCCGCTTCGGCGCGCGTTGCGAACCTTCCCAATACCAGATCCCGCTCTGGATCGTTCTGGGGTTCGGCGGGGTTCCCCTCTTATTTGGGCTGCTGCGGAAACTGGCGAACCTGGAGTTTGGCTCCGACCTGCTGGCCGGCCTTTCGATCGTGACCGCCGTTGCTCTGGGCGAGTATCTGGCGGGGGCACTCGTCGTCCTCATGCTCTCGGGCGGCGAGGCCGTGGAGGGCTACGCCGTCCGCAGCGCCTCGTCGGTCCTCCGCGCACTCGCGCGGCGGATGCCCGCGCTCGCCCATCGCCGACGGGAGGGACAAATGGCGGATGTGCCCCTGAGCGACGTCGCCGTCGGCGACACGCTGGTGCTATTCCCCCACGAGATCTGCCCCGTGGACGGGACCGTGACCGAAGGTCGCGGCGTCATGGACGAGTCGTTCCTGACCGGCGAGCCCTTCAAAATGTCCAAGACCCCCGGTTCGGGCGTAATCTCCGGGGCGATCAACGGCGACGCCGCGCTGACGATCCGCGCGACCCGCCCGGCGGCCGACTCTCGCTACGCCAAGATCATGCAGGTGATGCGCTCGGCCGAGCAAAACCGCCCGCGGATGCGGCGGCTGGGCGACCAACTCGGCGCGTTTTACACCCCGCTGGCGGTGCTGATCGCGCTGCTCGCGTGGGGCATCAGCGGGGAGTCGAGCCGCTTCCTCGCGGTGCTCGTGGTGGCGACGCCGTGCCCGCTTTTGATCGCGATCCCCGTCGCCATCATCGGCGCGATCTCGCTGTGCGCCCGCCGCGGCATCATCGTCAAGAATCCCGCCGTGCTGGAAACGATCGCGACCTGCCGCACGGCGATCTTCGATAAGACGGGCACGCTCACCTATGGCCGGCCCCGGCTCACGGATCAAATCGTAGTACCGGACACCGACGCGGCTCATGTCCTCGGTTTGGTGGCGAGTTTGGAACGCTACTCGAAACACCCGCTCGCTCATGCGATCTCGGCGGCAGCCGAAGCGGCGGACCTACCGTTCCAAGACGTGACCGAGATCAGCGAGCCGCCCGGACAAGGGATGCGCGGCACCGTCGGTGGCCACACCGTCCGCATTACCAGCCGCGGGGCGCTGACCAAGGCTCCGGTCCCGGGTGTCGAGCAGATTCCCGCCCACGCCGGCGGACTCGAGTGCTTCGTGGTCATCGACGACCACTACGCGGCGGCATATCGGTTCCGCGACGAACCGCGCGTCGAGGGTGCCTCCTTCATCAAGCACCTGAACCCCCGGCACGACTTCAGCAAGGTCATGATCGTTTCGGGGGATCGCGAGTCCGAGGTCCGCTACCTCGCGGAACAGATCGGCATCGGCGAGATCTACGCCGAGAAGACCCCCGAAGAGAAAGTGACCATCGTCCGGGCGGAAACGCTCCAAGCGCGAACGCTGTACGTCGGGGACGGCATCAACGACGCGCCGGCGCTGCTGTCCGCGACTGTCGGCATCGCCATCGGACAGAACAGCGATATCACCAGCGAATCCGCCGGCGTCGTGATCTTGGATAGCTCACTGGAGAAGGTCGACGAGTTCATGCACATCAGCCGGCGCATGCGGCAAATCGTTCTCCAGAGCGCCGTCGGCGGCATGGCTCTGAGCGTGATCGGGATGGCCCTCGCCAGTTTCGGCTTGCTGTCGCCCGTGGCCGGCGCGGTGACTCAGGAAGTCATCGACGTCTTGGCGGTGTTCAACGCTTTGCGGGCGGCGATCCGTCCGCGGGAACTCACCGATTTTGAAATCGTGCCGGTCGCGGCCCCTTTGGGCAGTGGTTGAATCCGCGTCGCAACAACGCTTTCCAACACCGAGAGGACGTGTCAAATGCCCGGCCCCAATGTCGGCGATGCCGTGGCGGACCTGGCCTTCCTGCGCCCCGACGGCAGCAAGGTTCTCCTCTCAGAGTTCCCCGGAGCGATGGTGCTCATCTTCCTCCGCCACCTGCGTTGAATTTCTTGCCTGGAGCACCTCGTGCAGGTGCGGGAACGTTTGGGCGAAATCCGGAGCGCCGAGGCGGGTGTGCTGGTCGTCACCCAGTCGAGGCCCGAGGCAGTATCCGCCGCATCGCTTCCCCTGCCGGTAGTCTGCGACTCGGACCGGGCGGCCTACCGCTATTTCGGTCTGGACCGCGGGCGCTGGTCGATGTTCTTCCGCCGGAAGGTGCTCGCGCACTACCTTCGGCTGATCTTTACCGGCTGGCGACCGCGGCCGGGAGTGGCCGGGGAAGACTTGCTCCAGCTCGGCGGGGACTTCGTCCTCTCCGCCGAGAGGCGCCTCGTCTACGCCCACCGGAGCAACGACCCCTCCGACCGGCCCGCGGTGGCCGATCTCGTGCGACGGGTTCGGGAGTTGGCGAGTTCCCCGGTCGGCGAAGCTGCTCGCAAGGAGTGATTTCCATCCTCGGGCGTGCTGCGGTAGACCTTGTCACCGGGGAGTCGGTTCATGGCGATGGACGAATCGCGCGCCGGCCGAGCTTGGCCAGTTCCACCGCGCCGACCGGGGCCAGCGCGAAGGCCAGCACGACGCCCCAGTCCCGAGTATTTAAAGGCGCGGTGTGCAGGACGTCTTGCAAGAACGGCGCGTAAACCGCCGTTCGGAGCGGATGATTCGGCGGATGGACGCCGGGTTCGCGCGGGCCGACCGCGAGGTCTTCGGATCTGCGGTCCGTGATGTCTTTGAAGTCGGAGATTTTCTCGGGGCCGTTTTCGCCGTGCTCGCACGACAAAGCGGACCCCATCAACACCACCGCCAATGGCGGCGAACTCGGAGGGCGATCGATATGTCCGGTACCACCTTCTCGAAGAAAGAGCTTGAACGATTGGGTCAACAATTGGATCAGGCCCAAGTTCGGCGAGCGCCGCTCATGGAACCGAGTTTCGAGGGTTTGCCGGAAGCCGACCGGGCCACGTTGCAAGCTGCCGCCAAGGGCGATGCGGCCGCGCTCGAGAAAGCCAAGCCGTACCTCACCGACCCGAAGTACATCAAGCTGTGGGGAAACCCGATGACCGCGGCAAGATGCTGGCTCGTCGGCCAAGTGGCGGGAAACGACGATGTCGTTGCCAGCGCGACACACGCCCGCGTGGTCATGCTCCAAAACGAGTTAGGTTTCGGCACCGCCAACATGCTCGAAAAGCTCGCGATCACTCGCATCGT
>JANXTU010000099.1 GCA_025352235.1 Fimbriiglobus sp.
CGCGAGCCAGCTCGTCTTCAACTTCAAATTGATGAATCCCGGCCCGGCGACGACGGCCGACTCCAGCATCTCGTTCGGGAGCACCCGGTCGACAATCGCCTTCGCCAACTCCGGCGGCTTTTGGCCGAGCAGCTTGGCCAACGGCATCGCGAAGTTGGCCTGGTAGTCGCCGTTTTTTGCATCCGCCACAGCCTTGACCATCGCGGCGTACTCCGGCACTTTGGCCACATCGGGTGCGATGGCCTGCAGCGTCGGCTCGAACAAGTTGCGGAGTTCTTGGAGCAAATTCATGTCAATTTCGGATTTGGAATTTCGGAGTTGGGATTGACGAATTCGATTTCAAATCCGAAATCCGCAATCCCAAATCGGAAATGACAAATTCAGTCGATTTCCTGTTCCCAATCGAGTTTCTCAGCGTCGGCCCAGAGTTCTTCGAGGTTGTAGTACCCGCGGGTCTCGGCATCGAACACGTGGACGAGCACGTCACCGTAGTCTTGGACGACCCACTTGCTCGATTCGTACCCTTCGACGCCCGTGCGGGTATCGCCGGCGCGGCGGAGGGTCGCGTCGATCTCTTCCACGATCGTGTGGATCTGCCGACGACTGGTGCCGGTGGCGATCACGAAGAAGTCGAAGATCGGGGTGACTTTCCGCAGATCCAAGATGACGATCTCTTGGCCTTTGTTGTCGGCCGCGGTTTGGGCGGCCAAACAAGCCCGTTGGAGGGCGTCGGGCATCTCGCGGCTGCGGATGGATGCGGTCGAAGCAGACACGCCGACCGTCTCGGGAGAAAATAAGGTGGCGACGCTGTTCAAGTCATCTCCCTTTGGGCATGGCCCTCGGTGGATCGATGGAAGCGAGTATACGCCTTCGAAATCGATCCCCCGGAGTGATTCGGCGGTTTGCAACTGCTTTAGTATCGGCGCCGAACGCGGGATGTCAAGGGCCCGGCGTCGCGCCCTTCGGAAATCCACCCGTTGACACCGCGCGATCGCCGGTCACAATGGCTCAATCCGCCCGACCCGAGGTGCCCCGCCATGGCCGAAGAAACGACGCCCGAACTCCGCCAGACGCGGATGAAGGAATTCATGAGCTTGCTACCGTTGACGATGGAACTCGCCGGTTTGCCGAAAGCGCAGCTCGGCACCATTTTCACCGAGGGACAGATGGAAGTCCGCGTATTAAACATCCGCGCGGCCTACAAACTCGCCCGGACGCTGGTGAAGGAAATCGGGGAGGGATAATATTTTGGGCTACCCCCGCACCGCGATCGCCGTCGCGGTGGCGAAGAGTCGGCAGTAGCTGAACGTCAGTAACACGTCGCCGACGCCGCGGGCCTCCATGCGATCCCGGGTGACTCCGGTGACCACGGCCTTCGGCTCGATGGCGCTCGCACAGAGGATTTCCACGTCCCGCCAATCGATGCCGCGCTTCCATTTAAACCCGAGCGCGCGGAAAGTCGCTTCCTTCGCGGCCCAGACAGCCGCGTAATATTCGGTACTGTGGCTCCGATCGCGGCAGTAGCGGGCCTCGGCTTCGGTGTAGACCTCGCGCATAAATTTATCGGCGTGGCCTTCGATCAGTCGTTTCACGCGGGCGCACTCCATGATGTGCGTCCCGATCCCGGCGATGTCCATCGGCCCCTCGGAGAGTGAGGTCAGTAAGATCATTGTGACAGATCCCGGGCCGGGTTCAAAGCCCGCTCGCCGGAAGGACTCCCATGATGCCCGATGAACTGCTCGATGGCCTCACTCCCAATCAGAAGCTCGCCGTTCAACACGGCGCGGGGCCGCTGCTGATTTTGGCCGGGGCCGGGTCGGGCAAAACCCGCGTCATCACCCGCCGCGTCGGTTACTTGTTGCAGAGCGGCGTGAAGGCGTGGAATATCCTCGCCATCACATTCACCAACAAAGCCGCCGGGGAAATGCGGCACCGCGTCGAAGCGATCAGCCCCGGCAACCGCGTCCTCGTCAGCACCTTCCACAGCCTCGGCGCCCGGTTGTTGCGCCAATACGCCGACCGTCTGAATCTCGACAAAAACTTCACCATCTACGACACCGACGACCGCAACAAACTCGTCAAGGACTCACTCGAACGCGCCGGCATCGACAACATCAAATTCACGCCCGAGCGACTCGGTGGGGCCATCAGCAAAGCGAAGAACGCCCTCCAACCGCCGGGATTGTTCGCCCAGACCGCGGCCGACTTTTTCAGCCAAACCGTGGCGAAGGTCTACGCGATTTACGAGAAGCGACTCCGCCAAGCGAACGCCATGGACTTCGACGATCTCCTGTATTTGCCGGCGCTCGCGCTCAAGCACAATGAGGAACTGCGGGCCGAACTCGACGCCCGATTCCAGTACGTGCTCATCGACGAATACCAGGACACGAATCAAGCCCAGTACGAGTTCGCCCGCCGCTTGAGTATGAACCATCCGAACATCTGCGTCGTCGGCGATCCGGATCAAAACGTCTACCGTTGGCGCGGCGCCGACTTGCGGAACATCATGGATTTCGAGCGAGACTTTCCCGGCGCGAAGGTCATCACGCTCGAGCAGAATTTCCGGTCGACGAAGAGCGTCATCGCGGCGGCGAATAGCCTGATCAAGCACAACAAACACCGCAAAGACAAGACCCTGACGACCGAGAACGGCGAAGGGGCGCCCGTCAAAGTGCTGCGCTTCGACAACGGCCTCGACGAGGCCGAAGGCGTCGTGCTGGCCATTAAGAAGACGAACCAAGACGGGCGCTTCCGCTACCGCGATCACGCGATCTTCCTGCGGATCAACGCCCTCACACGCTCGCTCGAATCGGCCTTCGTGAAGCACGGCGTGCCGTTCCAGATCGTGAAGGGGCTGGCGTTCTTCGACCGCAAAGAAAACCGCGACGTGATGGCCTACCTGCGCTTGCTCGTCAACCCGGCCGACCCGGTCAGCTTCCTGCGCATCGTTAACGAACCGACCCGCGGCATCGGTAAAGTCTCCCTCGATAAACTCGTGGCCTTCGCCACTGACAACGAACTGACACTGACGGTCGCCTGCGGGCAAGTCCACCGCATCTCGGACATCCGGGGCAAAGCCGCGACGGGCCTCAAAGACTTTGGCCGGTTGATGAACGAACTCCGGGCCAAGCAGGATTTGCCGCTCCACGAGTTGATCGGCCAAGTGCTCGATCTGTCGGGCTACCGCAAGATGTTGAAAGAATCGGGCGATGAGGACGACGCCGACCGCTTGGCGAACATCGAGGAACTCATCACGGCCGCGCGGCAGTTCTACGAGGCCGATCCCTCGCGGACTCTGGGGGACTTTCTCGAGCAAGTCACGCTCGCTAGCGACGTCGACAGTTGGGACGAAAAAACGGACTGCGTCAGCGTGATGACGCTGCACGCGGCGAAGGGGTTGGAGTTCCCCGTCGTCTACGTCATGGCTTGCGAGCAGGGGATTCTGCCGCACAACCGGAGCATCGAGAGCGGCAAAGACGAAGACCTCGAAGAAGAGCGCCGGCTCTGCTTTGTCGGTATGACGCGCGCGATGCAGGAACTGACACTGACGCACGCGCGGATGCGCGAGTTCCGCGGCCAGGTCACCTACGCTATCCCCAGCATGTTCCTGGATGAGCTGCCGCGCGACGTGCAGACGCAAGATCCTTCGAGCGGTCGGAACCAAGCGCGCTCGGCCATCGACGAGTGGCGTTCAGGGGTCAACGCCACCGCGGCCCGGGCCGGCTTCGCGACCAAGCCGATCGCCCCGGCCCCGAACGGCACCCCCATCGCGGGGACGAATTACACCGTCGGCGGCGTCGTGCAGCACGATGAATACGGCATCGGCCAAATCACCGATGTCAGCGGCTTCGGGGCGCTCCGCCGGATCAAGATCCGCTTTCCCGCTGCCGGGGAGAAAACGTTCGTCGCGGACAAAGTCAAGTTGAAGATCGTCCCGAAAAAAGGCTGAGTCCGTGCCCGCCATGACCGACGACGACGCCCTGCTGCGCTCCGTGCTCGCCCACCCGGAGGACGACCTGCCCCGCTTGGTTTACGCCGACTACCTCGAAGAAACGGGGGACGCGGTCCAAATCAAGCGGGCCGAATTCATCCGCGTGCAGTGCGAACTGGCCCGGATCGAGCCGGCCCACACGGGCCCAGTCGCTGAGTCGAGTTTGGCGCTCCGTACCCGCGAGCGCATTCTGCAATCGGAGTACCGCGAGGCGTGGCTCGCCCCGCTGCGCCGGCGCGGGGAACCGCTGTTCAGCCCGAGTTGCCACGGGCACTTCCGCCGCGGCTTCGTCGAAATCGTCTGGATGCCCGCCCGGCAGTTCCTCTGGAAGTCGGAACTTCTATTCGACCGCGCCCCGGTCCGAGAACTCCGAGTGACATTGACGACGGTCGACGAAGTGGCCGAGTTGATCAACGGCCCGCAGGTTGCCCGATTGGAAGCGCTCGATCTGTCCGACCACAAGCTCGGCGATCGCGCCGCCTTCGAGGCGGTCCGCTCCCCGTCGTTGCGAAACCTACACCACCTGCGGCTGAAAGCCTGCGGGCTTACCGATGTCGCCGCCATCGACCTCGCCGAATCGACGCTCGCCAGGACGCTGCACAGCCTCGATCTACAGTGGAATCAGTTCTCCGAGACGGGAAAAAAGATTCTCCGCGCCGCGTTCGCGGATCGGGTTGCGTTAGATGGATAACTCCGCCGTCCGCCCCCGTTCCGTCCGGGCCACGAAGACCGCTGTCGTCATGTCCGCCGCGACGTTCACCGTCGTCCGGCACATATCCAATATCCGGTCGACCCCCAAAATGATGGCGATGGCGCTCGCCGGGACTTTGCCGTTGGTCGCCGTGACGAGCACCATTCCGATGAGCGGTAGCGATCCGCCGGGTACGCCGGCCATCCCCGTCGCCGTGAGGATGCTGAGCACGAGCACGATGATCTGCTGTTCGATGGAGAGGTCGACGCCGAAAACCTGGGCCAGAAAAAGCACCGTCACCGATTCGAACAGGGCTGTGCCGTTGTGGTTCATCGATGCGCTCAACGGCAGGACGAAGTGCGCGATGGCCTTGGGCACACCGAGGTTTTCCTCGGCATCTTTGATCGCCGTCGGCAGCGTCGCGCTCGACGAACTCGTGCTGAACGCCGTGACGAGCGTCGTCGAAATCTTTTTGAAGAAGTGCAGGGGGTTCATGCCGCCCAGCAACCAGACGAGCAGCGGCAACACGACGACGAGGTGGATCGCCAATCCGCCCAAGACGGTGACGATGAATGCGCCGAGCGCGATCAGCAATTGGTAGCCGAAGAGCGCCGTCGTGCTGAAAATCAGGGCGAAGACCCCAAAAGGGGCGAGTTTCATCGCCAAGCCGATGACGAACTCCGTGATCTGGTTCACCCCTTCGAGGAAGTGGATGATGACCGCGGCGCGGGTCGGGTCGATCTGCGTCAAGGCGATGCCGACGAGCACCGCTGTGAAGATGACCGCGAGCATGTCCTTCTCGGCGAAGGCCTTCAGCGGGTTCTTCGGCACGATATTCACGAATGTGTCGATTCCGAAGTCGCTTTTGGCGTCGAGCTTCCCCTTGGCTTCCTTGGCGTAGTGCGCCAGCAATTCCTTCTGTTGCGCCTCGGGCACCTGGTCCCCGGGCCGCAGGGCGTTGACGAGTGACAACCCGATGACCGCGGCGAACGCAGTGGTCACGAGGAAATAGGCGAAGGTCTTGGCCCCGACCCGGCCGACGTGCGACGAGCCGCCGAGCCGGGTGACGCCGAGCGCGAGCGATGCGAACACCAGCGGGATGATCGCGAGGAAGAGCAGGTTCATGAAGAGGTCGCCGACCGGCTTGGCGACGTACTGCACGCCCCAACCGACCCACGCGGCCCGGGGATGGGTCGCCGGTTCCGGGAGTGCCGCCGTCCCCGCGATGGCGGCGAGGGCTTCGGGCTGTTCGAGATTCAGCGCCGGCGGCGCCGGCGGGGTCGTGCAAAAGTTGACCAGCGAACCGACGAGCGCCCCGAAAATCAGGCCGAGCAAGATGCGGGAATGGGAAACCTTCGCGGCGGCGGCCATGCTCGGAACCTCGGAGTTTGCGCTCCGGGCTGTTCTATCACTTCTGCAAGATCAACTTGCCGCGATGCGTAAGTCGCAGGCGGTAAAAGGCGATGCCCGTCGATAACAAGTACGAGCTGGAAACCATCGAGCGTCTCAAAAAGGGCGATCCCGCGCTCGAAACCCCCGAAGGCTGGGAGGCCTTCAACCGCACGACGCTGTTGCCGAGTCGGAGGAAGGACTTTCCCGACAGCTACCAGAAGCGTTAAACTGAACCAATCACCCGAGGTATCCCGATGATTCGCACCTTCGCTTTCGCAGTGCTATTTGCGTGGAGTTCGGCGCTGTCCGCCGCCGAGACCAAGCCGGTCGCGGTTCCCGATCTCCCCGAGGCCTTCAGCAGCTTCGGCGCGGCCACGCTCGATGGCTACGTGTACGTCTACGGCGGACACGCCGGGAAGACGCACTCGTACGCTCAAGAAACGACCCTCGGCAAATTCCGCCGGCTGAAGATCGACGCCCCCGAAAAAGGCTGGGAAGAACTCGCCGCCGGGACGCACCTGCAAGGCTTGGCGCTCGTGCCGTACAAGAACGCGATCATCCGCGTCGGCGGCATGGAGCCGAAAAACTCGAAGACCGAAAAGTCGGACAACCACTCCACGCCGACCGTGCAGAGCTTCGATGTGAAGGCCAAGAAGTGGAACGACCTGCCCGAACTCCCGGCCGGCCGCTCGTCCCACGATGCCGTGGTCGTCGGGGACACGCTCGTCGTCGTCGGCGGTTGGAACATGAAGGGGACTGCCAAAAGCGAATGGCACACGACGACCTTGACCTTGGACCTCGCCGATGCCAAGGCGAAGTGGAAAAGCCTCGAACAGCCCTTCAGCCGGCGGGCGCTCACGGCGGCCGTGCTCGATGGCCAAGTTTACGTGATCGCGGGGATGACCCGCGACGGGGGTATGGACCACGGCGTGAACATCCTCGACCTCAAGACCGGCAAATGGACGGCCGGCCCAAAAGTCCCCGGCGAACGGATGAACGCCTTCACCCCGGCGGCCTGTGTCGTCGACGGTAAGGTCTACCTCAACCCGGCCGACGGGAAAATCTACCGCATGAATGGCGAGAAGTGGGACGAAGTCTCGGCCGTGAAAACGCCACGCTGGGTTCACCGGATGGTGCCATTGACCGAAGGCCGGATGCTCGTGCTCTGCGGGGCGACGGGCGAAGGCAGCGTCGCCACGGCGGAAGTGATCGGGGCGAAGTGAAAGATCGCGCGCGATCGTCGGTATGAACCCGTGTCCACCTGAGTTGTTCCGTTGGGCCGGGAGACACTTCGAATGCTCACGCTTCGCAAATCGGCCGAACGAGGCCATGTCCAACACGGTTGGCTGGACACGTACCACACGTTCTCCTTCGGCGACTTCTACGACGCGGACCACCACCATTTCCGGGCGCTGCGGGTCATCAACGACGACCGCATCGCCGCCGGGCAGGGGTTCGGCACGCACCCGCACCGCGACATGGAAATATTCACGACCATGCTCGCCGGGCAACTCGAGCACCGCGACAGCATGGGCAACGGTTCGGTCATCCGGGCCGGCGAGTGGCAGATGATGTCGGCGGGCACCGGCGTTCAGCACAGCGAGTTCAACCCGTCGCCGACGGATGCGGCCCACCTACTGCAAATCTGGATCGTGCCCGACAAGAAGGGGTACGCCCCGCGTTACGACCAGAAATCGTTCGCGGAGAAACCGACCGGGGCGTGGACGCTGATCGCTTCACCGGACGAACGGGACGGATCGATGGGCGTCCGCCAAGATGTCCGGATTCTCGCGGCGAAGGTGCTGCCGAAACAGACGTTGGCCCACGGCTTTGCGGCCGGTCGCGCCGGTTGGTTGCATGTGGCGACCGGCGCGGTGACAGTCGATGGTCAGCGGCTCGACGCCGGGGACGCGGTGGCCATCGAGGATCAAGTTTCGGTGGAACTCGCCGGCGTCGCCGGTGCGGACGTGATCCTGTTCGATCTCGGTTAACGGGGGATCGGCGACATCTGCAACCTCGCCAACGCCGCCGGGAGTCCCGTGAGGGTGTCCACGACGGCGTGGGCCCCCACATCTCGAAATCTCTTGCGGATCCGCGATCGGCGATCCTCGCGGTCTTCCGATGACAGCGATTCAAACTCCAACACACTCAATCCCATCTCGTTGCTGCTGTCCACGACGCCGATGCTCCAAACGCCGGCGTTCAGACCGTCGCGGATATCGACGACGGTATCCCCCACCTTCGCCACCGCGCTCGGCGGATAGATGCCCATCGCTTCCATGCAGCGGAAGATCATCCACGGGGCCGGTCGCCCGGCGGGCACTTCGTCGGCGCAGATCGTGAAATCCGGGACGTACCCTTGCTCGGCGGAGCGCGCGTAGCAGACGTTCGCGGCCTCGACGAAATAGCCGGTGCTGCCCGCGATTTTGATCCCGTCGTCGCGCAGCTTTTGCACATCGCCGAGCAGATTCGGAACCAATTCGGAATGCAGCGCGGCCGCGGCGACCTGCATCGGCGTCACGAGACGGTACAAATCGTCCACATCCGATTCGAGCCATGCCCGGCCCCGCTCCGCTTCCCACGCCCTTCCGATACGCTCGGACCGGAGCATCTCGCGGAGGTGATCTTTCTTGTGGAGCCCCATCGGGGCACGGGCTTCGGCGATGGTCACGACCAATCCGCGTTTGGCGAAAGCGCGGACGAACGCCCCCGATGGCGCCAGGCAACCGAAGTCGAGCGTGGTGCCGGCCCAATCGAGCACGACCATTTTGATCGAAGATTCACGGGCCAAGGCACTGCTCCAGTTCGGGGAGGAAATCGCGGAAGCCCGGTACGGGAGACCCCGGCACCTTAGCGGCGTCATCCCGACGGCGCAGCGCTACGGCCTCGCGGAAAAACGGGTGGACTTCAAAAAGCGTCGCTTCCGCGGCGGTCATCGGGCCGCCTTGCAACTGCAAGCTCGCGACTGACGCCGGGGAAAGTGCGCTATAGTAACCCGGTTCGAGAAGACACAAATATCGCTTCGCGGCGACGTGCAGGCGGATCGGTTCGACGACGGCAGGTGGAAAATGCTTCGACAAAAAGCGGACGCCGAGTTCTTCGTGGGCGTCGTCGATCCCCGCGTCAACGCAATCTTCGCCGAGGTGGTGGAGCAGATGGCCGAGGTCGTGCAACAGCGCCGCTGCAACTTCGGCGGCGGGGGCATTCGCGCCACGGGCGAGCGCGGCCGCTTGGAGTGCGTGTTCCAATTGCGAGACGGCTTCGCCGCCGTATTGCCCCGCGCCGCGTTCGGCGAAAAGGACTTCGATACGATTCATCGCTTCCCCGCGCGTCATGCCGTCCCCCGTTCAAAATGATTCCACCACGCGGATGCGCATCCGAACGAAAGCGTCATGCCGGCCCCTCCGGGAGACGCGGCAACAATACAGCCCGGTTGCGGTTCGGCCGTGAATTGCACGAGTTCGGGGTGTTTGGCGTAAATACCGTGCCAGCGGCGGGCGATGGTCGCGTCCGGTAGCCGCAGCATTTTGTGGAGGTAGGTCAAAATCAAATTGTCGATTTCGGCCCGGTCGAATGGTGTGATATCCAAACCATATTCGTGGGAATCGCCGATGACGACTTCGCCGAGATGGTTCTGCGATGCCATGACGTGGATGCCGAATCGCAGATAGTCCGGCATCTCGGCGGCGATGCGGGCCTTCAATTTCGGCAGGGACGGGCAGATTTCAAATGACTTGTAGTGCCCGAGCGTCAATCCGCCGGCGAGGTGCGGCCCGAGACGCCAACCACCGGGTTGCGGGCCGGTGGCCATCATTTGCAGTTTGCACTTCTTCAATCCCGACGCGGCGTAAACATCCGGGAATAGGGTCTCGAAATCGGCGCCGCCGCAAACGAAGACCCGGCTCGCATTCCAAGTCTCGCCGCGCGCGGTGCGCAATAGCGGCATTTCAATCGACGAAACTGGAGAGTTGAAATAAAATTGGACGCCGTATTTCGAGGCGAGATATTCCGGGATCACTCGCAGTGATTGTCGCGGGTCGACGCACAATTCGGCGGGGCTGTGCAGGACGCCACGCAATCGGTCGGGGTTCAAGGCGGGCCAACGCCGCGCCGCTTCGGCGCCGTCGATCCAAACGCACGCGATGCCCGAAGCCGGTGCCGCCGCGGCGAACTCGCGCAGCACGGCCTCTTCGTCGGCTTCGTGTACGGCGTGGAGCGAACCGCATTCCTCGACCCAAATCCCGGCTTCGTCGCGCAATTCCAACCACTTTGAGCGGCTGCACATCGCTCGCTCGTACCAAACACCCCGTGTTTGGCCGATGGGCCAGACCATGCCGAAGTTGCGGACGGACGCGGCTTCCGCGCGGGCGGAACGTTCAAACAGGGCCACGGATAAGCCTCGCCGGGCCGCTTCCCACGCGTGGGAAAGCCCGACGATCCCCGCCCCGACGATAGCGACATCGACCGTTGGCATCAGTCTTTTTTCAAAGTGAATTGGTCGAACATCCGGTCGTTGCTGTCGAACACTTTGCAGTCCATGGTGCCGCCGTGGACCGCGAAGTAACAGTAGTGAAAATCGACGCGGCCTTGGTTCTTGAAAAACGATGGCGTCGGCTCGAAGCTTTCGAGCCCACCGCCACCACCACCGGAGGTCACATAAGTCACACCGGTTTTTGAATCGACTTTGCTTGCCCGCAACGCGTGCGTCCGCTCGTACAAGTGAATGTGTCCATTCATCGCGAGGTCGACATTATGCTTTTCGTACAGGGCGATCAGATGTTTGTGCTTGATCGCCCCGTAGGTCGAGTTCACTTTCTCCGTGTTGCCGTAGTCGTCGCTATCGGACGAATAGCAAGGATGGTGATGGTAGCACACCTTCCACTTGGCGTCGGACGCAGCGAGCGACTTGTCGAGCCATTTGTACTGTTCGCTTTCCGGGTCGACCGGCTTGTTCGTGTCGAGGCTGAAGAACTCGGCGTTGCCGTATTTGAATGAATAATAATACTCCGGCTTTGGCAGCGAGAAGTATTTGTAATAATTGGAGTGGTTCTTCTCGTGATTGCCGATGCACGGGTAGACCGGCACGCGGGCGAAGAGATCCTGGCACGATTTGAAGAGGTCGTCGGTCCATTGCTTTTTGTCGGCGCCGTTGTCGACCACATCCCCCATGTGCAGCACGAAGTTCGGTCGGCGTTCCCACATCAACTTCGCTACTTTTGCGGTGATTACGGGGTTCCGCTGCGTATCGCCGATGACCGTGAATGAGTAGGCGTCGGCCACGTCGATGGCCGTGTAGAACGTCGAGGGTTTGCCGATCAGCTTTTTCCCGTCGGCATCGGTGCAAACCATCCTGTAAAAGTACTTCGTCTTCGGCACGAGGTTCTCGAGCTTGATCTCATGAAGCGTGTCGGCCTTCTCCACTTTGGCGATTTTGTCCGGTGGAAAGGTCGTGCCGTATTCCAATTCGCACGTCGATGGCGTCGGGGTTTCGCACATCACGGTGATACTCGTCCGCGTGGCGAATTGCAAGTACGGCTCCATCACAAAGCCCGTCCCCGCATCGGCCGGCGCCGCGGGTTTCTCATCGGCCGGCGTCGCCGATGTATCGGAGGACTTGAAAAATGTGAAGGCACCGATTAGCGCAATACACAGTGCGGCGGCGACCGATTTGCGGAAAGGGGAGGCCATGGACAGCTCCTGGGAGAAGTATTGTGGAGGTAATTCTATCCGGAACCGAGGAGATGGATTCGGGCGCATCGGTCGGCCGATGCGCCCGAATCGAGGAGTCCAGCGAGATCATCACTCGCTGATGACTTCGCCACCGGCGCGGGTTCCCAAAGCGCTCAGATTGGCCGGGGAGATGCTGTCGCGGATGAACCGGACCGATCCGTCGGCGAACAGGAAGTTGGCCCCGCCGGTGTGTCGGCTGCCGAAGCTCAGTTCGTAGGCGGCGAACTGCGAGGTGCCGGGGGTTGGGGGCGTGTTCCGTAGGAAGTTGATGGGCACGCCGGTGCTGCCCAGGAACTCGGACATGTCGCCTTGGTTGCCGGTGTCCACGTCGTCCGAACCGATCATCCAGTGGTCCTTGCGGCCGAACGTGCTGGCGTTGTTTTCTAATTCGATGGCGGACAGGGAAACGCCCCGCTGGTCCGACTCGGCCTCACCGATAGCGATGGTGTTGCTCGTGCCGTCGGTAATGCCCACCATCGTCACCCCGCTGGTCATGCCGCCGTATGAGACGCCGTTGCGGGTGATCCGCTGGTTCACCAACTTGGCGATGAAGATGCCGTCGAGGGTGTGGATGTCTTCGGTGCCCCCGCTCCCGCCCCAGGGCCGCGGTTGCGCTTCCACCCGCCGGCGGTCGTCCACGATCCGCCCGCTCACGCAACCGAGGTAGTTGGCCGAGGCGCGGCGCTGCACGATCCAGTTGTCCCCGGAGATGTCCGGGTACTGCTCGGGGACGGTGGTCGACGGGCAGCGGAGCATCTTGAGCCGGAGTTCGCACAGGCCGATGTTGCGGATACTGGCGTTCGCGCTGGCCGGGTCGCCGGCCACGCCCGGCAGCGGTGCGGCCCACTGGTCGTTACCGAAGCTGTCTTCGCGGAAGGTAAGGCCCTTGAACATGGCGTCCTGCTCGAGGTACGGCAAGAGGAACGCCGACCACCCGCTGCCCACGTTGAACTCGGCGCCGAGCGGCCAGCCCTCGTTCACGTCGCTGAACGAGTGGCAAGCGATGCCCTGTTGCTTCAAGTTGTTGGAACACTGCATGCGGGAGGCGGCCTCCCGCACTTTCTGGACGGCGGGCAGGAGCAGGCCGATGAGGATGGCAATGATGGCGATCACCACCAGCAGCTCGATCAGCGTGAACCCCGAACGACGGCGAACCATAAGAGACTCCGATAAAGGACAAGGGATCGAACAATGGAACCGGCCGGGGCGATCATTTCCCGGTCAGTTGGAACTCGTGGCTCGGGGTGCCAGATGTCATCGTGAACCGTTCGGTGGTGGTGCCTATCGATTTGAGCTGCTGAGGGAGACGATCGATGACCCCCCCTTCCACCTCGCTCGGCTTTACGGTCGGTGCCAACTCTTTGCCCTTCTTGTCTTTCCAAGCCACGAACGTCACCTTGTACGTGCCGGCGGGGAGGCCCTTCTCGCCGGTCATGAGCAGGGCGATTTCGCACTCCCCGTTAGCGTCGGTGTTGCCATACCCGATCCGCTGCGGGTCGGGCGACTCCACGTCGGGCACGAAACGGACGGCACAATTGCCCACCGGCTTCCCGTCGTGCAACACTTTCACCTTCAGGGGTGCCGTGGCCGGTTTCCCGCACCCGAAGAGCGGCAGAAAAGCGAAGAGAACCAAACCGAATCGGAACGCAATCCGCATAACACTGCTCCAAGTGGCGACACTCGAAACATGCTACGGACGGATTGTGTTCTCTATGTTCGGATTGAGAGTGCTTTCGATGAAGATTGGAGATGGCATTGCGATCACAGCATGCTGTACGGGTCCACATCGACTTGGAATTCGACGCCGCTCGGAGCCTTCGTCACGGCGAGCACTTCGCGCAACACGCTGTGGAGCACGCCGCTCGTGGCGCTCAGCAGTTGGAAATGGAAGCGGTAGTGGTCGTTCAATTTGAACACGGGGCACTCGGCCGGGCCGAGGATGCGCACGGCGAGCGGTTGCCCCGGCCCGCTGGCCCGGATATTCGCTTGCTTGAAACCCCCGGCGAGTTGATCGGCGAACTTCTCTGCAGCGTCCTGCTTTTCGCTCCTCACGATCAACCGCGCCATCCGCTGGTACGGCGGGTAGAGGTGCTCACGTCGAAAACCGAGTTCGAGCTTGGCGAACGCGTTGTAGTCGTGCTTCGCCGCCAGCGCGATACACGAGTGTTCGGGCGTGTAGGTCTGGATCAGCACCCGGCCGCCTTTATCGCCCCGACCGGCGCGCCCGGCGACCTGCGCCAGCAGTTGGAACGTCCGCTCGGCGGCGCGGAAGTCGGGCAGGTGCAACCCGGCGTCCGCGTTGATGACTCCCACGAGTGTGACGTTGGGGAAGTCGAGCCCCTTCGCGATCATCTGCGTGCCGAGGAGAATGTGGACGTGCCCGTCGCGGAAGCTGTCGAGCACGCGCTGGTGGCTGCCGGCCTTCGTCATGGTGTCCGAATCCATCCGCTGGATCACGCGGTCCGGGAACATCGCGTCGAGCTCGGCGTGAAGTTTCTCGGTTCCCAATCCCTGGTAGCGGATCGACGCCTCCGCGCAGGCCGGGCACTGCAGCATCGGCGGCGTTTCCCAGCCGCAGTAGTGGCAGACGAGCGCCGCCTTGGCGCGGTGGAACGTCAGCGATAAATCGCAGTGGGTGCACTGGGCGACGTGCCCGCAGTTCGTGCAGTGGACGTGGGTGCTGTATCCGCGACGGTTCAGCATCAGGATCACCTGCCCGCCCTTCTTGGTCGCGTCGCGGATGGCCGCTTGCAAGGTCGTGCCGATGGCGAAATATTTCCCCGGCGTCTTCGGTTCGTGCCGCATGTCGACGAGTTGCACCTTCGGCATCGCCCGGTCTTCGACGCGCTTCGGCAGCGTCAGCAGTGTCGCGGCGCCGGTGTGGGCCGCGTGCCACGTCTCGAGCGCCGGTGTCGCCGTGCCGAGCAAGATCGGCACATTCGCCAACTGCGCCCGCATGATCGCCACGGCCCGAGCGTGATAGCGCGGCGTCGAATCTTGTTTGAAACTCGTCTCGTGTTCTTCGTCGATGACGATCAACCCGAGCTTGCGCGTCGGGGCGAAGACGGCGCTGCGGGCGCCGACGACGACCTGCACATCTCCAGAAGCGACGTGCCGCCAGTAAGTCGCCCGTTCGCTGTCGGTGAGATGGCTGTGCAGCACGGCCACCCGGCCGCAGCGTCCGCGGAAGCGTTCGATCGTCTGCGGCGTCAGGCTGATTTCGGGAACGAGGACGATCGCTTCCCGACCGCTCTTCACGACCTCCTCGATGGCCCGCAGGTAGATCTCGGTCTTGCCGCTACCCGTGACGCCGTGGAGGAGGAACGCGCGGTGCCCCCCCGTTTCCAGAGCCGCTCGAATCGGCTCCCAGACTTTGGCTTGGTCGACGTTGAGGATCGGTGTGCCGTGGGTGCGGGCGAACTCGGCCTCGCTCGGAATCGGATCGAGAAACCCGGCCGGGAGGCGCTCGACCCGCTCGTGGAACTTCCGGAGCAGGCCCTTGGTGACGAGCCCCGCGACCACCGCCACGCCGACGCCGACGGCCTTGGCGAGTTCGTTCTGTTCGAGCGGCGCCCCGATACCACGGAGGTGATCGAGAACTTGCTTCTGCTTCGCCGTGACGCTCGGCAAGATCGCCGGTTGCTCCTCGCGCGGTAGCAGTTCGACGACGGTCGAATTCCGCGTCCCGGCGTTCCCGCGCACTCCGGCGGGGACGACGGCGTGCAGCACCTGTCCCCAACCGCAGAGGTAGTAGTCCGCCATCCACCGCGTGAGCTTCAGCAGTTCCTCGTCGAGCAGAGCGACTTCGTCGAGCACCTTGCGGATCGGTTTGACTTCGCGGGTCGGTTGCACTTCCGTAACGCGGATGACGTACCCGACGGCGAACCCCTCGCCGCGGCCGAACGAGCACTCGATGCGCTTGCCGACGGCAATGGCGTCGCGGAGGTGCTCCGGAACCGAGTAGCTATACGCGGTGTCCAGCGGCCGGTCGAAAACGACATCCGCAAACAACGGCGCCGGAGCGGTGGGACTTTCCATCCGGTTACCTTACCGGAACGGGAGGTTGTGTTGCAATGTCCGTAGCGGAGCGATCAGGGCAGTTTCATCGGAATCGACTTGGGGGTCCCGTTCCGCAGCAATTCCAGTTGGACGACGTCGCCGGACTTCTTCGATCGCAGGGCGTAAGCGATCAAATCGGTTTCGCGCAGGAGGTCGGTGCGGCCGTCGAAGCCGACGAGGATGTCGTCCTTTTTCACGCCGGCTTTGTGGGCCACGTCGTGCGGGGCGAACTGTCCGACGTGCTCGATCGACAACCCCATCTTCCCGGGCGCGATCTTCCATTTCGCCCGCCGGTCGTCCGGCAGTTCGACGGGGAAGAAACCCCCGAGCGCCTTGCGGCGCAAGCCCCACGTGCTCGCCCGCCACGAGATGTCGTCCTTATCGCGCCAGCCCTTCTCCAGTTTCCAATTCACCTCCACCGTCTCCCGGCCCCGCATCACCGAGGCCTTCAAAGTCCCGCCGTCCGCCGGGGTGTTGTGCAAAACCCATTGCACATCGGCGATGGACAAGAGCGGCTGACCGTCCAACGATTGGATCCGATCCTTTTCGCGGAACCCGGCTTTGTCGGCCTCGCTCCCCTTCTCCACTTTCAGAATCGTGGCGCACTCCTTCGGATCGAGGATCAGGCCGAGCGATTTCGGATGCGGGTACGGGAACAACAGCGCATCGGGCAGGACTTGGTTCTTGGCGAACCGGTGATCGCGGGCCGCGTCGCCGATCTGGTGGCAGTGGATGCAGCTCGCCACGACTTTGCCTTCGTAGTCGAGGGTCGATTTGTACTTGGCCTTCAGCGTCGGGAAAAGCTCCGGCTTGGCGAACTCCGGGATCGGGCCGCGCTTCGCCGCGAGGGGGATCTTGTTCTTGGCGTAGTCCCCGTGCAGGGCGAGGGCGCCTTGCATCGCCCGGGCCAAGCCATCGACCGAGACGTCGCCGATCCAGTTTTTGCGGTGCGAGCGGGTACCGAAGCGGCCGTAGATGGCGCCGTCGTCGCGGAAGAAGAACACGGCGAACGATTGGTCCGTGTCGAATTGGAACAGCGCGAGATCGAGCCCGTTGGTCGAGACGATCCGCAGCGGCACGAACTTTTCCAGCAGGGGTTGGATGCGCTCGTCCGCGTCGATCAGGTCGTCGTCGAGCTTGACGCACTCCTCGCACGGCAGGCAGCGCAGCACCGCGACGATCGGCTTGCCGGTTTTCTTCGCCTCCGCGAACGCCTTGGGCACGTCGTTGTAAATCCACTTCCCTCCGGCCTCGACCTTTGTCTTGTCCCCGCGAACCTTCTCCTCCCGCGTCGGCTGGGCGGCGGCCGCGGCGGCGAGGAGGGCGAGGGCCAGCGAAGCCACCGCGGAATGGCGGATCATGGCGGGGACCAAGATGGGATACGGAATATGAACCCTACCCGATTCCGCGCGGACCCGCAAGGGCCTGGGGGGCCGAGGGTAGACCTAGGGTCTGGCAAATTTTTCTGGCGCATTGGAGTGGTCGTGGTCAAGATAGGGGTCTTGTCACGGCAACCCCTGTCTGAGGCGCATTATGGAACCGATGCCCAAACTCGACCGCGCGGCCTATGTGGCCGGGATGCGGGAGC
>JANXTU010000146.1 GCA_025352235.1 Fimbriiglobus sp.
AGAGTTTGGCAATATCACCGGCATCCGGTCGTGGATCGTGCTCACCAACTCATTCGCTTGGGTCGTGATGAGGCAGCACGTCGCCAGCTTCTCGGCGCCGTCCGTCCAGAACTCCCACAAGCCGGCGAAGGCGAAGAGGGATCGATCTTTCATCCGGAAATGGGTCGCACGCTTCTTGCTCCCCACCATGACCCATTCGTAGAACCCATCGGCCGGGATCAGGCATCGCTTCGACTTGAACGCATCGCGGAAGGTCGGTTTGTCGAGTGAGTCCGCCCGCGCGTTGATCGGCTTCGGCCCGGTGTTAGGATCGTTGGCCCAACTCGGCACCAAGCCCCAGCGGAGCAATGCCAAGCCGCGCTCTTCGGCGTTCCGTTTCAAGGCGACGACGGCAATCGTTTGGGATGGGGCGACGTTGTACCTCGGTGCCAATTCCGGGATCGGCCCGGAGAGGTCGAACGCTTCACGGATTCGACCGGCATTGAGGAAGGTGAAGCGTCCGCACATTCTCGTTCCCCAAAAACTTACTTCCCGTTGTTCACAACCATCGGGCCATGGGCGACGTTCACTTGCTTCCTTGACGAAGCGGGTTTCCGAAGCCGGCGCAGCACGGCCAGCGACTTCAGCGAAGCGTGCAAGCGCTTCTCCGCCAGCGTCAACCGTTTGTCGAGCATCAGCGCGTTGGCCCCGGCCGGAGTCTGGAGCGCCGCTTTGCTTTCGAGGATATTCACGGCCAGCCAATTGTGCGCGCACCGCGTCGCGGCTATCCTTTCCGCGAACGTCGGCGCGGGGCCATCGGCGAGCAGTTTGTCGATGGTGTCCCAATATTGGGTCATGCCTTTCGAGACGGCGTCGTCGTCTCGGGACGCCATGAACAAGAGCGATGCGGCGGCCATCTCGGCGACGCCGATCCAGTTGGAATTCTTCACGGCCACTGCGGACCCTTCGGGCTCTGCCATCGCTTTGACTCCCCGTGTCCGTCGCCATTCGCTCCGCTTGTGAAGCGTGTGGCCGGTCGATTGCATCACGTTCCGGAAGACCCCATCGGCCAATCGATTGAATTCTTTCCCGGCGGCCAGCACGTCGTCGGCCCATTTTGCGGCTTGTTCAATTTCGTATCGAGCTTGCTCCCTCTTTTCCAAATCTACCTCGGCTTGATGCCGAAAGAGTTCGATACCTTCCGCCGGGATCGCACCGTTGTACGTACAGTGCCTGCTGCCGTTGACCCGTTTGCGGTCGTACCAGTATGTCCGTCCCTTCCGAATTTCGATCCCCATAGCCGGCTCGAAGTTGTGGTACAGAAAAGCGGTTGCCCCGCTTTCGGGCCTTCCTGCGAATCAGAATACCAGTTGGCGGGGAACTCGCGTTATGCCGCTTTGCGGAGTTCTTCTTCGACCTCTCGGCGTAGGCCGGAGGGAAGCGCGGCCAGCACTTGCTGGATGGGAGGCAAGCTGGACGGACTGCCATCGAGAAGGTTGACCCGCGCAAACAGCATTTGCACTTGCTTCAATAGCGTTTTGATCTCACGCGCATTCACGGCGAATTCCTCCGGATGGCGGCGCTCGAGAAGCCAAGCCGAGGCTTGCCAAATTGGTTGGGCGAACTTCTCGACAACGGTCGTGACCCCTTGGGAGTTCGTCACCGAAGTACGGGATACCAGAGCGCCGCCTTTGCCCGCAGCTTGGATCCTTTCGAGCGACGTGACCACCGCCTCGGCTTCCGCCTTTTTTAGGGCGTCCCAAAAGTCCCGAAACTGCCCGCGACGTTCCGACTTCCCGCGTGCCATCCACCGCATGAGCGTGCTGCGCCCGAGGCCGGCGGCGTTCGCAGCGATATGCCGGGGCGCACCTCGGCGAACGTGCGCCAGCACCGCAGCGGCGGCTTCCGGCACGAACTTCGAGGGCCGGCCGGTTTTCGGTTTGGGCTTCGCGGGTTCCATGCCTGAATGATACCCGAACATGGCTCAAACTGTTCAGCGCCGTAGAACACGCCAAGCCAGCGCCGTACACGCCTGATAATACCATGACCCCCACCGACTCCTCCTCCTCAGACTTGGACTACGCGGACACGCTCTGGAAAGCGGCCGACGCCCTCCGCGGTCAGGTCGATGCCGCCGAGTACAAGCACGTCGTCCTCGGCCTGCTCTTTCTCAAGTACGTCTCCGATTCGTTCCAGTCCCGCCGCGACGAACTGCAAGCCGAACTCGCGAAGGAGGGCATCGCCGGCAAGCACCTCGAAAAACTCCTCGAAAGCCGTGACGAATACACCGCGGAGCGCGTTTTCTGGGTGCCCCCGGAGGCCCGCTGGCAGAACCTCCAAAACCAGGCCACCCGCCCGGACATCGCCGTGCTGATCGACGACGCCATCCTCGCCGTCGAACGGGACAACCCGAACCTCAAGGGGAAGCTGCCGCGGGACTACGCCCGTCGCGGCATCGCCCCGGAGAAGATGACCGGCCTCGTCAACCTGATCGCCGGCATCGGCTTCAAGGGCTCCCGCAGTAAGGCCCGCGACACCCTCGGCCGCGTCTACGAATACTTCCTCGAGAAGTTCGCCGCGGCCGAGGGCAAGCTCGGCGGCGAGTTTTTCACGCCCCGCTCGGTCGTCCGCGTGCTCGTCGAGATGATCGAGCCGTACGACGGCCGCGTCTACGACTCCTGCTGCGGCTCCGGCGGCATGTTCGTGCAGTCCGAGAAGTTCGTCGCGGCCCACGGCTACCGCACGGAAGAGCTTTCGATCTTCGGTCAGGAATCGAACCCGATGACCTGGCGGCTGGCCCACATGAACATGGCCATCCACGGCATCGAGGCCAACCTCGGCGAGAAGAACGACGACACGTTCCTCCGCGACCAACACCCCGACCTGAAGGCCGACTTCGTCCTCGCCAACCCGCCGTTCAACGTCTCGAATTGGTCCGGCGAGCTCCTCCGCGGCGACCGCCGTTGGGCCTACG
Source organism: Fimbriiglobus sp. (assembly GCA_025352235.1). Taxonomy (GTDB): domain Bacteria; phylum Planctomycetota; class Planctomycetia; order Gemmatales; family Gemmataceae; genus JALHQU01. The sequence continues at coordinate 2,954 of JANXTU010000146.1, forward strand.
GCGATCCGCCCGTCGGCAACGCCAACTACGCTTGGATCCAGCACTTCATCCACCACCTCGCCTACCCGAACGGCAAAGGTGGCGGCGTGGCCGGGTTCGTCATGGCCAATGGCTCGCTCTCCAGCAACAGCGGGGGCGAAGGGGAGATCCGCCGCAAGATCGTCGAGGCCGATCTGGTCGATTGCATCGTCGCCATGCCGCCGCAGTTGTTCCTGACGACGGGAATTCCCGTCTGTCTCTGGTTCCTCACCCGCGATAAGTCCGGCAAGAACATCCGCCGCGGCACACCGCACCGCAAAGGGGGCCGCAAGGGGGAAACCCTCTTCATCGACGCCCGCAAGCTGGGCACGCTGCAAACCCGCGTGCTTCGCGTGCTTTCGGGCATCGAAGACAA
>JANXTU010000166.1 GCA_025352235.1 Fimbriiglobus sp.
CGTTTTGCAGCAAGATCGAAACGAATCAGCCGACGCCACTGAATTGTGTTACACTTTTTTGATGTCGAATTTCTTGTTCTCGTAGAAGGTCAATTCATAGTCGGCGTTGTTGCTAGTCGCGCTCCCGTTGGGTCTGACAGAGATGCGATCCGACCGGATGGCATTCCACGTTCTACCTTGGGCTACTGCCGCAGGCTTATTTTGTTCAGTTATATCTACCTTCGAACCAACTTTGAAGATCGCCGTTTCTGACACGGTGATTTCATCGGCCTGCTCCGAACCCGCCGCACAGTTGATATTGAATGCGATCGTACCGGTCACAACCAATTCACCGTCCAGAACGAGTTTGCCCATGCCACCGGCCCCGGCCGCGAGCAATAGAATCACCGCGTATGCGATTGCGATCTTCATGTGGTGGTCCGATGGCCTTTGACTTTGATATCTGGCGAAAGCGATATTCACCGCATGGAGAGGAGGTATTCCATGTATGTGAACGGACGACTCGAGGGGAATGGTTTCGGGCGGAGCTTCCGGGGGACCGCGGGATCGAATGCGGGAAATTCGTAGGGCCGCGCGTCGAAGCCCAAATGATACGGGAATGGGGTTCCATCTCGCTCGAAATTGTTAACGGCGACGATGCGCTCGTGATACGGATGCCAGTCGCCCAATTTGTAGCGCCGGGTCGGGGGGACGGCGCCTTCTTGCCGCTCTGTGATGCTGAACGAAATGCAAGCCTCCGGCTCGCCTTTTTTCGTTGATATCCGCATGCTCGCCCGGTCGCCGCTTTTCAGATCGGCTCTCGAATAGCAGTAGGGATCGGAGTCGAGGAGGTTGTACCAGCCTTGCGCGAGCCGGTGGTGGAACGGGTATATCTCGACTTTGCCGTTTTTATCGTGGTTCGCCACCATGACGGCCATGTCCGTGACCGCAAGGATGCGGCAGCCGATGTATCTGTTGCTTTCGAAATTGCCGCCTTCGAAATCCCACTTGCCCTCCACCGGGAGGGCGAGCAGGAGGGCGAGGCACCCCATCGGGATCAAGGCCATGCGTTTCTCGATAGGGCCATCACCGCATGAAGAGGAGGTATTCCATGTAGGAAAAGGGGTACTCTTGAGGAAATCGCTTCGGGCGCTTCTCTTTGGGGATGCTGGGATCGGCGAAAGGGTATTCTTCGGCTTGTTTATTCACCAAATGTCTTGGGATCGGGGAGCCGGTATCCGCAAACAAATTGCTGGCGTTTTGACGTTCCGCATAGGGTGCGAACGGCTTGGGATTATGGCTGTTCGGGATGAGTCCGCCAGGACGCTTATCGATTGATATTGCGAAACAATATTCGGCCTCATGTTCTCGGCAAATATACAAAGTCGCCAGATCGCCCGGCCGCACGTCTGAGACCGTGTACGCAATCGGATCGTTGGCGCGGTAGGAATACATGCCTTGACTCAGCCGGCGATGGGTTGGAAAGTCTTTCAAACCGCCCGGCTCATCGGCGACCTGTATAACAATGCGGTAGCGAGACGCGCTCTGCACAATCCCGCACACACTTTTGCTCGGAAACATCTTTTTATCGAAACGTTCATGATACATACGCCCGTGAAGGCCACCGGCGCAAAGTTCGAGGAAAATGAAGACAGCCAACATAGTATTTCACCATTTTAAAATAGGGTGACCCGCTTACCGAGGCGACTACTCATAAAGTCGCCTCGGCTATTCTAATGCGGCGACAATCGTCATACTTTTCTAACGTAGAGTGATTTCTCGTTGGTCGGCAATACTGCTTCGTAAGCTGGATCGTTGGTGGTAGCGCCGGTGTTGGCCTTGATGATCTTCTCGCCACTCACGATCACCTCCCACAGTCGCCCTTGGGCTACCGGCCCGGACTTGTTCTTCTCTTGCACATCCACGACCGAACCTGCCGCGAAGTTCGCTTGATCGAAAAGATCGATGCGATCGCAGTTCGTCGACGTGGCTGCGCAGTCGAGATCGAAAAGTATCGCCCCGGAAACCTTGAGTTCGCCGTGCAACTCCAAGACGCCGAACGTGCCGACACCACCGATGACCAACATCCCTTTTGCGCCGATATCCATCGACTTTACGATGGTGGAATTTTCAGTTTCAGTCACCACTTTGGCAACGGGGTTCGTCGAGATCGCGGCATCCGCGTCGAGTTTGGTCACGAAATCACCATCGACGCTGATGCCACGACGTGCGATGAGTTCTCCTTTTCCCGCGCTCGACCAGAGTTCAAATCTGCCGGCCCCG
>JANXTU010000215.1 GCA_025352235.1 Fimbriiglobus sp.
CCAGGCGAATTCGTTCACGGAGAGATCGACCGACACCAGGTCGCGCCCTTCGCCCCGTCCCGCGAAGAGTTCGCCGGTTTTGCTCACGGGCTTCCCGGCGAAGGTGCCGTCCGGCTTCACATCGACGACGAGAATCTCCCACTTGTCCGCTTCGTAGCCCGGCTTCTTCTGCGCCCGGTACGCCAGCTTCTTTCCGTCCGGGCTGAAGCGCGGGCTGTTGTCCGCGGCTTTGTTGTCGCCCGTCAGCGCTTCCCAGTCCGTTGCTTTTCGGCCACTCTGGGGGCCTTGGTTATTGTTCGTGATGCGAACCCGGCACAAATCGTAGTTCGTACTCCACGCTTCGCCGTCGGCCGGCGTTGCGGTGAACACCAAGTGCTTGCTGTCCGGGGTGAAGTTAAAATCGTCGCCGACGCTGAAGGTGCTGCTCGTCGGGTTGGCATCGCGGTCGCCGGGGGTGCAGTCATGCGGAATGCTCCAACTGGTTTTGTCCGCCGAGATCACGAATAGGTGCTGGCGCTTGTCGCCGACGTATTCGTCCCAGTGGCGGTAGAAGAGCTTGGTGAAGGTCTTGGCCTTCACGGGGCTATCTTCGATCTCCTTGTCCTTCGCGGAGTTCTTCTTGTCGCTCTCCGCGAACGGCAGTTCGCTGAACTCCGGATAGACCGAACTGACGAACGCGATGTGACTTCCGTCCGGCGACCAGAGGCCGTTGTCGGCGCCTGTGCTGATGCTCGTGAGTTGCTGGGCTTCGCCGCCATCCAAGCCGACGACCCAGAGTTGTTGCGACCCGCCGCGCGTGCTGCTGAACAAGATGCGCTTACCGTCCGGCGACCAGCGTGGGTGCGAGTCCTTCTTGCCGTTGGGATTGGTGAATTGTTTCGGCGGCGACTTGCCGTCGGTGGCGGCCAGCCAGAGGGCGGTGCTGCTCTTGTTTCCCGCGAAGTCCACGGTCGTGACTTGGTAGACGACGAACTTCCCATCCGGCGAAATCTGCGGATCGGCGACCCGCTTCAGGGCGAACAAGTCCTCGACCTTCATCGGCCGCTTTTTGACCTCGGCCGCTTCCGCCGGCGCGGCGAAGTACCCGTACACGGCCGCAATCAACGCGGCCAACAGGAGGAGTTTCATCATGGGATGCTCCGTCGGATGGGGGGAAGTCGGGTCACGGACGGGGGAACTCGGAGAACAGTTCGGCCGCGCGCCGGCTCAGGGCGTCCCAGTCGAAGTGGGCGCAGACCCACTCCCGACCGCGTTCGCCCATCGCGCGGAGTCCGGCCGGGTCGCTCAGCAATTCCGTCAGCAGGGCGGCCAGCGGGCCGGGGTCGTCGCAGGCCACCACGCGGCCCGTCTCGGGGATGCGCATCGTCTCGGCCGTCCCGCCGCTGGCCCCGGCGACCACGGGCTTGCCGCACGCTTGGGCCTCCAGAAGCACCATGCCGAAGCCTTCGAAGTCTGGTTCGATGGTCCGGTTCGGCAGCACGAACAGATCGCACTGCTGATAGCACCGCAGCAGAGTTTCGTCCGTGGCCCCGCCGAGGAACTGCACGATCTCGGCCACACCTTCGGCTTCGGCCAGCGCCTTCAAATGCGGCAACTCGTCGCCGTCTCCGAGCACGGCGTACAGCACGGTCGGGTGCGTCCGGCGGATTTCCTTCAGCGCCCGTATGAGACAGTCTTGCCCCTTGCGCTTTTGCAGCCGGCCGACGGTGAGCAGCACGGTGCGACCAGTCCAGCCGAGTCCGGCCCGCACGGCCTCATCGGGTGGCGCCGGTGCGAATCGCCGCGTGTCCACGCCGGGTGTGAAGAGCCGCACCTTTGACTCGGGGAGTCCCCAATCGTTCAAAAGCATGTCGCGGGTGTTTTGGCTGTTGGCGATCACGAGGCTCGCCCCGGCGAAGGCCCGCCGCGTCATCCACGCGAGTTCCCGGCTCGTCGAGGAGCCGCCGATGTCCTCCCCGTGGGCGTAGCACAGGTACGCCGTGCCGCGCCGCTTCTGCACGAGGTACGCGACGAACGCTTCCGGCAGATTGCGCGCGCAGTGGATCGCCGTGATTCCCTCGCTGCTGACGATCTTGCCGACCCGCCCGGCGAGGCTCCAGTAGTGCTTCAAGTTGCGGAGGCCACGCGCCCGCATTTCGATCGGCAGGCGGAGCGTCGTCACATCGTGCGTCCGGTCGAATTCGTCCGCGCCCGGCCCTTCCCCGGCGGCGACGACCACGCGATCACGCGGCAGCCGGGAATAGATCTCCCAGAACCACCGGCCGCTGCCGCCGATCTTCGGCGGGAAGATGTCGCTGAGGAGGAGGATTTTGGGAAGCATGTTCCAATTCTAGAGTGTGCCTCTCGATTTTGACAGGGAGGGGCCGAGGAATGTAGCCACGGGTGAAGCGATGTCCGGCTCTGGCCCGCCCAGAGTTGTTGCGAGCCGCCGCGCGTGCTGCTGAACAAGATGCGCTTGCCGTCCGGCGACCAGCGTGGGTGGGTGTCCGTCTTGCCGTTGGGATTCGTGAATTGTTCCGGCGCCGTCTTGCCGTCGGTGGCGGCGAGCCAGAGGGCGGTGCTGCTCTTATTCCCCGCGAAGTCCACGGTCGTGACTTGGTACACGACGGATTTGCCATCCGGCGAAAGCTGCGGATCGGCGACCCGCTTCAGGGCGAACAAGTCCTCGACCTTCATCGGCCGCTTTTTGACCTCGACCGCTTCCGCGGGTGCAGCGAAGTACCCGTACACGGCCGCAATCAACGCGGCCAACAGCAAAATTTTCATCGGCCCCAGCTCCCGAGGGGATTGGCGAATCACGTAACACGAAGGTGGAAAGGGATAAACGAGAGTCTGGCAAAACTGGCATGACTATTCAAGCCCCCGCTCGGGTAGACTATCCCGCACGGCCGATCACCCATAGGGAACGCCATGATAACTCGAATCGTCTTGGCCCTC
>JANXTU010000224.1 GCA_025352235.1 Fimbriiglobus sp.
TAGAAACGCATCGCGCCCCCCTTCCGCTGCAACGCCGGCTCCCAGATCGTCCCCCGACCCGCGTCGCCGTCGCCGATGTCCTCCCGATGGCGGATGGCAATAACATCTTCGCTGGAGGTGTCAAGGATTTTCTTTCGATGAGAACGAACACTTCGGGTGTGGCAAAACTTTCTGGCAGGACTTGAACCGCTTGAAATTCCAACTCAGACCTCACCCCCCGGCCGAAAGTGCAGCTTTTGTTGACTGCCAGAAAGATTTGCCAGACCCATACGGATTGGCGATTTCGGATTGCGGATTTTTGGACGCCCCGCCCGGTTATCGAACTGTTTTCCTCCGCTCCTCCGCGGCTCAATGATTTTATTCCCTCACACGACAGAGTAGAACGGCTAAACTGTCCCCAATATCCTCCTCATTCCGTCGGAGCCGTGATGCCCGCACCTGCTGACTCGGGGGATCACGACCTCACGTGGACCGCCAACCCCGGCGCCCTCTCGAACGGAGGCCACTATCCGTCGATTCCCGGATCGGACGGAGGCCACTATCCGTCGATTCCCGGATCGGATGGAGGCCACGATCCGTCGATTCCCGGATCGGATGGAGGCCACGATCCGTCGATTCCCGGACCCGAACCGATCTCCGCCGGTCGGTATACCCTGGGCGACGAGATCGCCCGCGGCGGCATGGGCGTCGTGTACCGCGCCACCGACACCGCCTTCGGCCGCGAAGTCGCGATCAAAGTGCTCCAGGTGAAGTACGACCCGACCTCCGGGGCGGGCCGGCGCTTCGCCGAGGAAGCGCGCATCACGGGGCAACTCCAGCACCCGGCGATCCCACCCGTCCACGATCTCGGCACGCTGCCCGACGGTCGGCCCTTCCTCGCGATGAAGCTCATCAAGGGCCAAACGCTCGACGATTTGTTGAAGGCCCGCACCGACCTCGCGGCCGACCGGGGCCGCTTCGTCGCGGCGTTCGAAGCCGTCTGCCAGGCGGTCGCGTATGCCCACGCGCACAAGGTCATCCACCGCGATTTGAAGCCCGCGAACATCATGGTCGGCAGCTTCGGCGAAGTGCAGGTGATGGACTGGGGCCTCGCGAAAGTCCTGGCGAGCGGGGGGCGTCAGCCCTCCGAGTCTGAATCGGACGAAACCCCCGACGCGACCGAAATCCGTTCCCCGCGCGATTCGGACAGCGATCACACGCAATCCGGAAGCGTGCTCGGCACCCCGGCATTCATGCCGCCGGAGCAGGCCATCGGCGCGGTCGAACTCATCGACGAGCGGAGCGACGTCTTCGGCCTCGGGGCCATCCTCTGCATGATCCTCACGGGCAAGCCGCCCTACATCGGCATCACCTCCGAGACCACGCGGCAGATGGCCGCGCAGGGACTGATCTCGGACGCCTTCGCGCGCCTGGACGCCAGCGGCGCGGAACCGGAACTGGTGTCGCTCTGCAAGCGCTGCCTGGACGCTGCGATCGAGAATCGCCCCGCCTCGGCGGAAGCGGTGGCGACCGCCGTCGCCACGCTCCGCGCGGACGCCGACGAGCGCGCCCGCGTGGCGGAGCTGAACCGGGTGAAGGGTATCGAGGGACGGAAGAGACGAAGGGTGCAAGGGGTGCTGGCGCTATCGGTGGTGGTGCTGCTGGGGGTCACGGCCTTCGGTGCGACGGTGGCAAGCTTGTGGCAGAAAGCGGAAGGGGCGAAGGAATCGGCGCAGGATGCGGAGGGGAGGGCAGTCGCGGCACGCGATGCGGAGACAATCGCTCGAACTGCCGCCGAGAAGGCACAGTTCAACGAGGCCGAAGCCCGCAAAGCCGTCGTGCTCGAACGCGAGAAGTTGGCGGTCTTCGAGTACGGCCGCACCATGCAGGTCGCTCACCAAGAGTTGCGGGAGAATAACATCGTAGCGGCCAACGCGCTGATCGAGGGAACCCGCAAAGATCTCCGCGGTTGGGAATGGCATTACCTTCATCGGCTTTGTCATTCGGATTTGCTCACCCTCCAAGGGCACACCGGGTATGTCCGTTCGGCGTCGTTTAGCTCCGACGGCTCGCGGATCGTGACGGGGAGTTCGGACAAGACGGCGAAGGTGTGGGACGCGAAGAGCGGGGCCGAACTGCTCACCCTCCAAGGGCACACCGGGTCTGTCGATTCGGCGTCGTTCAGTGCCGACGGCTCGCGGATCGTGACGGGGAGTTCGGACAAGACGGCGAAGGTGTGGGACGCGAAGACCGGGGCCGAGGTGCTCACCCTCCAAGGGCACACCGGGTATGTTGTTTCGGCGTCGTTTAGTCAAGATGGAACAAGAATCTTGACGGGGAGTTGGGACAAGACGGCGAAGGTGTGGGACGCGAAGACCGGGGCCGAGGTGCTCACCCTCAAAGGGCACACCGAGGGTTTCTGGCCGGCGTCGTTTAGTCAAGATGGAACAAGAATCTTGACTGGAAGTGCCGATGGCACGGCTAGAATTTGGGATTCCCGCCCCATCAGCCGCGAGTTCCTCCCGAAGCAAGCTCTTCCCAGCAAATAGCCTGGGTTTCCGTCCACGACTTCCAACGGAGACCTCACCCCGGCCCCGTCTCCAACGCTTCGGCGAGGCCAAACACCATCGTCCGGCCATCGCGAACGTCGATTCGTCCAACACGGACGCCTTTTCAATCGAATTCCACTCGGTGTGAAATCTCCGCAAGTCCTTGTCAGGATTGGTCCATCGGCCGAGCTTCCCAACGGACTTCCGATTGTTCCAATTCGTCCAAATGCTTCCAGCGGGGGGTGTCACCCCTTCCGTTGGAAGAATCGGCGAGGTTTATTTCCGTCAGGCCGGGTCAAGGGGTTGCGGGGACAAGACCCCGAATGGGACCACGACTCCAGTGCGCCAGAACGATTTGCCAGACCCGAACACTTCACGCTTCGGAGGTCACGCGGGAAACAAAAATCTCAACACATCGGCGAAGCGGGCCCCCCAGCTCGATTCGTTGTGGGAACCTTGCGGATCTTCATAATAGCGGTGATCTGTCCCGAGCCGGTGGAGTTGTTCCGACAACCCGCGCGCCCGCCGGAGCATCCCTTGGCGACCGGCCTCGGAACCGCCTTCGTTCG
>JANXTU010000289.1 GCA_025352235.1 Fimbriiglobus sp.
ACGAGCAGGATCGCCCCGCGGCGGGTCCGGGTTCGACGGGGGTTGCGAATCGCGAGCATGGTGAATCTCCCACGGGACTGATTCGGAGTTCACCACAGAGACACCGAGACTGTGGTGAAGATGTTTTCGATGGAACCGTTACAGTTTCACAACCATCGTGGTCTGCCGCGACATCTTGTTCTTGGAGTCGTAGACCCGGATCTTGATCTGCACGGCAATCACGCGGATGCGGTTGTTGCCCGCGGCCGGGAGGCCGGTGTCGAATTCCCGGAACGTCGCGGGGGCGACCGGCGCGGGGGCGACCGGCGCGGGCAGGTCGGCGAAGGCGCCGTCGAGGGCACCCGGACTGATGCCACCCGGTCCCACGGGGAAGCCGTACATCGGCCGGACTTCGAAGGAGGTCACGTTGGTGATGACGATGTCGTCGCCGACTTTGGAACTCGCATTTTGAATCGCAGTGGCAAATTGGCCAGTCGCGGACGGGCCACTCATGATGCGCCCGCCCGGAGTCGCCAGCGACTGGAGTGTGCTGAGCAGCCCGCCCGGCGTGACAGAAAGCGTGTCTTGAGCCGACGTGATGACTGTCGCCGGACCCGCCGGGCCCACCGCCCGCACCCGCCGGACGAGCGGCCACGTTGGCACGCCGTTGAGTGGGCTCGGCCGGGTTACGTCGAGGAACCAATCGACCTGCGCCCATTGACTCACGAAGCGATTGGTCCCGAACACATCGCTGCTGTTGAGACTCGCGACCGAAGCTTGTTCGGCCGCGGTCAATTGGCTTAGGTCCGCGCTGAAGAGGCCCTCCGGACTGCGACCGGTCCGTTTGACTGTCATGCTGAGCCGGTGGTTTTCCCCAGCCCCCGCCCTGCTCGACAACAACGGCTCGGCGTCGTTGCCTTCGAAGAAGGAACCCGCGCCTTGCCAAATTTGGAAGTACCCGCCCAGAGGCGGGCGACTCGGCGGCGCCAAGTCGTAGCGTTGGTCGCTCAGCCGCAGGGTACCGGGGGAGTCGTCGCCGGCGGTGCCCCCGGCGGTGCCGGTGGTGGCGAAGTGCTCGGCTTCCAGGTCGTTGCGCAGCAGCGTCTCGGCGGTTTTGAGGCGCTCGGCCATATCGCCGAGGGACTTCAACGTGCTGAGGGTTTGCAGGCCCGTTTGGAACGCCGTGGCGATCACGAACATGATGAGGATCGACAGCGCCGCCGCGACGAGCAGCTCGACGAGGGTGAAGCCCTTGCGGGTGCGGTTCGTGGTGTGGTTCGCGATTCGCATGGTGGAAACCCTCATCTCGACGGCGTGTGTCTTCGCTTCGTTTTCAATCCCGCGATCCGCATCAAGGCGCTTGGCGCTGATAGCCGCTGCCGGTCAGTTGCGGCCGGTCGAAGACATCGGCCAAGCCGCGGATGATGTAAATCTGGGTCGTGGGTTGCAAGCTGGGCAAGGGCTTGATCGGGGTGTCCAGTTCTAAGATGGTGCCAGTCCCGGATTCGGTGATGCTCTGGATGCGATAGAAGTTGGCGACGGCGCCGTTTGAACCGTCCATGATCCAACTCCCGCTACGGATCGGCAAATTCGCGATGGTTTCGTTCAACAAGACTTGTGTTCCGCCTGCATTAGCCGAGAAAAGTTTGTTATTCGCGATGCTCAAGATCGTTTCTGCACCGGCCGGGTTCGTGCCGGGGACGTGGCCACCGTACAAGCCCTTGGTGTGGAAGACCAAGACTTTGAAATCGGCGACAAAGCGGTTTGCGCTGTTCGGCCGTTGGACGACGGCACACCAGTTGAACGCCCCTTCGCGGACGATGTCGCGGACGCCGCCGCCGCCGGTGCTGCCGCTGGCGGTGTCGGGCGCCCCGGCTTGATCGAAGGTGATGTCGTCCATCATCGAGCAAGCTCGAATGCTTTGATTCAAATTCGCAATTGTTGGCACATTCCGACGGGGAATGCGAACTTCCGGGGGGTTGGAGGTCGTCATCCATTCGCGTTGGCCGGCGGGCCGGGAATGCCAGCCGATCGGATCGAGGAAAACGGGATTGTCGAACGAGGCAAAGGCGTTGTCCTGGACGGACACTTGTGGCGACACCGGGGGCAGGCCAATACTCGATCCGCCCGAGACAGACACCGAAGTCCCGCTGACCGCCGTCACGGTCATCCCGGTCTGGCCACCACCCGACCAACACACGTTGACCAACTGGCCCACCAGCAAGCAATGCCCGGGATTCATAGTCAACGTGGCCGCGCTAGGTGAGATGTAGATCGCAAAAATTCCATTTTCGAATTCGGGGCATTCACAAAATCGCGTCTGCCACCAGATGCGGGTGACGCCGTCGGCTTGGCTGGCGGTTTGGCCGCTGCGGTCGTCGCGCAGGGCTTGGCCCAT
>JANXTU010000301.1 GCA_025352235.1 Fimbriiglobus sp.
GCCGGGCCGGTGCGCTGGGCCGTGGCGAACGCCGGTGGCGCGGGACCGAAGACCGGCATCTTCTGGGTCGGCACCGAAGCCGAGGTGATCGAAGAGAAGGCGACGAAGATCCCGCAGAAGCTCCCCGCGCTACCCGTGGCGGTCCACGGCCGATTGTCGAAGGTCGAAGACGTTGATCGCTACCGGTTCACCGTCGCCAAAGACGGGCCGGTGACGTGCGAGGTTTTCGCCCGCCGGCTCGGGGTGAACATGAACGCCGCGGTCAGCATCCGCGATGCGCGTGGGCAGTTCATCTCGGACGCCGTCGATACCGATGGCAAAGATCTCGCGATCACTTTCGCGGCCATTGCGAACACCGAATACACGGTCAGCGTGAACGACCTCGATTTCCGCGGCGATTTCTCGTTCGTCTATCGATTGGCGTTGACGGCTGGGCCGCGCGTCGTCGGCACGATCCCCGCCGTCGGCAAACGGGGAGAAACTCGCGACGTGGAGTTCGTCGGCTACGGCTTGGCCACGGGCCAACCGAAGCTGGAATCGGTGACGAAGAAGGTCGCGTTCCCCCTCGATGCGAAGCGGTTTGCATTCGCCTACCGACTCGAGACCCCGTTCGGCAACGCCCCCGCGTTCGATATCCCGCTGAGTGACAACGCGGAGTCCGTGGCGACCGCGGCGCTCACTCTCCCGGCGTCGGTCACCGGAGTGTTCGACGGCACCGCGACCGAGGCCCGCTTCAAACTCGACGGTAAAAAAGGGGACGTCTGGAACCTCGCGGCGGAAGCGCGGAAGTTCGGTTCGCCGCTCGATCTGTCGCTCGCCATCCTCGGGCCCGACGGCAAGGAACTCGCCCGCAACGACGACCTCCCCGGCACCACGGACGCGGGCTTATCTTTCCCCGTCCCCCTCGACGGCGCGTACACCGCGATCGTCTCGGATCAGTCCGGGAAAGCCGGGAATCGCACCGCGATCTACCGCTTCAACGTGGCAAAACCGACGGCCGATTTCGTTCTGTCGACGGTCGCCCGGCTCAATGTTCCCCTCGGCGCCACGGCCGGCTTGCTCGTGAAGGCCGAGCGCCGCGGCGGATTCAAAGACCCGATCGCGCTGACGATCACCGGGTTGCCCGAAGGCATCACCGCGCCGGCGATCCTCGTCATCCCCGCCGACAAAGCGGAACTCACCATCGTCCTCACGGGTGCCGAAAGTTCCCCGTCGAACGCCGCGATCATCACCGTCACCGGCACGGCCGGGAACCTCGCGCGGTCGGCCACGGCGCCGATTCCGGGCAACCTCGCGGCCCTGTCGCCGGACGAAGAACGGACGAGTTCAATCGTGCTCGCGCCGACGCTGACACCCCGATTGAAACTCGTCGCGGTCGAAGCCGACGGCGGGCGAAAAGTCCATCGCGGCAGCACCCATCCGGCCGAAGTGACGCTCGAACGCATCAACGGCTTCACGGGCGAAGTGAGCCTGCAAATGTCGGCGGCGCAGTCGTACCAGCGCCAGGGGATCACCGGGCCGGACTTAGCCGTCCCGGCGAATGTCGACCGGACGTTTTACCCCTGCTTCATGCCCGAATGGCTCGAAACGACGCGCACCTCACGCATGGAACTCATTGGCGTCGTGAAGGTACCCGACGCCAAGGGGGTGACACGCTACCTCGCCACCCCGATGCTCGGCCGCATCACGATGTCGATCGAAGGATCGATTCTCAAGGTCGCGGTCGAAGCCAAGGACTGGAAGATCCAACCGGGTGAAACGATCTCGATCCCGGTGAGCGTGCAGCGCTCGGCGAAGCTGACATCCCCCGTGATATTGGAGCTGAAACTGCCCGGAGCACTGGCCGGGATGTTCAGTGCCGACCCGGTGACCGTCGCTCCGGGGCAATCGACTGCGGTCTTGAAACTCACTTGCGCGAAGGATGCCAAATTCGACGGCGATGTCACCGTTACCATCCGCGGCACCGGGATGCAAGACGGCAAATACTCGGTCGTCTCCGAAGCCGCGCTGACGGTCGAACCGCCGGCGAAATGAGCCTCTGCCAAGACGGATACGGGTCGCCCCGGCCGGTGGGCACGCAGTCGAGCCAACTCGAAACGGCTCGCCCGATCATTTGTGCCGCGCGTTGACGCTGCGGCGGTCGCGGGTTACCTTAACAATTTCCACTCATCCCCTGCCCAGTGCGTGTTATGCCCGCTTCGGCCCCTCCGAAAATGACGCGGGAACAGTCCGTTCTCGAACGCTGCCAAGAGTCGATCGGCTATCGCTTCCAGCACCCGGAGTTCCTGCGCGCTGCGCTCACGCACACGTCGGGCGCGAACACCCGGCAGGCCTCGAACGAGCGCATGGAGTTCCTCGGCGACAGCGTTCTCGGCCTCGTCACGTGCGAGCAACTCTACGGCCGCTTCCCGGACTTCCAGGAAGGCGATCTCACCAAGGTGAAGTCGGTCGTCGTCAGCCGGAAGACCTGCGCCGACTTCAGCCGGGCGTTGAAGCTCGGCGATTATCTCTTTCTCGGGAAGGGGTTGATCCAGAACGGGGAAATGCCCCCGAACCTACTGGCCGACGTTTTTGAAGCGCTTGTCGCGGCGATCTTTTTCGACGGCGGCTACGACGGTGCGAAGGCGTTCATCCTCCGATTCATCGGGCCGGAAATCGAACGGGTCGCCCAGGAAGCGTTGGCAAGCAATTCGAAATCTCAATTGCAGCAAGTCGCCCAACGCGAGTTCGGCAGCACGCCGCGCTACGTGATTCTCGACGAACAAGGGCCGGACCACGACAAGTGCTTCAAGATCGCCGCCGAGATCGACGGATCGCAATACGAGCCGGTCTGGGGGCGGAATAAGAAAGAGGCCGAGATCAAAGCGGCGATGAATGCGCTGGCCGAAATCGAAGGGCAAACCCCGCCGTTCCCCGTCACCGGTTGAGGGTCCGCCCATGCGAGCGATGCCTCCGTACCCGGTGGCCTGCGGGGGTTGCGACTCCCCGGCCGAATTCAAAATCGCGGCCGAGTGGAGCGACGGTCCGACGAATGAATTGAAGACGTATTACCTGAGTTGCGCGGCGTGTTTGAAAAGCCATTTGAACCGGGCCGGCCATAAACAACGGGCTTGCCGTTTGACGCCGGGGGAAACCCTCGCGGCCCCCGGGGTGTACGAATTGACCCCGGGCGTATTGAACCATAATTTATCGAGGCGGATGGATTTGGAGTAGTTTCATTGCGGATTGGTGGGCGTGGCGACAAGTTTCCAACTTGTCGACAAACATTTGCGAGTCACTTCTGTATTTCCGAAGGCCACCTTTGATCTTGTCGACACGCCCACCAATCCACAATCGAACTACTCCGTCGGTTCGACCGTGACACGCAACGGCTCGGCGCCGCGGTTTTTCGCGCTCGGGTCGGCCCCGCAACTCATCATCTGGTCGGCTTTCAACTCTGCGACTTCCATCGAGCCGACCCACACCGGGCTGCAGCCCGTCTCGTGGGCGTCGATCATCAGGTCGTAGCATTTTTCGACTGTGTACCCAAAGACTTTGCGCAGCACGAGGATCACCCAATCCATGCTGTTGATGTCGTCGTTGTGGAGGATCACGGCGTAGGGCGGTTGCCGCCGGGTCGCGGTGTTCGTGTCGGTGTCGAGTTCGGGGAAGGCGGTCGTGGTGGCCATGGGGACATCCGGGAGCGAGGGGCGACTCACTCCCGGTATCTTACCCGCCGCTGTCGGCGGCGTCCTTCTTCTTAGAACAGGTGGGGAGTGATTGCGTTTGCTCCCCCAATCTGCAACGGAGGCGACCGATGACGATTCGCAAACGCGGGCTGGCCCTCGGGGCCGCGCTCGCCGGTTTGGCACTGGGCTTGGCTTTTCTGGGCGACCCGGCCCCGACGACGGCGCAACCGGGGCCGATCCCCATCAAAGCCGCGCTGACCACCGACTTGACGCTGATCCCGGGCAACGCCGCCGGATTCGTCCACGTGGAAGTCGCGAAAGTCTGGAAGACCGACGCGATGGCCGAGATCCGCAAGATCGTCGAGCGGGCCGGGCCGAAGGCGTTCGCGGCGCTCGACGCTGACTACAAACCGAAGCCGTCGACGCTCGACCGCGTGACGCTGGTGATGCTGGCGGTCAAAGGCCCGGAATTGAGGGATTCGAAGATGGTGACCATCCTCGCCTTCAACGAAGCCTTCGTCGCGGACGACGTGCGCAAGTTGTATATGCCGAAGGCCGAGCCGAAGAGGGCCGGTGGCAAGGACTACTACTCCGACGAACTATACGGGATCAGTTTGCACTTCGCCGACGATCGGACCATCGTCTTCGGCGACGCCGAAAGCCTACCCGCGTTTTTGAAAATGGCCGGCCACCCGACGGGGCCGCTGCACGACGCGGTCGTCGCCCATGCCGGCAAGCCGATGATCGCCTGCGTGAACCTGAAAGAAATCGCCTACCTCGCGGAAATCGAGGGGCAAGTGCCGCCCGAAATCAAACCGCTGTTCAAGGCGGAGCGGCTGACTCTGACGGCCGAACTCGGCAAGCGGGTGACGCTCCACGCGGACTTGACCTTCGCGAATCAACCCGACGCGAAAGCGGGCGACGACGCCCTCCGCAAAGCGGCCGACTTGGGTCGCGTCCAACTCAAAGAGCCGCGGGCCGAACTCGAGCGGCAGTTGTTCGACAAGAAACCGCGGAACGCGGGCAAGCTCGACGAATTGACCACTGCCGTGATGTCGCTGGGCGGCTTGGGAGCACTGAACACCCTCGACGAAATCTTGGCCGAACTGCCGTTCAAGCGGGACGGGGCGAACATCGGGGCGACGATCCCTCTGCCCGAGTGGGCCACGCCGTACGTCGGCACGCTGATGGTCTCGACCGCGATCGCACTGCCGGGGATTCAAAAAGTCCGCGGGGCCGCGGCCCAGATGAAAAGCTCCAATAACCTCAAGCAAATCGCAATCGCGATGCACGGTTACCACGATGTCAACGGGACGTTCCCGCCCGCGGCGATCTGCGACAAGAAAGGGAAAAAACTGCTCAGTTGGCGCGTCGCGATCCTACCGTACATCGAGCAAAACATTTTGTACGACCAATTCAAACTCGACGAACCGTGGGACAGCGAGCACAACATCAAGTTGAGCAAAGTCCGCGTGCAGACGTACATGGACCCGCGGTTACCGAACGAGACCGGGAACACGCACTACAAGGTCTTCGTCGGCAAAGAAACACCCTTCAACTGGCTCCAAAGCATGAAAATCCAAAACATCAGCGACGGTAGCTCGAACACCGTCATGGTGGTCGCCGCCGGCGATGCGGTGCCGTGGGCCAAGCCCGACGATTTTGAATTCGATTCGACGAAACCGCTGCCCGACCTGACGAAACCGTTCCCGCAATTGCTCGCGGCGTTTTGCGACGGCTCGGTTCGCACGATCAACCCGGCGATGAAGGACTTCGAGAAGTTCATGAAGATCATCATCGGCGCCCGCGACGGCATCGTGGTGCCGGACTTTTGATCCGGAAAGACTCCGCTCTCCGGGGCGGGGCCATTCGCTTCCGCGCACCCGATCCCCTATCCTAGAGATATTGCCAGATTGCGAGTTCCGCGAGCTTCGATGCCATGCCGACCGACTTCTTGACCTTGGCCCGCGAGCGTGTCGTCATCCTCGACGGCGGCATGGGCACCAGCCTCCACAAATACCGACCGACCGACGCCGACTGGGGCTATTCGCCCAACGGGAAGTCGCTGCTGAACCTGTCCGACTCGCTCGTTTACACGCACCCCGAGTGGATCCGCGACATCCACCGGGGCTTCTTTGAAGCGGGTTGCGACGGCATCGAAACGAACACGTTCAACGCGACGCAGATCGTCCTCGACGAATTCGGGATGCTCGACCAGCTCGAAGAGATCAACCGCCTCAACATTCGCATTGCCCGCGAAGTCGCGGACGAATTCGCCACCTCGGATCGGCCGCGTTTCGTGATCGGTTCCATCGGGCCGGGCACGAAGATGCCGTCGCTCACCGACCCGAGCATCTACGCCGACTTCGACAAACTCGCCGAGGCGTACCGCCGGCAGATCCAAATCATGATCGAGGAGCGCGTCGATGCGATCCTCATCGAAACTTGTTTCGACATCTTGCAAGCAAAGTGCGTCGCCATCACAGCGATTGAGGAGATGAAACGCGCCGGCGTCCGGCTGCCTTTGATGGTGCAACTCACGATTATCAACGAACACAAGAAGATGCTCCCCGGGACCGACATCCCCGCGGCGCTCGTCGCACTCGATCCGATCGATGAGATTGATGTGATCGGGATGAATTGCGGGGTCGGTCCAGACTTGATGCACGACGATTTTCGTCACTTGAGTCGCCACAGCAGCAAACTTTTGAGCGTACTGCCGAACGCGGGCATGCCCGAGACCCGCGGCGACGCGACGCACTTCCCTCTCGATCCGAAGGGATTGGCAGATTGGCAGGAGCGATTCGTCAGCGAGTACGGTGCGAACATCATCGGAGGTTGCTGCGGGACGACGCATGCCCACTTGAAAGCAGTCGTAGACAGAGTAGGCGGGAGAAAGCCGGCGGCGCGGCGACCCGCCTACCTCCCCTCGGTGTCAAGCCTGCTGGCGTCACAGGACCTTATCGTCGATCAGAAGCCGCTGCTCGTCGGCGAGCGCACCAACACTAACGGCTCGCGGAAGTTCAAGCAACTCCTCGAGAAGGACGACTGGCACGGCCTCGTCGAAATGGCCAAGGAGCAAGAGCGCGAGGGCGTCCACATCCTCGATGTCTGCGTCGACTACGTCGGCCGCGACGGCGTGCGCGACATCAAGGAAGTCGTCAAGCGCTACAACGAAGTCGTCACCGTCCCGCTGATGCTCGACAGCACCGAGTTGCCGGTGATCGAAGCGGCGCTGAAGCTGTGCAGCGGTAAGACAATCATCAATTCGATCAACCTCGAAGACGGCCGCAAGACGCTCGACCCCAAGACGCTACTGGCGAAGAAATACGGCGCGGCCCTCGTCGCGCTCACCATCGACGAAGTCGGGCAAGCCGACACGGCGCAGTGGAAGTTCGATGTCGCCAAACGCATCTACGACATCGTCGTCGACGAATACAAGATCCCGCCGTCGGACCTCATGTTCGATCCGTTGGTCTTCCCCGTCTCCACGGGACAAGAACAGACCCGCAAGAGCGCCATCGCCACCTTCGACGCCATCCGCCTGATCAAGGCGAATCTGCCCGGCGCGCTCACGCACGTCGGCCTCAGCAATTGCAGCTTCGGACTGGCCCCGTACACCCGGCAAGTGCTCAATTCCGTGTATCTGCACTACGCGCTCGAAGCGGGCCTCGACTCGGCGATCCTGCATGCCGCGAAGATCATGCCGCTGGCGAGCATCGACCCCGAAGGCAAAGAACTCGCCCGCCGATTGCTCTTCGACGAACGCGTGTTCGATAGCTCCGGAAACTGCACCGAAGACCCACTGCAAATGATCATCGAGCACTACGCCGACAAAAAGACCGTCTCGAAGAAAGGCCAGTCCCTCGGCGCGACCGTCGAAGAACGCTTGCGTCAAGCCGTGATCCAAGGGCGCCGTGAATCCCTGTTCGTCGATTTGGATTTGGCCCGCGAAACGCACAGCCCCATCGAGATCATCAACAAGGTGCTCCTCGACGGCATGAAAGTTGTCGGCGATCTCTTCGGCAGCGGGCAAATGCAACTGCCGTTCGTGCTGCAATCGGCCGAGGTGATGAAGGCCGCCGTGGCCCACCTCGAAAAATTCATGGAGAAAGTCGAAGGGGCCGAGAAGGGGAAGATCGTGCTCGCCACCGTGAAGGGGGACGTCCACGACATTGGCAAGAATCTCGTCGACATCATCCTCACGAACAACGGCTACAAGGTCTTCAACCTCGGCATCAAGCAGTCGGTCGACGCGATGATCGCCGAGTTCAAAAAGCAAAACGCCGACGCCATCGGCATGAGTGGCTTGCTCGTGAAATCGACCGTCATCATGAAGGAAGATCTGATCACGCTCAACGAGCGTCAGATGTCGCCGCCGGTGATCCTCGGCGGCGCGGCGCTCAACCGCCGCTTCGTGGAGGTCGATCTGCGCAGCGTCTACAAAGGCCAGCTTTTCTACGGGGAAGACGCCTTCGACGGCCTGCGGATCATGGATCAAATCGTGGCGAAAAAGAAGATCGCCAACGTCGGCAGCACCGCCTTGCGCGGCGTCATGGAGTCTTCGAATAGCCGCGATTTCGAACCGATCCCGATCGCTCGAACCGGCGACACGATTGTCGAAATTCCGATCCTTCCCAAGCTGGTGTTGCCGATCCGCGCGCCGAATCTGCCGCGGGCGAGTTCGATCCCAACACCGCCGTTTCTGGGGTCGCGCGTCGTCGAAGCGGTGCCGATGGCCGAGGTGTTCCCGTACCTCAACGAACTCACGCTGTTCAGCACCCAGTGGCAGTTCGTCAAGGGCGGCGTCGATCCGAAGGTTTATGCGAAGCAGATCGAAACCACGGCCCGCCCGGCGCTCGCCCGCTTGAAAGCCCGCTGCCTCGCGGAGAACATTCTTCGGCCCGCCGCGACCTACGGCTTTTTCCCCGCCGCGAGCCAAGGTGAGACGCTGACGATTTACGAAGACGACCGCCGCACCCCGCGCCAGGAGTTCCGCTTTCCGCGCCAAGACTTCGGCGATTTTCTCTGCCTCAGCGATTACGTCGAACCGGCGGTCGACGGCTTCGCCGTGGATGCCGTGGGCTTCATGGCCGTCACCGTCGGTCACGAAGTGACCGTCGCTTGCAACGCGCTCCGCGCCGCCAACGAATACACCGATTACCTCTTCCTCCACGGACTCGGGGTCGAATCGGCGGAGGCCTTCGCCGAGTATTTCCACAAGCGCATCCGCGCCGAATGGGGCATCGGTGCCAAAGACTCGGCACAAATCATCAAGCTTTACAAGGGGCACTATCAAGGTCGCCGCTTCGCCTTCGGCTACCCGGCTTGCCCGCGGCTCGAAGACCAAACCGGCCTCATGACGTTGATCGATCCGAGCCGCGTCGGCATCAGCCTGACCGAGCAATTCCTCCTCGAACCTGAGCAGAGCACGACGGCGATCATCTTCCACCACCCCAACGCCAAGTACTTCAACGTCAAACGCGGTGGCGAAGTCGAGTTCGAGTGAGCGTCGGAAGATGAGAATTTTCACCGCAGAGAAAGATGAGATCGCAGAGGAATCGTGATGTCGCGGAGATACCGGACACGACCCTTTTCCTTGGATCAATTTCTCTCTGCGTCCTCTTCTTTCTCTGCGGTAAAGTTCTTGTTCTATCCTGCTGCAACACAGCAATTCGAGATCTCCGACCCCGATGATCGCACCTGCCATCTCCATCGACTCCCTGCGTGTGCAGTTCAACAAGTTCGTCGCCGTGGACAGCCTCAACCTAGAGATCCGCAAGGGCGAACTCTTCGGCCTCCTCGGGCCGAACGGCGCCGGGAAATCGACGACCATCCGCGTCCTCATCGGCCAACGGCTCCCGACTGCCGGGCGCGTCACCGTCTGCGGGTTCGATGTCGTGAAGGATTGGGCGAAGATCAAACCGCTATTCGGCTACACCCCGGACCGGGACAACCACTTCGACGAATTCACCGGCCGACGCAATCTGGAATTCTTCGCCGACCTGTACGCGGTACCTCGGATGCGCGTCCGGGATTGTTTGGCGATGGTCGAACTCGACGAAGCCGGGGACGTACCGGTGAAGGGTTACTCCCTCGGCATGCGGCGCAAACTGTTGCTCGCGCGGTCGCTGCTGCACAATCCGCAGGTGCTCTACCTCGACGAACCGACGGCGAACCTCGACATCCACTCGGCCGAGATCGTCCACCGCATTTTGCGAGAGCGCGTGAAGAACGGGGCGACGGTGGTGCTGACGACGCACGACATGAAAGAAGTCGAACAAATCTGCGACCGCGTCGGCATCATGTGCAAGGGCAAGTTGGTGGCCCTCGATTCACCCCTCGCCCTCCGCACGGCCCACACCGAGCGCAAGGCCGATGTGATCTTGCAAGACGGTGAACGCCTCGTCTTCGACCTCGACGCGGAAGACGATCAGCAGAAACTGGCCGAGGTCATCCGCGCCGGCACTGCCGCGAGCGTGCAGACCCGCGAGTTCGATTTCCACGCGGCATTTTTGAAACTGACCGGGCTGAAGTTCGAGTGAAGGCCGCCGGCCGATTCCCTAAGATGCCGCAATCGTATGCCCCCGCGCCACCCAGACCAAAGGCGGCGCCTTCGGAGACCGTCGCATGGCCGCCAAGATCGACATGGTGAAGTTCGCCAAGTTCTGCAAGGAAAACGGCTTCATCTTCCAATCCTCGGACATCTACGGCGGCCTCAACGGCTTCTGGGACTACGGCCCCCTCGGCGTCGAACTGAAGAAGAACATCAAGGACGCCTGGTGGCAGGACATGGTCCGCAACCCGCCGCCCGGCCCGGACGGCCAAGAGATCCGCATGGTGGGGCTGGATTGCAGCATCATCATGAACCCCGCCGTATGGGTGGCGAGCGGGCATGCGGCGGGCTTCGCCGACCCGATGGTGGACTGCTTGAAGTGCAGGAAGCGGTACAGGGCAGATAAAGTTCAGTCTTTGATATTAAGTCTTCTGCCAAGCGAGCCACCTGAAAAAAAGACTGCAGGTGCTCTACTCACAATTGAAGCAGATAACTCATCAGACGCGAAGACTCAGTTTGAAGAGTTGATGAACAAAGCATCAAAGGGAAGAAAAGTCGTTGGATCTGAACATCAGAATTTCAATGCCGGTCTCTATCTCATTCGTGATGCAAACCAACTTGCAACAGAATGGGAGGGAAACGTAAAGCCGCGATGTCCGGAATGCTTAGGAGAGATGACTGCCCCACGAGCCTTCAACCTCATGTTCGAGTCGCACGCTGGTCCCATCGCGTCCGACGAAAACAAAGTCTACCTCCGCCCCGAAACGGCGCAAGGCATCTTCGTCAA
Organism: Fimbriiglobus sp.; assembly: GCA_025352235.1. Classification (GTDB taxonomy): domain Bacteria; phylum Planctomycetota; class Planctomycetia; order Gemmatales; family Gemmataceae; genus JALHQU01. The sequence continues at coordinate 11,012 of JANXTU010000301.1, forward strand.
CTACCGGAACGTCCTCAACAGTACGCGGTTGAAGCTGCCGTTCGGGATTGCGCAGATCGGCAAGGCGTTTCGCAACGAGATCAACCCGCGTAACTTCATCTTTCGCTCGCGCGAATTCGAGCAGATGGAGATCGAGTTCTTCTGCCGTCCGACCGAGAGCATGAAGTGGTACGAATACTGGCGCGACCTCCGCAAGAAGTGGTACAGCACCCTCGGCATCCAGTCGTCGAACTTGGTGCCGCGGGAACAAGCGGCGGAAGAACTCGCCCACTACTCCATCGGCACTACCGACATCGAGTACATGTTCCCGTTCAGCGAGGAACCGCAGGAACTGGAGGGCGTCGCCCACCGGGGTTCGTACGACCTCGAAGCGCACGCCAAGCACAGCGGTAAGACCGACGACCTCGCCTACTTCGACGAAGAACTCTGGAATAACGACAGCCAGAAGCTGAGTACCCGGTCGTTCAAAGAGTGGCTGAAGTCGAATCCGACGGAAGAGGAAAAGGCGAAGTACAAATTCACGCCGCACGTCATCGAGCCGAGCGCCGGGGCCGACCGCTTCGCCCTCGCGGTGCTCTGCGAGGCGTACCACGAAGACAAGATCACCGATGCGAAGGGGAACCTCGAAGAGCGGATCGTCATGCGGTTCCACCCGCGGCTCGCGCCGTTCAAGGCGGCCATCTTCCCGCTCGTGAACAAAGACGGCATGCCCGAGAAGGCGATGAAACTGTACCGGGAATTGAAAGCCTATTTCAACGTCTTCTACGACGACAAAGGCGCGGTAGGCCGGCGCTACCGACGGCAGGACGAAATCGGCACGCCGTTTTGCATCACCATCGACGGCGAAACGATTGCCAACGACATCGTGACGATTCGCTATCGCGATGAAATCGGGGCCGACGGCAAGCCGGTGCAGCGGAGCATTCCGTCGAGCGACGTGAAGCACGAGATTTGGAAAGCGCTGGCGACGAGTTAACCGCGACGCGGAGTCTTCGGAGCGGAGCGCGAATGAACGTGACGATTATGCCTTAGCGATCTGAGGGAGTTTGCGCTTTGATTTGGCTTTGATCGTGTTCAACTCGGCATCTGCAAAGCCGTACTGCGGTTCAATAGTTCCGCCGGCGGCCACCAGACACCGCACGATGAAATCGAGCGAGACATCCTTCCCGGGTTGTTCGGCTCTCGCCACGCTCGGTTGACGCGTTTTGAGTTTCTTGGCGATGTCGGCTTGCGTAAGCCCCGAGCGTATCCGTGCCTCTTTTGCCGCGCGGGCCACGCTCCGACGCAAGTCGATCAACCGAACCTCTTCGGATGTTAATCCGAGCAGGTTTTCCAAACTGGTCTCCACCCAACCGACTGCGGCGAGCCGCTTTTTCTTGTCACCGTCCATCTCGCACCCTCTTTCATTTCGCTTCGTCGTAAATGGCCAAGCGTTTCAAAGCCGTTTTGAATTCGCGCTGTTGCATATTCGTCCCAGTTTTGGCGAAGATTGCCGCAATCAAAATCGCGTCTGGATCGATCCGATACACAATCCGCCATTCGTGCTTGGAATCTTTCACTCGCAGTTCATGGCACCGTGGCCCGACAGTCGGCAACGGCCTCGAATGCGGCATCCCGAGCGAATCGCCTTCTTGGAGCTGGCGAATCAATTCCCCCGCCTCTTGTCGTGCTACCGTGTCGAAGGGAGGCGATTTAATCTCGCCCTTCAAAATGAATAGCGGTTTTCGAGCCGATGGAATCATTCGTAGTATACCGTATCCGTTATGATTTGCAAGCGGGAATCGCCGCCTTCGCCCGCAGCCAATGGTCGATCAACACCAGCGCCATCATCGCTTCGCCCATGGGGACGAACCTCGGCAATAGGCACGGGTCGTGGCGGCCTTTCACCAAAATGTCGGTTGGCTCGCCGGATTGCGTCACGGTCCGTTGGCTTCTCGGGATGCTGCTCGTCGGTTTGATTGCCACCCGGCAGACGATGGGCATCCCCGATGAAATGCCACCGAGCATGCCACCGTGACGGTTGGTGTCGGTGCGGAACCCCGGCAGGTACACGTCGTTGTTTTCGCTGCCGCGGAGCAGGGCGGCAGCGAAGCCATTGCCGTATTCGAAGCCGGTGACGGCGGGGAGCGACAGCATCGCCTTGCCAAGGTCGGCTTTGAGTTTGTCGAAGACCGGTTCGCCGAGGCCCGGTGGCACCCCGACGGCGACCATCTCGCAGATGCCGCCGATGGAATCGCGATCTTTCCGCACGGCGTCGATCAGGGCGATCATCTCGGCCGCGCGGGTGTGGTCCGGGCAGCGGATCGGCGTCGCTTCGACTTGCTCCATCGTCACAGCCGTCGGATCGGGAACTTCGGCGCGGATCGACCCGACTTGGGTGACGTAGCCCTGGATGCGAATGCCTTCGTGGGCCAGCAACTTCTTGGCGATGGCCCCCGCCGCGACGCGGCAGATGGTTTCGCGGGCACTGCTTCGGCCGCCGCCGCGGTGATCGCGGAAGCCAAACTTCGCATCGAAGGTATAGTCGGCGTGGCCGGGTCGATACTTATTTTGGATATCGCCGTAGTCCGTACTGCGTTGGTCGCCATTGCGGAACAAAATGCCGATGGGCGTGCCGTCGGTGCGTCCCTCGAAGATGCCGCTCCAAATTTCCGGGAGGTCGGCTTCGTCGCGCTGGGTGGTGAGTTTCGACTGCCCCGGTTTGCGTCGACGCAAGTCGGGGAGCAAATCGTCGATGCCGAGTTCCAACCCGGCGGGGCAACCGTCGATAATGCAGAGGTAACCCGGCCCGTGGCTGACGCCCGAGGTGGTCACGCGGAAGAGGGTGCCGAAGGTGTTTCCTGCCATACGCGGATTATACCGGCTCCGGCGGCGCGAAAAGGGCGAAGCGGTCGCGGGGAAATGGCCCGGCGGGGCGGGGCGGTCGAAAACTAAGGTTGTAGGGTATCTCCGTTCCACCCCAGGAGTGCGCCCATGCGCGGTTTATGGATTCTCCCGGTCGTATTGATTCTCGCGTCTGGGGTTTCGGCTCAGCCGAACGCGGATGAGAAGCCGCGTTACGGGATCGCGCCGAACACCGACCTCTACCCGCAGACCACGCCGAAGGCGGCGCTCGAATCGGCGATCAAACTGCTCGAGAACAAACGGTACGATTATTTCGTCGCCCAGATCCTCGATCCGGGCGTCTTGGAAGCGAAGATCCGAGATCGTGCGCAGCGGTTAGAGGCGGTCGTCGAACGCGATCTTTTGCGCAAACGGGACGAGCAGAAGGCGAGCCCCGATTCGGTGCCGGCACGCGAGAAATTGTCGATCGAGCCGAAGGAGTTCGCCGCAGCCATCGCCGCGGAAGCGCAGGTCCGGTCTTTCAAATTCGTCGTGAGAGATCTCCAAGCCCAACTCGATGAATACCCCGAGAACTTGAAAGCGTTCCGCAAATTCCTCGCGGATGGGCAACTCGCCGAGGCCGGGGCGACCGCGAGCTTCACCCACAAAGACATTCCGGGGAAGACGCTGTATCTCAAGAACAACGGCAAACGCTGGTTCCTCGAAAACAAACAAGCCGACGAGCCGAAGGCGACGCCCGACAAGTGAGCCGACCGACGATGATTGATCTCCGCAGCGATACCGTGACGAAGCCGACGCCCGGGATGCTGGCGGCGATGCTGGCCGCGCCCGTCGGCGACGACGTCTACGGCGAAGACCCAACGATCAACGAACTCGAAGCGAAGGTGGCCACGTACCTCGGCACCGAGGCGGCGCTGTTCGTGCCATCCGGGACCATGGCGAACCAGATCGCGGTGCGGTTGCACTGCCGGCCGGGGGACGAACTCCTCTGCGAAGCGACGAGCCACGTCGTGTTGTGGGAGGGCGGTGGCCCGGCCGCGCTCAGCGGCGTCTCGGTTCACACCGTCGACGGCAAGAACGGTCTGCTCGACTTGTCCGCGGTTCAACGCGGAATTCGGCCGAACGACATCCACAGCCCGCATACGCGCTTGATCTGGCTCGAGAATACCCACAACCGCGGCGGCGGGACGGTCCAGTCGCTCGAATCGGTGGCCGAAATTTCGGCGTGGGCGCGCTCGCAGAATCTGGCGCTGCACCTCGATGGGGCGCGCTTGTGGAACGCGGTCGTGGCGTCGGGGACCGCGGCGAAATCTTGGGCGAGTCACTTCGACACGATCAGCGTCTGCTTCAGTAAAGGGCTCGGTGCCCCGGTCGGCTCGGCGCTCGCGGGATCGGCGGACATCATTCAGCGGGCGCGACGCTATCGCAAGCTGTTCGGCGGGGCGATGCGTCAAGCCGGCATCCTCGCGGCGGCATGCGTCTATGCGATGGACCATCACCTCGACCGATTGAAACTCGATCACGTCAATGCCGCAGTGCTCGCCGATGCCGTCCGCACCGTGCCGGGGTTGAAGCTGGTTCCCGATGGGGTCGAAACGAATCTCGTCTGGTTCGAGGTCGATGGTGTGCGCTTCAAAACCCCGCAGGATGTGACCGCGAAACTGAAAGAGCAGGGGATTTTGATGTCCGCGCTTGGCGAAACCACGGTCCGGGCCTGCACCCACTACGGCGTCACCCGCGACGATTGCGAACGCGCCGCGGCGGCGATCGGTGCGTTGAAGTAACGAAGATTTTCTTGCGTGGTGACAAGTTTCCAACTTGTCACCACGCGATTGTTCCGCACCGACCGTCCAACACCGCCACTTCGAGTTTTCTTGTCGACAAGTTGGAAACTTGTGGACACGCCAGCAGGGCCGCCAGTCTCAATAAGCGCCTTGCATTCGCCCCAACTCCATGTCGGGCTTGGCGTTTCGGAATGATTCCAGAGTTTTGCAATGGTTCCGCGGAGGGGTGTGTGGATCGGCGCTGGAACCATTTCCCGCCACTCACACCGGCAAAAGCGTCACCATGTCGATGTCGTAGTGAGCGCTGTGCGGGTCGTCCGGGTCGAGGCTCGGTCCGGCGACGCCGGCGCGGCGCTGGATCAGTGCGAAGATCGCGGGGAGGACGAACAGCGTCGCCAAGGTGCTCGCCAGCAAGCCGCCGACGACCGCCCGGCCCAGCGGGGCGGTTTGATCGCCCCCCGAGCCGAAACCGAAGGCCATCGGCAGCATCCCGGCCACCATCGCGCAGCTCGTCATCAGGATCGCCCGCAAGCGGGCGCTGCCGCCGTCGAGCGCGGCGCGCGGCGCGGACCCGTGGCTCAAACGGGCGCGTTCGGCGAAGGTCACGAGCAAAATCGCGTTCGCCACGGAGACGCCGAGCGACAGGATCGCCCCCATGAACGATTGCAAATTCAGGGTGGTTCCCGTCAGCAGCAAGGCGATGCCGACACCGCAGAGGGTAGCGGGGATCGACGCGATCGAAATGAGCGCGAGTTTGATCGATTGAAAGTACGCCGTGAGCATCAGAAAAATCGTGAGGACGGCGATACCGAGTCCGACCGTCAGGCTCTCTTGAACTTGATCGAGGGCAACCAACTGCCCGCGGACATCGATGGCCGCCCCGCCGGGGAGTTTGCCAGTTTTCTTGTCCTCGCCGCGGGTGCGTTCAATCTTTTCCGCATCGGCCGGGCTCTTCTTCAGCTCGGCGTCGAAATGTTGGTCGATGATGTCGATCTTCGCCGCCGCGAGTTCCCGTTTGACAGCCCGGCCCACGGCGCCGAGGTCGTCCCCCGCGACGTTTGCGGTAATGCTCACGAAGCGCCGCATGTTGTAGCGATCGACCTCCGCCGGGGTCGCGGTCAGTTTGATTTCGGCGACATCGCGGAGCAAGATGCCCCCGGCCACCATCGACTCGCCGCCGGTGCCTTGCCCGTTCGCCGCCGCTCCGGTGTGGTCGCCGCTCATCGTCCCCGCCGAGCCGCGGATCGGAACTTGCCCGAGTTCGGTCAAGCTGTTCATCCGCGGCGGCGGCACCTGCACTTGCACGATGTACCCTTGGCCCGTCTTTTGTTCACGCCAGTAGATCGGCATGACGTACCGGCTACTCGCGGTGGCGGGGACGAGCGATTGGCTGATATTCCGGGCGGTGAGGCCCATGGTCGCAGCGCGGGCCCGGTCGAATTGAATGTCGGCGGTGGGATAATCTTGGGCTTGGACAATCTGCAAGTCGCGCAGCTGGGGGATCGCTTTCAAACGGGCGAGTACGATTCGGGAATTGGCGAGCGTGGCCTCGACGTTGTTCCCGCCGATCTGCACTTCGATCGGCGTCGCGGATCCGAAACTCATGACATCGCTGACGAGATCGCCCGGTTCGAACGATAGCCGCAACCCGGCAGCGCGTTTCTCTCGTTCTTCGACCGGCACGCCATCACGAGTCCAACCGGCTTTCAGGTAAGCCTTCAACTCGCGGTCGAGGATGTCGCGCAGGCGGGTTTTGAAATCCTCGACGCGGAGGCCACTGCCGGGCTTGAGGGCAATCTTCAACTGGGCTTCTTCCGGGCCGCTCGACCACTGGTGCACGGCTTGAATGGGGTAGTTGGTGGGGAAGGAGCCGACGTAGCCGACGGTCATGCTCACGTTGCCCGCCCCGGCTTCGCGATCGATGATCCGCAACGCTTCTTGGGCGAGCTCTTCCGTCCGCTCGATGCGGGTGCCCGTCGGGGCGCGCATGCGCAACAAAAACTGGCCTTGGTCGGTCTTGGGGAACACCGCGGTGCCGAGGGATTGCGACAAAATGGCGATTCCGAGGCCAGCGAGGAGTAGGTAGACCGGCACGGCGAACCAACGCAGCGCGATGATGCAGGCGACGGCCCGGTCGTACAGGCGGTGCACGAGGTTCGGTACGGGAGCGGTGGCGTGCTGGTTCGGAAGCTTGAGAATCCAGACGCAGAGCACCGGGACAAACGTGCTGGAGAGGATGTACGAGGCGATCATGGCGAAGCCGACGGCGAGCGAGAGCGGCACGAACAGTTCGCGGGCGGCGCCGGACATGAAGAACGACGGCACGAAAACCGCGAGGACGCAGAGCATGGCGAGCAATCGGGGCACGGCCGTTTCTTGGTTCCCTTGCCGAACGGCCCGGGCGAGGTTGTCCGTCCGGTGCATCTGACTGTGGATGTTCTCGACTTCGACGGTCGATTCGTCGACGAGGATGCCGACGGCGAGCGCGAGCCCGCCGAGGGTCATCAGATTGATCGACTGCCCGCAGAGCCAAAGCGCGACGACCGACGCCAACAGCGCGAGCGGGATGTTCAACACGACGACGATGACCGAGCGCCAGTCGCGCAAGAAGAGCAACACCATCAACCCCGTGAACAGGGCCCCGATCACCCCTTCGGTGCCGACACCCCACATCGCTTCGGTCACGATGGGCGATTGATCGAAGGCGAACTGGATGTCGACCTCCGGGGCGGCGTCGCGCATCTTCGGCAGGGCTTTGTTCAACTCGTTCACGACGCGGACGGTCGAGGCGTCGGAGCGTTTCATCACGAGCATGTACACCGACCGCCGGCCATTGACGAGGGCGTACCCGGCCGTGATGTCGGCCCCGTCGGCGATGGTGGCCACGTCCTTCAACAGCACCGGCGACGCGCCCATCTTCACGGGGATCTGCCCGAGTTCTTCGATCGGTTTTTGGCCGACCATGGCATTCGTGTTGACCAGGAGGGTGCGATCGTCGATGCGGACGTTCCCCGACGGCGCGACGACGTTGCCGCCGGAGAGGGCTTCGGTGATCTGATCGAGCGTCAGGTTCCGCGAGCGGAGGGCGTCGGGATCGACGCTGACGACGATGGCCCGCTGGTTGCCCCCGAATGCGGGCGGCGTCGAGATACCCGGGACGTTGGCGAACGCGGGTCGGACGCGCGTCGAAGCGATGTCTTGAATTTCTTTGATGCTGAGCTTGTCCGAGTTCAACACCAAATACCCGACCGACGCGCTGCCGGTGTCGAGGCGCGAAACGAAGGGGGGCACCGTGCCGGGCGGCATCATGAACCGTGAGCGATTCACGGCGGCGACGGTCTCGGCCAGCGCTTCGGCCATGTTCGTGCCGGGGTGAAAATGGAGTTTGATCAAAGCCATCCCTTGGATGTTCTTCGATTCGATGTGCTCGACGCCGTTGACGTAGAGGAAGTGATACTCGTAGTAGCTCGTGAGCAATCCTTCCATTTGCGCCGGGTTCATCCCGCCGTAGGGTTGGCAGACGTAAATGACGGGTTGATTCAACGGCGGAAAGATGTCGACCTTCTGCCGATAGCTCGCCAAGCCGGAACCGATGAGCAGCGCGACGACGCCGACGAGGACGGAATAGGGGCGACGCAGCGCGAAGACGATGGGATTCATGAAATCAGTTTAAGGGGAACTCGCACGGGGAGCGCGAAGAACCGGAGTGGAATGCGTTTGACGGGGGTTTCCCTTCCATCATAAGATGCGAATAGCGGATACGCCGTCCGTTGCCGGAGATTATCATGCGCCTCACCCGACTCCGCATCCCCTTGCTGGCATTGGCTCTCATCGCCGTCGGTGCCCCCGCCGGATTCGCGACCGATGCTAACCCGGAATACAACGGCAAGAAGTTGTCCGAGTGGGAAGACATGCTGCGGATGGAACAGAACGCCCGGCTCCGCCGGGTCGCACTCGTTTCCATGGGGCAAATCGCTTCGGACAACGCCCTTGATTCCGCGCTCGTCCGGAAGATCATGGTGGCCGTGGGCCGGGCGTTGAAGATGGACAACACCGCGTCCGTCCGCAGGCAGGCGGCGGAAGTTGTCAATGCGATGGCCGTGAAACTCCTCGACGACACCAAAAACTCCGACACGGCATCGGTGATCCTCGATCTGAGCGAAAATCTCCGCGTCGAGAAGGACACCGAAGTCCGCCGGGAAGTCGCCGTGGCCCTCGGCCGGTTCGGCGATAAGTCCAAAGGGGCCGCGACGACACTCGCGGACGTTTTGACCGACAAAGACCCGGCCACCCGCGCGGCCGCAGCCGACGCGCTCGGCCGCATCGGCGTCGGGGCCAGAGCAGCCGCCGATGCACTGATCCTCCTTTTGAAAGACGCCGACAAAGGCGTCCGCGCGGCCGCGATCTTCGCCCTCGGCCGCATCGACCCGGAAGAACCGGCCAAAGTGTCCACCGCGCTCGTGCCCCTCGTGAAGAGCGAGCCGGACGTCGAACTCCGCCGCGCGGTCGTGGTCTCGCTCGGCATTTTGGGCGATCGCAGCCCCGCGACCGTGCTCGGCACCGCGGTCGGGTTGCAAGACGCCGATGTCGACGTCCGCCGTCAAGCGGCCATCGCCCTCGCTAAGTTCACCGGCGGCGGCAAACTCGTCGAAAAGGAATTGAAGAAGGCGTTTGAAGACGACAAAGACAAGCAAGTCCGGGGGGCCGCGCTGCGGGCGCTCTGCGAAGGCTTCGGCTCCGACGCGAAACTGCTGATCCCGACTATCGTGGCAAGGCTGAAGGTCGAGCCGGAGTTCGACGTGCGGATTGCGATCATCGAAGAACTGAGCGCGCTCGGCGCCGACGGGAAAGACGCACTGCCCGCCTTGCGCGAAGCGCAGAAGGATCCGCAAACCAAAATCCGTGAAGCGGCCGCCGGCGCCATCAAGCGGATCATGAGTCCGAAACCGAAGACGTGAGAGCAGGGCCGGCGGTAGAACCTCGACATTTCAAGCCCGCCCCGCGTTCTTGCGGGCGGGTTCCTTTCACGCTCCAACTTGCAAAAAGCGGTTGACATCGTTTCGACCCGTTCTAAGTATCATGCAGACGAAATAATTCATGCCGTGCCAATGACCGATTCCAGCCCGTGTGGAATCGGATTACGAGGGAGCGAGAATGGCCCCGTCCGCCGGACTGACGAGCGGTCTCGCCTTTCTTCCCAACTGGCTCACCGAAACGACCGACGCCGCGGCTCTGGAACAATTCCTGGGCGGGTGGGCGCGTGCGTCCGGGTGGCGCACGGTCGGGTTGATTTGGCCGATCGACGAAAAACCGAACTTGATGCTCCAAGCCAAGCCGGACGGCGTGACGCCGCTGCGGTCCGCGCCGAGTGAAATCGCCGACATCGCCTGCGCTTTGCGCGGGGGTGCGAACACCGTGGTCTGGCAACTGCCGAATTCCTCCGGCCGCCTCTACACACTGTTCCAACCCGCCGGGCGCCCGGCCGGATTGCTATGGGCCGAGCGAGCCGCCGGGGAACCTTGGACCGAGGCCGACCGAAACTACCTGCTATTATCGACCCGGCTGATCGAGCGATCCCCGGCCCTCGCGGCTAAGATCGGACCGATCATCGATCCGGCTCGCTTGCAACAACGCCTCGGTGATACGGCCGTGATCGCCGGTCGCATGGCCCACGACTTCGACAACATCTTGACGGGGATCATCGGCTTCGCCGACCTCAGCGTCCCGTTGTTGCCCGCCGGTTCGCAAGCCGCCAAGTTCGTCGGGGAGATCTCGAAAGTCGGGCAGCGGGGGATCGTTTTCACGCAGCAATTGCACCAGTTCAACCGAAGTGGGCAAGCGAAACCGCAACCGTCATCGGTTGCCGCGACCCTGTTGAAAGAAGAACTCCGCTTGCGGGCGGCGCTGCCGGCGGGCACGCAAGTATTCTCGAACTTGCCCGAGCACCTCGCCCCCGTGGGCATCGAGAGCGGCCCGCTCGGGATCGTTTTGGGACACCTGCTCGAAAATGCCATCGAGGCGAGTCCGGCGAATTCCCGCGTCGACGTGACTGCCACGGTCGCCGAGCTATCGAGTGCCGACGCGAAGAATTACCTCGGCCACGTCGGCCCCGGTGCCCACGTAGAAATCGCGTTCGCCGACCGAGGCCCCGGTATCAAGCCGGAAACGCGGGCCAAGCTGTTCGCCGAGCCGTTCTTCACCACCAAGGTGCGTCACCGCGGCCTCGGCTTGGCGATTGTTTACCGGATTTTGCACGCCCACGGTGGCGGCATCCGCATCGAAGCCGCCCACCCCCCGGAGACCGGTACGGTCGTCCGGATCGTCCTCCCGCCGGCCGTCGTTCGTCCGAGCGCGTCCACTCAGACCACACGCCCCGCCAATACGTTCCTCGTAGGAGGTTGATCGCCCATGACACTCGAAGTCGAAGACCGCATTCGCCAAACGCCTCGGCCCGCCCGGATGCCCTCGCCTCTCAGCGAGCTGCAAAGCAGCGGCGACATCCGCATCCTGATCGTCGACGATGATCCCGCGACGTGCGCGGTCATCCAAGCCGCGCTTTCCAACCGCGACTTTCTGATCGAAACGGTGTCCGAACCGTCCCTCGTGGAATCGGTGCTCGCCCGCAAAGCGCAGTTCCACCTGATTATCATGGACTACGTGATCCCCGGTCTGGAACCGGAGCAGGTCTTCGCGTGGATCCGCGACAACCAGCCGGAAGCGAACATCGTCGTCGTGACGGGCTACCCGTCGGTCGACAGCGCCTTGAGCTGCCTGCGGGCCCGCACCTACGACTACGTGACGAAGCCGTTCCAAGTCGATCAACTCCGCGAGATCGTCATCCGCTGTTTGGAGAGCAAAGGCCTCCTCCGCATGACGGAAGAAGCCCTGCGGGAGTCGCTCGGCTCGGCGATCCGCGACCGCCGCAAATCGCTCGGCTTCACGCTGTCGAACGTCTCGGAACGCACTGGGGTCTCGCTCGGGTATCTTTCCCAGATCGAACTCGGCAAAAACTCCGCGTCGATCGAAACGCTCTACCGGATCTGCTTGGCTTTGGGCATCAAGATGAGCGAGCTGTTCACGTCCGTACAACGGCATTGATTTCAAATGTGGCGACACGTTTCTTAACGTGTCGGACATCGAGCGCGGTTCCGACACGTTAAGAAACGTGTCGCCACAAAGATCGACCCGCTGTGCGGGTCGATATCATTTCCCCTTCGCGATCTTCACAATCCGGTTATTGTCGCTGTCGGCGATGTAAATTTCTCCGGTCTTCGGGTGAACACTGACGCCGTGCGGTCGACCCATTTCCAATTTCAACGGGTCGCCCTCGAGTCCGCCCGATCCTTTCTTGCCGGTCCCCGCGATCAGTTCCATCGTCTCCGTCTTCGGGATGTACCGGCGGATTTGGTGGTTCTCGGTATCGGCGATCAGCACGCTGTCGTCGGCCGGATCGATGGAAATGAACTTCGGCCCGTTCATCGCGGCCTTCAGCGCCGGGCCACCGTCGCCGCCGCTGCCGGCTTTCCCCGTCCCCGCAACGGTGCGGATCTTCCCGGCTTTATCCACGACGCGCAGCGCGTGCCCGTTGCGTTCGAGGATGTAGACGTTTCCATTTTTATCGGCCGCGACGGCGCGGGGATCGACGAGGGGTTGATCTTTGGCGAGTTCGCCATCCTTGGGGACGCCGGCTTTGCCGGTGCCGGCGAAGGTGGAGACGGTACTTCGGATGTTGTCGATCTTGCGGATGCGCTTGTTGCCGATATCCGCGACGTAGATTTGCAGTTGATCCGGGGTCATCGCGACGCAGATGGCTTGATTGAATTCGGCCTTAGCAATGTTGCCGCCGTCCCCGGCGAAACCTTTCTTGCCAGTTCCGGCCATCGCGCCTATTTTCTCCGTTTTTGGATCGTAGTCCCTCAAACGGTTGTTAAACGAATCCGCGATGAGCAAGACCTTTTCACTCGGCATCCAAATTAGGTTGTGCATCCCATTGAATTCGGCCTTCGCAGCCGGGCCGTCGTCGCCCGAATCCCCCTTCTTGCCGGTCCCCGCTAGCGTCGTCAGGACGCCCTTCGCGTCGATCTTGCGGAGGCGTTCCCCTCCGGCCATCTCGACGAAGTAGATGTTGCCGGCCTGGTCGAAGTCGACCGCGAAGGGCTGGATTAATTTGGCCTTCGTCGCTTCGGTCCCATCGGCACCATCCCCGCCACCGGCGATGAGGACGACTTTGTCCGCCGCCAACGCTGCGGTGGCGATCAATACAAGACCGAACGAAAGGAGTCGTCGCATCGGTGAACCTCGCATGGGGAAGGGGGGTGAGTTCAATCGTAAACCGACGGATTCACGCAGTTCGGCAATCGTTCGCCGCGGACACCGGCCAGCAAATTCGCGGCACACAAAGTCGCCATAGCGTCGCGGGTGTCGTGGGTGGCGCTGGCGATGTGCGGGGCGATCACACAGTTCGGCAGCTTGTAAAGTTCGTGGTCGGCCGGCAGTGGTTCCGGTTCGGTCACGTCGAGGCCCGCCGCGAAGATCGCCCCCGACCGCAGGGCTTCGGCCAATGCGACTTGATCGACGTGCGGCCCGCGCGCGGTGTTCACGAAGACGGCGCTGCGCTTCATCTTGGCGAACTCCGCGGCTCCGAACATTCCCTTCGTGGTCGGGTTCAAATCGACGTGCACCGAGACGAAGTCGCTCTGGGTCAGCAGCGTGTCGAAGCTCACCGCGGAGGCCCCGAGTTCGGCGTCGATCTCCGGTTTCGGGCTGCGGGCCGTGTAAATCACGCGCATCCCCCAGCCGAAGTGCAAGCGCTTGGCCACGGCATGGCCGATGCGGCCCATGCCAACGATGCCCACGGTCCGTCCGACGAGGTCGGCCCCGAGCCAGCCGCGCGGTTCCCAGGTCAGCCAACGGCCTTCCTTCGCATCGGTCGAACTTTCGCCGAGCCGCCGCGCGGCCGCGAGAAGCAGGGTCACCGCGATGTCGGCGGTCGCTTCGGTGAGCACGCCCGGCGTGTTCCCCACCGGGATACTGCGTTCCGACGCCGCGACGAGGTCGACGTTGTTGACGCCGACTGCGAAGTTGGACACGACCCGCAATCGCGGTGCGGCAGCGAGAAGCGCCGCATCGACGCGGTCGGTCAGCAGCGATACGAGCCCGTCGCAATCGCGGACGCGCTCGCGCAGAATCTCCGGCGACGGTGGCAAACGCTCGAGCCAGACGTCGGCGTCGCAGGCGGCGCGGATCAGTTCCAAACCCACTTCGGGGATTTGCCGGGCGACGAATACTTTCGGCTTGAACACGGGAGAATCCTGTTGGGCCAAATTTAAGCGAGGATCACGGCTTCCGAGAACCGTTCCATTTCTTCGAGCTGCGGACTGCACTGGAGCAGCAGCAGACTCACGCCGACTTTCTCGAATTCGGCGACGCGGTCGATCACCCGCTGCGGGGTGCCGATAAACCCGGAGCGCAGCCCGCGGTTGCTCACGGAGTAATCTTCGAGCGAGACGCGCTGTTCGAGCTGCGTCCCCGACAGCCACTGCTGGTAGTTGTGATACCCGGCCTTCGATTGTTTCACGTCCGTGATGCGGGCGAGTTCCGCTTGCGCTTCCGCATCCGTATTCCGCACGATCGAATACCCGGCGACGCCGTAGATCATCGGCGGCAGGCCGAACTTCTCCCGCCGGGCGGCCATGTCGCGGATCCGCTCGCCGATCTTTTCGGGCGGGTCGCCGTGCATCACGTAGGCGTCGCAGGTCTTGGCGATGAGGTTCTTCGCCGTCTCCGATTCGCCCCCGGCGTAGAGTGTCGGCCGCGGCTTCGTGAGCGGCTTCGGTTGCAGGATCGAATCGCCGAGTTGGTAATACTTCCCGTCGAAGTCGAATCCGTCGCGTTTCCACAGCGTGTCGAGGACTTCGAGCCACTCGGCGGTGCGGGCGTAGCGGTCGTCGTGCTGCTCGAAGTGGACGCCAAACTTGGTCGCTTCGTCCTTCCACCAACTGCTGACGACGTTGAGTGACAATCGGTTGCCACCGCCGATGTGGTCGATGTTCGCCGCTTGTTTCGCCAACAGCGCCGGGTTGTGGAACGTCGGCCGCACGGCGACCATGAATTCGAGGCGCTCCGTCACCGCCGTCAGTGCGGCCGCAGTACTCCACGCATCGAGGGACGGCTCGGCTTCGCCTTTGATATCGTTGAGGTTCAGCTCCGCGACGAGCGTGAGGTCGAAGCCGATTTGCTCACTCCGCTGGGCCAGCTTCTTGGAATAGGCCCACGTCGCGGCCATGTTTTCGTCGTCGACATTCCGCAGCCAACCGCCGAAAACGGGAAGCCAATATCCGTAGCGCATGGTCAATCCCTCAGTTCTGTACCGGCGAGCCGGCCGTCGCGGTCGTCGATCATAAATTCGATGCCGCCGACGTCGATGCCCGCTTCGCGCATGATCGCTT
>JANXTU010000309.1 GCA_025352235.1 Fimbriiglobus sp.
CCGTGCCGAACGACCCATCGACGGACAAACCGTTCATCTACACCGCCGGTGACAGTGGCTTCACCCTGACCGCTCCGGAGTTGAAGAACCAACCCGGCCAGAAGTACGAGGTGACTTTGCGTATCAAGAAATGAACCCGCCACTCGCGCCGACGGCCCTTCATGCTCACCGCCACACTCATCGAACACATTCTGTCGCAACTTCCCGGCAAGACCATTGGTCTCGTCGGGGATCTGTTTCTGGATCGCTACCTCGACATCGACGCGGGCTGCAACGAACTGTCCGTCGAAACGGGACTGACCGCGTACCAAGTGGTCGGCGTGCGTTCGTACCCCGGTGCCCTCGGCACCGTCGTGAACAACCTCGCGGCGCTCGGCGTCGGTCGGATCGTGCCCATTTCCATCATCGGCGATGACGGCGAAGGCTACGAACTCCTGCAAGCGCTGGCGAAGCTGCCGGCTGTCGATCCGTCCCATGTGCTTCGCTCCGGAGAGCAACGGACGCCGACGTATACGAAGCCAATGCTACGCGAGGGCGGCATCGTCCGCGAGTTGAACCGGCTCGACATCAAAAACCGGACGCCGACCCCGGTCGAACTCCAACAGCGAATCGGCCGCAGCCTCGCCCAATTGTGGTCGGAGTTCGACGCGCTATTGGTTCTCGATCAAGTTAGCGAAGCGGACTGCGGGGTCATTACGGCGGTCATCCGAGACTCCATCGGGGCGGGGGCGGAACACTCGCCGCTGTTCATCCTCGCCGACAGTCGGGAACGGATCGGGAAGTTCCGAAACCTCTGCGTGAAACCGAATGCCGCCGAAGCTGAGCAGTGGGTGCCGGGCGGTGATCCGCGGAAGTTGGCCGAGTTGGTGAAGGGGCCGGTGCTGCTCACGCGTGCCGAAGCCGGAATCGCGTTGGCCGAGGTGGGGGATTCGGTGGCACGGATGATTCCCGCCTATCCCGTCTCCGGCCCCGTCGACCCCTGCGGCGCCGGAGACAGTTGCAGCGCGGCCATCGCCTGCGCGATGGCGTCGGGCGCGTCGCTCGGAGTCGCCGCAGCCTTCGGCAATTTGATCGCGTCGATCACGGTGCGGCAACTCGGCGTCACCGGCACCGCCCCGCCCGACGCGGTGCGAGCCCGCTGGCGGGAGTTGGAGAATCTGTAATCGCCCGACCGCCGCTACAATGACGGCACGATCAATCGGGGACCGCGGCGATGACCAGCGATTCGGATCGGCTTTTGGTTCAACAAATCCGCGCGGGCGGGGACGCTTCGGACGCCGCATGGGAAGAACTCGTCGCCCGATACGAAGGGCGTTTGCGAGCGTACGTTCGCCGGCGTCTCCGCGACCATTCCACGACCGACGACACCGTCCAAGAAACCTTCATCGGCTTTCTGAACAGCTTGGCGAATTACGACGACAAGCGCGATCTGCAGACGTGGCTCTTCACCATCGCTAGCCACAAGGTGACCGACTACCTGCGCAAAGTGGGCCGGCGTCCGCACGCCACTGGCAGCGAGGCGGATGAGGAGCAACTCGGTCGCGCGCCCGATACCGACCAGCGCCCCGCGAGCAGCATCGCCCGGAGTCAAGAGCGGCAGGATCTCGAAACCGGGGCCATCGTGCGCGGGTTGTCGGAACTCCTGCGCGGCTTCGAACAAAAAGGCGACTTCGTGCGGATCCAAGTGCTTGAGTTGCTCTTCGTGAAAGGCTGGCCGAACTGGCAGGTGGCCGAGTCGCTGAAGGTCTCCGAACAACAGGTTGCGAATTACCGTTTTGCCGCCGTGAAGCGGTTGACGGAAGGAATGCGGGCCGTCGGACTACCGGGGGATGTCTTCCCGGAATTGGTCGAAGCCTGAGTCGGACGAACGCTCACTCAAAGAACTTGGCCACGGCGACTTCGAAACCGGGCAGAACATCGGGGATTGCGAGCAAAGCCGTCGCGGCGAATTCGGATTGGCCGGTAACGCGATAGAGAGAGGCCGAGTGGCGGTCGGGGTCGAGGACGAGCACCGCTGTGACCCCGGACTTCAGGTACTCGCCGATTTTGACGAAGATCTCCGGCCACGTGTTGCTCGGCGAACGCACTTCGACCGTCAACTCCGGGACGATCGCGCAGACGCCTTGCGGGGCGGGGCCGGGGGGCATCCGACCGAAGCTGTAGTAACTCACATCCGGCCCGCGCATCGTGTCCGGGTTGCGGCGGATCAAGAAGAGCGAATCGTTGCAACAAACCCGGCCGAGCTTGTTCTCCTTAACGTAGTTGGCCATGAGCCGATTCACTTCGGAACAAACTTCGCCGTGTCGCGCGGAAGGCATGGCGAGCTCCTGGATTTTTCCGCGGACGAGTTCCGCATACCGACCGGCGTGCTCCGCCATGAACTCCTCGGCCGAGATCAACGCGGGCGTCGCAGCGACCATCGGCGGCGGGGTGAGAACGGCATTCATCGGAAGCCCTTTCAAAATCGACTCGCATCGCGGTCATTGTATCATCACTCCTTTACCACCGGGCGACCGCCATCATGAAACGCTTCCACTTGTGCGGGATGGGCAACGCCATCGTCGATCTGTTCGTCGAAGTGCCGGAGCTCGAATTCGAGCGGCTCGGCTTCGAGCGCGGCACCATGCGCCTCGTCGACTTCGCCGAGCAGCAGAACATCCTCGCGCTGTTCGCCGAGTCCGATCCGCGACTCGTGTCGGGCGGGTCGGTCGCCAACAGCACCATCGCCTTTGCGCAACTCGGCGGGAAGGCCGCGTACATCGGCTGCGTCGGCGACGACAAATACGGTTTCCACTACCAGAGCGAGTTTGAACGGCTCGCCATCGCCATGGGGAATCCGGTGGTCGTGAATCAACCGACGGGCACCTGTGCCGCGATCATCACTCCGGACGCCGAGCGGACGATGCGCACCTGCCTCGGTGTCGCGGCGCATCTGTCCGGGGAGCACGTGAAACAAGACCGTGAGCTCATCGAGCAATCGGCGTGGCTATTCGTCGAAGGCTATTTGCTGTCGAACAACGAACCGGGCCAAGAAGCGGTGCGGGAAGCGGTGGCCATCGCCAAAGTCGGCGGGACCAAAGTCGCGCTGACGTGTTCGGATGCGTTCATCGTCCACGTCTTCGGGGCGGCGCTCCACGAAACGCTGGCTCAAACCGACTTGTTCTTCTGCAATGCGAGTGAAGCGTGCGCCGTGGCGAATGCCCCGGATGCCGCGACGGCGTTCGAGAAGATGAAAACCATCGTGCCGAATGTGGTGGTGACCGACGGCCCGGATGGCGCTTACATCCGCTGGCACGGGGAGGAATTTCACGTGCCGGCGTTCCCCTGCACCCCGAAAGACTTGACCGGGGCCGGGGACATGTTCGCGGGGGCATTTCTCTACGGTGTCACGCACGGGTTGGCCGCAGATGCCGCCGCCCGCGCCGCGAACTTCCTCGCGATGCGGGTCATCACGCAAGTCGGCGCCCGGTTGCACACGGGCGTCGTCGCCGATTGGAAATCGGCCGTCGCCGGTTGAACTACTTATCGACTTTCTCGACCGGCAACGGCGCGGGGAGCGGCTTGACGACGCCGGGCAGGATTTGAATGCCGCCCGGCCCGATCGGCAGCGGTCGGACGATGCCCGTGCTCGGTCGAACGGTGCCGACGAACTCCGGCGAAACCAAAACGAGCGTTTCGTCTTTGAAGACGCGCAAGAAGTTCGGATCGACTCTCTTGCCGTCGGTCGTGATGACGACGACGGCTCCGTCTTTGATCTTCGCGAACGCGTCCTTCGTTTCGACCGCTTTGCCCCCCGCGGTGAAGATCTGCAAATCCTTCACGTCGCCGAGTTCGATCTGGAGCATCCGGATCGAAGTGATTTCGCGTTCCAAAACCGCTCCGCCGCCGTTGGGGTTGATCGCGCCGCCTTGGGCGACGGCGATCTTGCGCTTCTCTTCGCGGCGGACAGTCACGAAGACTTTGCCGTCCGTGTTCGGCTTGAGTTCCACGACCACCGGTGCGGGCCCCACGGGTGCGAGATCTTTGGGGATCGGGGCCGACGGGGCCAGCAGTGCGAGACCGAGGACAATGGGCGCGAACATGGTGAGAACCTGAAGGGAGGGAGGTGAGGGGACGTAGGTGAGCCTACCACAATTGGACAACCGAACCAACGGTGGATGTTGGGGAACCGAACGCGACGCGAGCGGAACACGGTCCCCGCTCGCAGCCGACCCCGACTATTTCCCGTCTTTCAACTTCGCTTCGACGATCTTCTCCACTTGGGCTTTCTGCTTGTCCTCGGACGCGGCGACGGCTTTCTTGCCGAACTCGGCGGCTTTGGCTTTGTCGCCGAGCGCCAGTTGCAGTTCGAGGGCCGCGAGGAACAAACCGATGTTCTTGTCGTCGAACGAGATGGCGGTGTCGAGCGATTTGAGGGCCAAGTCGAGGTTCTTCTTGTCCGGGTTCAGTTCCTTATCGGCCAAGATCATCCCCGTGTACGCCCCCGGCATCGGCGTCTTCTTGGCGACCGACTTGGCCAGCAGCGCTTCGCCGACGACCTTGGCTTCGTCGTACTTCTTCGACTTCATCAAGAGCACCATCTTCTGCACGCCGAACATGTCTTGCTTCGCTTTCAGCGGGTTCGTCAACTCGAACACGGCGAGCTTCGGCAGGGCCTCTTCGGGCTTTTTCTCGGCGAGTTCCATGATCGCCTCCAGATCTTTGTTCGACTTCTCGATGGCCTCGATGTCTTCCTTCCCTTTCCAAGTCCCGGCGACGACTTTGGGCAGCACGAGGTCGAGTTCCATCGGGTGGCCGATGTAGGCGATCTTGCCGGTTTTGTCGACGACGAACGAACACGGGATGCCGTCTTGTTTGGCGGCTTCCATGTACGCTTTGTCGGTGTCGCGGTCTTCGCAGAACGCAAAGCGATAGGTGAACTTGGCCTTGTTCTTCTCGAGGAACTTGTCGACCGATTCCTTGTTGTTACCGTTGGAGTCTTTGCTAGTCAGACCAATGACGACGAGATCTTTTTTGAATTCTTCTTGGAGTTCGACTAAGTGCGGCATGGCGGCGATGCACGGCCCGCACCACGTGGCCCAGAACTCGACGACGTAGACTTTGCCCGGGGCGAAGTCCTTCACTTCCTCGCCCTGCACCCAGGTGGTGACTTTCAACTTGGGCGCCGGGTCGCCGACTGCGAGCGTCGGCTTGTCGGCGGCGCGGGCAGGGGTGCCCGCGAGGGCGGCCAGGAAAATCGCGGCGATCAGTTTGCGCATCGGTGCAATCTCGTACCAAATAGGAAAGCGGCATCCGGCGAACGAGCCGGAGCTACTACTTTATAGACGAACGAACCCCTGCGGAATTCGCATTCCGGCCCCGAGTTCCCCGCCGATGCTCGCCCGCCTCCGTTGTTTTTTGCTGTTCCAAGCGTGGCTGGTCTGGCAAGGCGGCTTCTTCTTCTACGCGGCCGTGGTCGTGCCGACGGGGACCGATGTCCTCGGTTCGGCCATCGCGCAGGGCTTCGTGACGCGCGAAGTCACCGGCTGGATGAACCTCATCGGCGTCGGGTTCCATTTGCTCTTGGCATGGACACTCATCGCGGAACGGGGCACCGCACGTTGGAAACTGCGGGTCGGATTGAGCGGCGCTTCGGCGATTCTGCTGATTGCGCTATTCGCGCTGCACCCGGTGTTGGACTCGTTCCTCGACCCCGTCGAACAGACCGTCGACCGGCCCAAAGAATTCTACCGCTGGCACGCGGTCTACATGTGGGTCGCCGCGGTCCAATGGGCGCTCGGGCTGGCGAATGCCTGGTTGCTGCTCGGGGTGTGGAAGGATTCGGACACGGTCACGCGAGTGTCCCCGTCGTCATCGTGAGCATCGGGGCGACCCGCAATGCGTCGCAGGCGCGGCGCATCCGGCGAATTCCTTCGGCGATTTGATCCGGGGTCGACACGCCGAAGCTGAGGCGCGTCTCGTTGGTCGGAATCATCCCGGCATCGTCCGGCACGTGGCCGAATTCGCCGGGGACGTAGAGCACGCCTTCTTCCAAACAGCGCTTCACGAAGTCGCCGCTCGGCCCGGTGGGGAATTCCTCCGGGAAGGTCGCCCAGACGTACATCCCCCCGGCGGGGATCGTCCATGTGACGCCGGGAAGGTCGGCGAACGATTCCGTCAACGCCGCGAGCATCGCGTCCCGCTTGACGCGGTAACTACCGCGGAGTTTCTCGACGTGCCGGGCGTAGGCCCCGCTGGCCAGCAGCCGGCTAAGGACGTGTTGAATCAGGTTCGACGAACCGAAGTCGTGGTTGCCTTTGAGGTTCAACACCACGCCGAGCAAATCCTGCGGCATGAGAGCGTAGCCCGTCTTCAAACCGGGGGCGCACGGCTTGGAGAAGGTGCTGGTGTAAATGACGTACTGGTTCGTCGGATCGTATTTCTTGATGCTCGGCAGATCCGGGCCGTCGTACCGGAGTTCCCGGTAGGCCGCGTCTTCGAGGATCAGAATGCGGTGGCCCGTGCTGTACTTCTTCGCCAGTTCGACCAGTCGCGGCCGGCGCTCGGCGGCGAGCGTCAACCCGGTCGGATTCTGGAAGTAGTCGACGGTGTAGATCAACTTGAGTTTGGCGATCTCGCCGCTGGCCGCGAGCTTCACCAGGAGCGCTTCGAGAGCGTCGATGTCCATGCCGTCGGAGTCCATCGGCACCGACATCGCCCGGACGCCGCGGGTTTGCAGGACGCCGTGATAGACGAAGTAACTGGGCGCCTCGCAGATCACGATATCGCCCGGATCGAAGAGCGCTTCGCCGAGCAAGTACAGCAATTGCTGGGACCCGGTCGTGAGGACGACGTCTTTCGCACTCAGGTTCAACTCGGCCGGGCGGACGCCGTCGGCGGCGCACACCATCTGGACGATTTGTTCGCGCAACTTCGGCAGGCCTTGGGTGCTGCCGTATTGCAGGGCGATCCGGGCGGCGACGGGGTCGTCCAAGATCGCTGCGGTCGCTTCGGCGAGATCGGCGATGGGGAAGTTCGATTCGTCCACCAAACCCGCCGCGAGCGAGATGAGCCCGTCCGTTTCGATCGCCTTGCGGATGAAGTAACTGATGGGCGAATCGGCGGTCCGGAGGGCTTGCTGCGAAAGCGGCAGGGGGATCATGGCGTTCTTTCGGCGACGGCGGGAAACGGAAAAAGCCCCGGAGACAATCTCCGGGGCCGGCGCGGTTCGTTCGCTCGGTTCCCGGATGTCAAGCCGCCGCGAAGGCGCGGACTGCTGCGGCCGCAATGGCGGCGACGGCGATCCGGGCGTGGCGGGCGGTGGGCATGTCGGAAAACGATCTCATGGCATATTTCTAAGTGAACTCTAAGCTCCAATTCCCGAAGTGCAAGTGAATCTGCGCAGAATCCGGGGAATTCGGGTATGACAACAATTCTTGGAGCCACGGGGGAATGACTTGTGAATCCAAGCCAAGGGAGGCACCTGAAATCGGACGTAACTCCTTGCCGCGCTAAGGTCGTTCCGAAAGTCGGACGTCATTCCACGATAGGGTGGGTGGGTTCACGCTGGAATGACGACTCCAAGAATCGTTGGCACACCCCGCTTTTTCTACATTCCACATCTCGTGCGACATTTTCATATCATAACCTCAAATCTTGCCACCAAGGGTTTTCCCGGTGTCCGCCGACCGTATCACCGACTATCTCGCCCAGTTTTCGCAGGCCCGCAGCCAGATGACCGAGCAGCTCGGCCGGGTTGTCATCGGCCAAGCCGAGGTTGTCGAGCAGATTCTCGCGGCCGTGTTTACCCGCGGCCACTGCCTGCTCGTCGGCGTCCCAGGACTGGCGAAAACCCTGATTGTCAGCAGCATCGCGCAGATTTTGGATGTCGGTTTCAAACGCATCCAGTTCACCCCCGACCTCATGCCGTCGGACATCACCGGCACGATGGTGCTCGACGAAAATGACCAAGGAAAGCGCGAGTTCCGTTTCGTGCGCGGGCCGATTTTCTCGAATATCGTTCTCGCCGACGAAATCAACCGGACGCCTCCGAAGACGCAAGCGGCACTCTTGCAGGCCATGCAAGAGCGCGAAGTGACCGTCGGCCAGGATACCCACAAACTGCCCGAGCCGTTCTTCGTGATCGCCACGCAAAACCCGATCGAACAGGAAGGCACGTATCCGCTGCCCGAGGCGCAACTCGACCGCTTCATGTTCAACATTTTCGTCGATTACCCGAGCCTCGACGAAGAGAAGCGGATCGTGAGTCAAACGGCCAAAGATGAAACGCCGGAACTGACGAAAGTGCTGACCGGCAAGGCGATCATCAACTTGCAGAAACTCGTCCGCAGCGTGCCCGTCAGCGACTTCGTGACCGACTACGTCGTCAAGTTGGTGCGGGCGACGCGGCCGAAAGATCCGAGTTCTCCGGAGTTCGTGAAGCGCATGGTCGACGTCGGCGCCGGCGTCCGCGCCGGGCAATATTTGGTCCGGGCGGGCCAAGCGTTCGCCGCGATGGACGGTCGTTTCAGCGTCGCCATCGACGACATCAAAAAAGCAGCCGCACCGGTATTGCGGCACCGCGTGGGGGCCAACTTCCAAGCCCAAGCCGAGGGAAAAACCAGCGATGACATCGTCGCCGATTTGCTGAAGAGCGTCGGCGAAACCGAACCGGCGAAATACGTTGCGACGACGGCATCGGTCAAGAAGCGGTTGTAAGTCGCGCTTGACGCAGCGTGTAAGTTGTGTTTGGCTAGAGCGTCAAGAGGATTCAATTCCGTGCTTCGGGCGATTCAAACAATCTTGATCGCGGCTTGCCTGCCGCTGCTACTGCCACCGGGGTTTTGCCCTTGCTGGTTGGAAGCCCTACACGCCCAGACGGATGCCGGCGAATCGCACTGGTCCGAGTCGGTCCCGCAGCATTCCTGCCATTGCCACGACGACGATCTGCTCGCCGGACTACCCGCGAATTCGAACGGCTCGACGCCGCTTGAACACGATTGCTGCTGGCTGGCCATCGGCAATTTCGACGCGACCCCTGAGCTGGCTTCCGGAAATGACTTCGGCGAACTGGCGGTTGAGAGCAATCCGCCGACACCACAAAACCTGCACCTCCACGCGCCGAAATCCGTATCGACGACCAATTTCTCCCAAATCCACTCTTCGACCCCACTTTATTTGCTCCAGAGCACCCTTTTGATTTAGTCACGGCCCTTCCCACTCTCCGCTCGGTTTCTACTCCCGTTTCGGTATCGAAGGCCATCGCCCATGAACGCATCCGTTCCCTCCGCGTCGCGGCGCATCTCCGGCATCCTGCAATCCGTCGCGGGGTTGCTCCCGACCGCGCTCGTCCTGGGTGCCCTCGGGGCCGTCGGATGGTGGGGCCACTCCAACAATTGGAAGCTGCCCAAAGCCTCCGAACTCCGCGGCGAGGTCGCCGACAAGGACGATTGGTGCGAAGAGCACAACATCTCCGAATCGATCTGCCTCGAATGCCATCCGGAAATGGAGCCGAAGAAAACTGAGTCCAAAGGCTGGTGCAATTCGCACGGCATCCCGGATTGCACGCTGTGCAATCCGGAGCGGGCGGAACTCGCCACGCCGCCTTCGGTGAGTCCGGACGATAGAGCGCGGGCCAAGTCCGCGCTCGACTTCACCCCGCGGCCGACGAATCTGAAGGCGTGCACCCTGCACCGCCGCCGGATCCAACTGGCGGATGATGAGGCCGCAGCCAAGGCCGGCATCCAAACCGACCTCGTCGGCACCGCGTCCGAGCGCGATCCGGTGTTCGAGTTCGTCGCGGCGGCGGGGGAACTCGGTTACAACCAAACGAAAGTCGCCCATCTCAGCAGCCGGTCTCCCGGCGCCGTCGCGATGGTCTTCAGACACCTCGGCGACAAGGTCAAACGGGGCGATGTCTTGGCCATCGTCGAGGCGGCCGAGGTCGGCAAAGCGAAGTCGGAACTGCTCCTCGCGTTCGGGTTGGTCCAACTGAAAATCCAAATCGTCGATGGCATTAAAAACTCCGGCGGGGCTGTGCCCGAACTGCGACTGCGCGAAGCCGAAGCATCCGTGAAGGAGACGGAACTGCGCATCGACGGCGCCCGCCAAGCGCTCGTGAACCTCGGCTTGGCCCTCGATGAGCAAGAGCTGCGCGGGATCACCCCGGAACAACTGAAAGCGAAGTTGCACTTCCTCGCAATCCCCGCCGAAATCGCCGCCGGCTTCGATTCAAAGAAAACGAGCACGGGTCTGTTGCCGCTACTGGCGCCGATGGACGGCACCGTCGTCTCGCGCGATGTCGTCGTGGGGGAAGTCGTCGATCTCAACAAAAGCCTTTTCGAATTGATCGACACGCGTTCGCTCTGGCTGACCCTCGACATCCGCGGCGAAGATGTGGCGAAATTGAATCTCGGACAGAGCGTGCGCTTCAAACCCGACTCCAACGGGGTCGAACTGGCCGGGGTAATCGCGTGGATCAGCACGCAGGCCGATTTGAAAACGCGGGCGGTGAAAGTCCGAGCGAACGTGTCTGATGCGGGCGGAGTGCTCAAATCCAACACGTTCGGAAGCGGCCGGGTGATCCTGCGCGAGGAACCGAACGCCGTCGTCGTGCCGAACGCGGCGGTGCAATTCGAGGGTTGTTGCCACATTGTCTTCGTGAGCGCCAAAGCCGACCCGTTCAAACTGTTCCACGTCCGCAAAGTCCGCATCGGCGCGAAGGACGACCGCCGCACCGAAATCATCGCGGGACTATTGCCCGGCGAACGCGTCGTCACCGCCGGCAGCGGGATGCTGCTGAGCGAATTGCTCCGGAGCGGATTGGGCGAAGGTTGCGCCTGCCACGGGGCGAAGAAAGAGTGATTCGCGCCTCGGAGATTCTCGTTCTCGACACCGACCACTAGCCAACGATCACCGCCCATGCTGACCGCGATCCTCGCCTTCTCCATTCGCTACCGCTGGCTCGTCGTCTTGGCGACCCTCGGCGTCGCCGCGCTCGGCGGCTTCGCGATGACGCAGTTGAACGTCGACGCCTTCCCGGACACGACGCCGGTGCAGGTGCAGATCAACACCATCGCCCCGGCGCTCGGGCCGGAGGAGGTGGAGCGGCAGCTCACCATCCCGATCGAACAAACGCTCAACGGCTTGCCGAAGATCACGCAACTCCGCTCGATTTCCAAGTTCGGGTTGTCGCAAGTCGTCGTCATCTTCGAGGACGGCACCGACATCTACTTCGCCCGGCAGCTCGTCACCGAGCGGCTGTCGACCGTCCAACTGCCGCAGGGTTTGGAACGCCCGAAGATGGGCCCCGTCTCCACGGGTCTCGGCGAAATCTTCCACTACGTCGTCACCGGGAAAGGGGACGATGTCACCGAGCTGCGCACCGTCCACGATTGGATTATCCGTCCGCAGATGCGGCGCGTGCCGGGGGTCGCCGAGGTGAACTCGTGGGGCGGGCACGAGCGCCAATACCAAGTGCGGATCGACCCGCCCAAGCTCGCGAAATTCGGGCTGACCTTCGACGGCGTCGCGACCGCGATCCGCGAAAACAACGTCGGCGTCGGCGGGGGCAACATCGAGTCCGGCAGCAACATGTTGATCGTCCAAGGGGTCGGTCGAACGGCGAATCTCGAACAAATCCGCGCCATCGTCGTCGCCCGGCACGACGGCGTCCCCGTTTTGCTGGGCCAAGTGGCCGAGGTGATGATCGGCAGCGAGATGCGGCGCGGGGCCGTCACCGCCGACGGCAAGGGCGAAGCGGTCCTCGGCCTCGGCTTTCTGACGATGGGCGAGAATAGCCACGAGGTCACCTGGAACCTCAAGCGCCAACTCGACGACACGAAGAAAACCCTGCCGGGATCGGTGAAGGTGACGCCCGTGTATGACCGTACCGAACTCGTCGACTACGTCATCGAAACCGTGCAAGCGAATCTGTTCGAAGGCGGGTTGCTCGTCGTCACGGTGCTCTTCTTGTTTCTCGGGCACCTCCGCGCGGCGTTCATCGTGGCGCTCGCCATCCCGTTATCGATGCTCTTCGCCTTCACGGGCATGTGGCGCTTCGGCATCGCCGCGAGCCTGCTGTCGCTGGGTGCCCTCGACTTCGGCATGGTCGTCGATTCTTCCGTCGTGCTCATCGAGAATTGCGTGCGGCGGTTGGCGCACAACTCCGCGGGCCTGACCAAACGCGAAGTGATCCTCGAAGCCGCCACGGAAGTCCGCCGGCCGACGCTGTTCGGCGAACTCATCATCTTGATCGTCTATTTGCCGATTCTGACGCTCGAAGGCACCGAAGGAAAACTCTTCCGCCCGATGGCTCTGACGGTCATCTTCGCCCTCGCCGGATCGATGCTGCTGTCGCTGACGCTGATGCCCGCGCTCGCGACGATCTTGTTGCCGAGCCGGATCCGCGACCGCGAACCGTTGCTGTTGCGGGCGATCAAAGCCGTCTACGCCCCGATCTTGAAGCGGACCATGCGGCACAAAGCCGCGGTGCTCCTCTTCGGTGCGGCGGTCATCGCCGTCGCATTCGGCATGATCGCGCCGAACCTTGGCTCCGAGTTCGTGCCCAAGCTCTCCGAAGGGGCGATCGCCCTCAACATCATCCGACAACCGGGCACGAGTTTGGAAGAATCGATCACGCGGAACACGGCGATGGAGCGGGCGATCCTGAAAGAATTTCCCGACGAGGTCGAACACGTCTGGAGCCGCGTCGGCAGCGCCGAGATCGCGACCGACCCGATGGGGGTCGAACTGACGGATATGTACATCACCCTGAAACCGAAGGCCCGCTGGAAAAAAGCCGCGACCCAAGACGAACTGACGGATTTGCTCCGCAAGGAATTGCGGTCAATGCCGGGGCAGAAGATCGCGTTCGAGCAGCCGATCGAAATGCGCATGAGCGAAATGGAGACCGGCATCCGCACCGACCTCGGCGTGCTGCTTTACGGCGACGACTTGAACGTCCTCAAAGCCAAGGGCGAAGAGATCGAAAAAGTGTTGAAGGCGATCCCCGGCGCCGCGGATGTTTCCGTGGAACAGATCACCGGCCAACCGGTGCTGGAGGTGAAGGTCAAACAAGAGGCCATCGCCCGCTACGGCCTGAGCGCCCGCGCCGTCCTCGATTTCATCGAAAGCATCGGCTCGAAGCCCGTGGGCGAAGTGACGGACGGAGCGTATCGATTCCCGCTGATCGTTCGATTGCCCGAAACCTCGCGCAAAGATCCCGCCGCCATCGGGGCGATCACGATCCCGGCCGCGAACGGCGAACTCATCCCGCTCTCCCGCGTCGCCGACATCAAGCTGTTGGAAACGCCGTCGACCATCACACGCGAGTGGGGCCAGCGCCGCATCGCCATCACCTGCAACATCCGCGGCCGCGATCTCGGGTCGTTCGTCGCGGAAGCCCAAACAAAAATCAGCGCCGAGGTCGCGCTGCCGGCGGGTCGTTACCACATCGGTTACACGGGCACCTTCAAAGAATTGCAGCGGGCTAAGCTGAGGTTGTTCATCGTCGTGCCGGTGGCCTTGCTACTGATCTTCTTGCTGCTCTACGCGACCTACGGCAACCTCCTCGATGCGTTGCGAGTATTGACGGGGGTGCCGTTCGCGTGGGTCGGGGGCATCGTCGCCCTCTGGCTGCGCGACATGCCTTTCTCCATTTCCGCCGGCATCGGTTTCATCGCTCTTTCCGGTGTGGCCGTGCTCGACGATATGATTCTCGTGAGCTACGTCCGGCAGCTCCAGAAGCGCGGCCGGACTCTGGAACAAGCCGTGGAGGAAGCGGCGCTCACCCGGCTGAGGCCGGTGTTGATGACGACCCTCGTGGCGTCGCTCGGGTTCATCCCGATGGCGCTGAGCGACGGCATGGGGGCCGAGGTGCAACGGCCGTTGGCGACGGTCGTCATCGGCGGCGTGCTCAGCGCGATGGTGATGTCGCT
>JANXTU010000320.1 GCA_025352235.1 Fimbriiglobus sp.
CGCGACCTGCTGAAAACCGCCCCGCTGATCGCCGTGCCGTGGCTCGCCGGTATTCCGGCGGGGCAGGGGGCCGAAACGCCGTCTGCGTTCTTCCCCGGCCGCATCGTCCGCATGCAGGAACCGAAGAATCTCGAATTCCCGGTCGCGGCTTTGGATGCGCCGATCACCCCGATCGAGCAGTTCTACATCCGCAGTCACTTCGCGGTTCCGAAGCTCGACGTGAAAACGTGGAAGTTGAAAGTCGAAGGGCTTGTCCAGACGCCCTTGGAACTGACCTACGATGACATCCTCAAATTGAAGTCGGTGACGAAACCGATCACTCTCGAGTGCGCGGGCAACGGCCGGGTCTTTCTGACGCCGGCGGCGCGGGGGCTGCAATGGGGCTTCGGCGGCGTCAGCACGGGGAACTGGACCGGTGTGGAAATCGCGACTCTGCTTGATAAAGCCGGCGTCAAGCCCGGCGCATCCGAAGTGATTTTCGTTGGGGCCGATCAAGGCGCCATCACCGCCGATCCGCAATCGCCCGGGCCGATCGCCTTCGACCGCGGGAT
Source organism: Fimbriiglobus sp. (assembly GCA_025352235.1). GTDB lineage: Bacteria > Planctomycetota > Planctomycetia > Gemmatales > Gemmataceae > JALHQU01. The sequence continues at coordinate 552 of JANXTU010000320.1, forward strand.
CCCCCTCGAAAAGGTCCTCAAGCCGGAGTGCTTGCTCGCGTACCAACTCAACGGCGAGGACCTTCCCCCGTCGCACGGCTACCCGTTGCGCGCCCTCATCGGCGGTTGGTACGGCATGGCCAGCATCAAGTGGCTGTCGCGGATCATCGTGACCGATCGGCCGTACCAAGGCTTCTGGCAAACGCTGGACTACAATTATTTCGAGCGCCGCCACGGGCTGCCCAGCTCGGTGCCGGTCACCGCGATGGATCCGAAAGCGATCATCGCCAAACCGTCTCTCGGCGAAGTGGTGCCGGTCGGCAAAGTCTGCAAAATCCACGGTGCCGCCTGGGCCGGGGAGCGCAAGGTCGGCGCCGTCGAATTCAGCGCCGACGGCGGCAAAACTTGGGAGAAGACCACCGTCGAACAGCAAACGAGCCCGCTCGCATGGGCCTTTTGGAGCTATGCTTGGACGCCGGCGGTTCGCGGCCCGGCTTCGTTACTGGTACGCTGTACCGATGCGGCGGGTAACCGTCAGCCCGATGCGCGCGATCCGGATCGCCGCAGTTATCGCATCAACCATTTGGTCCCGGTCGATGTCTTGGTGAAGTGATCCCCGAACGCAAGGAACACCCATGCCCCCGATTCGCATTCTCGCCGGCATTGCGATCCTCGGCGCTATATTGGTGACGCTCCCCGCAGGTCGCGCGGCCGACGCCGGCACCGCCATCAAGAAGGGGGCCGAGTACCTCGATGGCCAATACGCCAAGGGCATCGACATCAACACGAATCAGTACAAAACCGGCGGCGCCGCGCTCGCCGGGATCGCTCTGATCGAAGCCGGCATCAAGCCCGACAGCCCCGGTCTCGCGGCCATCATCAAAATGCTCCGCGACGAAGCGCTCGCTCAAACCGAAACCTACCACGTCGCCCTCTGCATTCTGTTCTTCGACAAACTCGCCGAGAAAACCGGGGACACCACCGACGAAGGGATCATTCAGATCCTCGGGGTGCGGCTGTACGCCGGTTTGAATTCTTCCGGCGGCTGGGGCTACAACACGTGGGACGCCGAGAACCCCCAGGAATTGGTACGCTTGGCGGCGTCTTTGAGAAAGAACGAACTCGCCACGAGACCCAACGACAAACCCGCCGAGAAACCGGCGGAGTTGCCGAAGAAACCGGACGACGGCTTTTTGAAACCGTCCGCCCCGGCCAACACCGCGGGCCCGGCGAATAGCAAAATCCACCCCGAAGCGAGCCGGTTGCTGCAAAACGTCCAACAGGCGATCCGCGCCCGCGGCCGGGCCGGCCTCGGGGACGACAACTCCAACACCCAATTCGGCCTGATCGGACTCTGGGTCGCAGCCCGCCACGGCTTGGTCGCGAACGACGCCTTCGCTCTCATCGAGGCTCACTTCCTCAGTACGCAAAATCAGCAGGATGCCGGCTGGGGCTACAGTTCGATTATGATCGGCATCGGCGGTATGGGTTCGTCGTCCCCGGCGATGACCTGTGCCGGGCTCCTCGGCTTGGCGGTCGGCGCCGGCGCCCGCAACGTTTTGGTTACCGACGCGAAGAAAGACAAACCGGTCGAACCGGGCAAACCGGTCGGGGACGACCCTTTTTCGAACCCCAAAAACAAACTCCCGAAACCGGCAGGGCCGGGCAAGGGCGTCGGCAAGCCCGCCGAGGCGGCGCTCTTCACCCTCGGCAAGTTCTTGGGGGCGACCCGCGCGGGTGCCAATCCCGGGCGGAACCCCGGTCGCGGCGAACCGGGCGAGGCGAACCAAGCGTTCGGCGTCCTCCGAAACTTCGTCAGCGCCGGCAATGCCTACTACATGATCTGGTCCGTGGAACGCGTCGCCATGGCCTACGGCTTGGACACCATCGGCGAAGTCGATTGGTACGACTGGGGCTGCGGCCATTTGCTCCCCAACCAAACCGCCGACGGCAGTTGGGGCGGGGATATGTACGGCGCCATCGTGAATACCTCGTTCGCGCTGCTCTTCTTGACCAAGTCCAACTCGGTGCGCGATCTCTCGAACAAAAACAAAGGCAAAGTGCGCGATCCGGGCAAGACCGAACTCCGCGCCGGCGCGGGGGCCAACACCCCGGCTCTCTTCGCCCCGCCGCCAAAAGAAGGCTCCAAAACCGAGACCAAGCCCGACCCGAAATTGGCCGGCCCCGCCTTCACCCTCCCCGCGGTGGTTTCGCCGAATGACGAAGCCGAAATCGAAAAAGTCTCGACGGCGTTGGCGACCGCCACCGACGGCGATTGGAAAGCCAAGATCGACGAAGCCCGCGATGCCAAAGGATCGAAATGGACGCGCGGCTTGGTTCTGGCCTGCGGCCGATTGGAAGCCGAGAAGAAACAGCAAGCCCGCGACGCGCTCGCCGACCGTCTGACCCGCATGACGGTCAAATCGCTGCGGGAAATGCTGGCCGACCCCGACCCGGAACTCCGCCGCGCCGCCTGCCTCGCCGTGGCGATGAAAGAAGAAAAACTGTTGATCCCGGCTCTGATCGAGCGGATCACCGACCCGTCGGACATCGTGGTGCGAGCCGCGAAGGCTGCGTTGAAAGCGATGAGCCAAGCCGACTTCGGCCCGCCCAACGGGGCCGACGACGAGGCGAAACTCAAAGCCGCCGCGACGTGGCGCGCTTGGTACGAGGCCTTGCCGAAATAACCGACTTCACGCTCGGCTTTGCGCAAAGCCACGATCTGCGAGTTCTGCGTTGAGTCCAGCGGTTGAGCGTTGAGTCCAGCGTTTGGCGTTGAGTCCAGCGTTTGGGCGTTGAGTCCAGCGTTTGGGCGTTGAGTCCAGCGTTTGGGCGTTGAGTCCAGCGTTTGGGCGTTGAGTCCAGCGTTTAGGCGTTGAGTCCAGCGTTTAGGCGTTGAGTCTACGCGGGGGTGTGCGACTTCTCACTGGACTCAAGACACGGTTCGTCGGCACCGTATATCGGACAGTCAATCATCCACGGTTTGTACTGCGACCAGTAGTGGATTAACTTGACTTCGTAATTTTCGGGTAAGCCGCCCGTCCGCGCCTTCCACTGATGATCCTCGCGTCGCACTCCCGTGACGCCGGCGCAGCTGTTCCACTCCGGGCCGATCTGCGGGTGCGTGTAGTCGTATCCGATGGCTCGGAAATAGCGGTAGAGCAGGGCCTGATCGGCCCCCGGGCAGGCGAACATCTCCCATTTGGAATAACGGGCACTGTCCCGGAGCGGGGCCACGGCGTTTTGCGCCGCGAGGATCGCCCCGAGGTCGTAGAAGGCCGGGTCGCCGACGAGTTGCACGCCGGAATTGAGAAACGGCGCGCGGTGCGTCCGCGGGTCGCCGGGCACCCATTGATGATCGATGCCGACCCAAGGTTTGTCGCGGCGGCGTTTCCAGAGGTCGTTCAAATCGCCGAGGACGTAGGTGTCCGCGTCGATGTAAAGGAAGGGAAAATCGAGCGCCGCGAGATTCGCCAATTTGAAACGCAGATTGAAATGCGGATGGCCGACATCGAGCGACCGACACCGGCGCAACTCGAGATCGACGGCTCGCCGGTGCCTCTCGGATATGGCCGGCGGATGATCCTCGTACAGGATCGTGATGCTCGCGGCGCCGGCGGCGATCGCGGAATCCAAAAAGAGCCGGCACATCCGCGCGAAGCGCGGCTCCGGCGGATAATTCACGATCGTCACGAGTTTCAATCGTTCATCCGCCACGGTATCGATCCCACCGCCTTCTCCCCGAATTCTACGGACTCCGAACGCCGGCCGACCGATTCGGAATTCCGGGATTTTTCCGATTGCTATGGACTCGGGGGTGGGCTATCCTCTTTTACAACTGCCAGTGCGTCACCTTACCCCACCGCCTCACCTCATCCCACTTCAGGAGCCCGCCATGATGTCCTTCCTCGGTCGGAGTCCGACATTCTGCGATGGCCTATCCCGTCGCAATTTCCTTCGTCTCGGGGCCTTCGGCGCCGGCCTCACACTCGCCGATACGCTCCGCTTGCAAGCCGCCTCCAAGA
>JANXTU010000388.1 GCA_025352235.1 Fimbriiglobus sp.
CGAGCCAGCCCAGCGCGATCACCGATATCGTTCGAACGCGCTTCATCCCGATTCCTCTTCACGGCGAGATAGCTCAGGTTTGGTTTCGGCATTCGGACCCTACGACCGTCAAGGTTTCTCGAAACCGGACAATAATGACAATCGGCAAGGCTTGCCCAGATTGCCGGTGCAGGCCGATCCGGGTTGACGCAGGCCAAGTATCGTGGCATGAAGGAGCAGAACTTGAATGAAACCGGCCCATTATTTTTGCCGGCCGCGGAGTCCGCGTGATGCTCGCCCGACTGTTGAACTGGAACCGTGGGATGAAGCTCGCCGGGATCACGGCCTTCGTACTGCTCGTCGCGCCGGCTTCGGTCCAAGCTTTCTATTGGTCTGGCTGGCCGGGATCTGGCGAGACGCCATCGCCGACGCCGCGGCAAACGATTTTTGAAGTGCCGCCGCCGAAGACGCCGACCGAGCCCACGGAGCCGCCGAAGCAAATCCCCGAGCCGGCGACGTTGGTCATCGCCGCTTTGGGATTGGGGGTCTTGGGGTTGCGGAAGGCATGGAAGCGACGGGCCCAGTAGATCGGCCGTTTAATCCGCCTGCCGCGGCATCGGCTTGCTGCGTCGCCGACCGTGCGATTGCGATGTCGAGTGCTTGTTGAACTTGTCGTCGTCGCCGACTTCGAGTTGCGCCACCAGAATGCCGATGGCCTCGAGTTCTTGACTGACCTCGGATGTCTGCGGGGCGGCGATGCAGCAATCCCGCGCCGAAGCGATGCCTTGGCTGGCGGCCGCGCGATCCCCTTTGGCCAAGTGCTCCGCGGCCTGCTTCTTGAACCGTGCGACTTCCAACAGCGCCGCCCGCTCTTGCACCTCGGCGTTCGGGGCGAGGGCGTCCCAGATCGCGCCCGTCACCGGCGGCAGGCTCAAGCTTGCGTAGAGTTCGTGGCGCTCCGTCGACTTCGGCTCGGTCCACGCCAGACGGACGCGGAGAAGTTCGCGTTCGGTGGCCAACGCGGGCACTTTCAAGCGCGCCACGAAGTAGATCGGCAGACCGGCGATCAAATTGGGCAGCGGGTATCGGCCGGTGGGGAGTTTCTCGAGGTCGTTGAGCGTGTCCGCGATTTCAACGCCGCTTTGCGGTTCGAGGCCCAAGCTCACGGTGTTCCCCGAAAGGCCCATCAATTCCTTGAGTTCGCGCTCGAAGATCCCCGGCAGTTGCCCGGCTGATTCGACGTAGTAATAGTTGCCGTCGCCGGAGTTCGCCATCGCCTCCAGCAGCTTCTCGTTGTAGTCGTCGCCGAGTCCGATGGCCGTGGTACTGACGCCGCTGCGGGCGGCTTTGTGGACATCGGTGCCGATGGCGTCCGCGTTGGTTTCGCCGACGTTGGCTTGCCCGTCCGACAGCAGAATCACGCGGTTCAAGCCGCCGGTCACGAGTCCGCCACGGACTTGCTGCGACCCCTCGGCCCAGCCGCCATGGAGGTTCGTGCTGCCGCCGGAATGGATGCCTCGGATCGTCTCGATGATCTTGGCTTTGTTCTCGACGACCGTGTTTGTCACCGGGGTTTGCACTTCGTCGTCGAAGACGGTCAAGCTGATGCGGTCGGTGGGGAGGAGCTGCTGCACGGCGAACACCGCGGCCTCGCGGGCGAAGGTCAGTTTGTTCCGGCCGTCCATCGACCCGGAGCGGTCGATCACCAGTCCGAGGTTCAACGGCGGTCGATTCACCGCGACCTGCGGCGTCGCGGGCACGATTCGGATCAGGACATCGAGGGTCACGGGTGCGTCAGAGCGGACCGCAGGCTTGAGTGGGACGATATCGATTTTCGGCAGACCCATGGTAACGAACCCCGGAGAGGAGAGGGGAGACGGGCGATGCTGGATTATCGCATGCTAGTCAAGGCCCACCCAAAACTTCCCCGCCGGTTGTCGTTCACCCCCTCACAATCTTCTCCCGGCCCGCCGTCACTCTTTTCGTGGCGTTCCGCGTATCGACGACCGCCTTGGCATGTTCCACGATGAAGCCGTAGTCGTAGGCCGTGTGATCGGTGGCGATCAGCACGCAGTCTTGCTCCGCGAGGTACGCGGCCGTCAGCGGGCTGCTATCCATGGCCAAATCGGGATAGTGACGCATGCTCGGCAGGCGGGGGATGTGCGGATCGTTGTAGCTCACGCTCGCGCCTTTGCGGATCAATAAATCCATCAGCTCGAAGCCCGGGGATTCCCGCGGATCGTCCACGTCCTTTTTGTAAGCCATACCGAGGATGGTCACCTTGCTGCCGCGCACCGGTTTGCCGGCATCGTTGAGCACCTCGCCGACTTTGTTGATCACGTACGTCGGCATCGCGGTGTTCACGTCCCCGGCGAGTTCGATGAAGCGCGTGCTGAGGCCGTGGCGACGGGCGACCCACGTCAAGTAGAACGGGTCGATGGGGATGCAGTGGCCACCGAGTCCGGGACCGGGGTAGAAGGCTTGGAAGCCGAACGGCTTCGTCTTCGCGGCTTCGATCACTTCCCAGACATCGATGCCCATCCGGTCGTACAGCACCTTGAGTTCGTTGACGAGCGCGATGTTCACCGCGCGGTACGTGTTCTCCAAAATCTTGCAGGCTTCCGCAATCTCGGGCGACGACACCCGTACCACCTGCGGCACGATGGCTTCATAAAGTTTGCAGGCGAGGTCGGCGCTGCGCTCGCACAGGCCGCCGACGACTTTCGGAATACTGCTGACCGAGTGCGTCTGGTTGCCCGGATCTTCGCGCTCCGGGCTGAAGGCGAGGAAGAAATCGACCCCGGCTTTCAGGCCGGTCCGTTCGAGCACCGGCAGCACATCGCCGCGGGTCGTGCTCGGATAGGTGGTGCTCTCTAGCACGATCAACTGCCCCGCCCGCAGTTGACCGGCGATGGCGTGCGTGCTGTTGACGACGTAACTCAGGTCCGGCTCGCGGGTCTCGGTCAGTGGCGTCGGCACGCAGATCAACACCGCGTCGGCTTCGCCGAGGCGATCGAAGCGATCGGTCGCCACGAACCCGGCGTCCCGCATTTCGACGATGGTCGAGTCCGGGATCTGCTGGATATACGACCGCCCCGCGTTCAGTTTGTCGACCTTGTGCGTGTCGATATCGAAGCCGAGGACGCGGATGCCGGCGCGGGCGAAGGCCCGGGCGAGTGGCAAGCCGACGTAGCCCAAACCGATGATGCCGACGGTAATCTTCTTGGAAGTGAAGCGACCGAGGAGATCGTTAAAGGGCGCGGCCATGCCGGATCCATCCGTGAAAATCGGGGTGCGATGCCCCGGCGTCCTACCGGGGTCCCGGATGTTCGCAAATGCGGAACGGGCGTGTCAACCGCAACCCGCGACGCTACTTTTTCGGGTTTGCGGCGCTGCGATCTTTTTCGAGTAGAATGCTCGCAGTCCGCCGACTTTCACCGAGGGGTTCACCACCATGCGTCGGGTTTTCTTGTTAGCCGGCCTCGCTGCGGCGCTGTTCATCACTCCGGGTTTCGCCGCCGATCCCACGCCAAAAGACAAACCGGCCGCGGCGGCCGAAGTTCCATACCGGCTCACCGATACCAAGCACGTCCTCGTCCGCGTGAAGTTGAACGGCCAAGGGCCCTTCAACTTCATCCTTGACACCGGCGCCCCGGCCGTGTTCATCCCGAACAAGATCGCCAAGAAAATCGGCCTGAAGCTCGACGACAAAGGCTGGGGCGAGTTCGACAAGTTCGCGATCGAAGGCGGCTTGATCGTCGAGAAGGCCCGGACGCGCGTCGAGGACCTTTTCCAGCTCGAGGGGATGAACGGCATGGGCATGGCCGGCGTCGAACTCCACGGCGTCATCGGCTACAACGTGCTCGCGCAGTTCCGCATCACGTACGATTTCACCGCCGACAAACTCCAGTGGGTTTATCTGAAAGATTTCGAACCGCCCGTGGTCAAGCCGATCGGCAAAGGTGGCAGCGGGGGCGGGCTCGACATGATGGGCAACGTCATGAAAATGATGGCCGGCCTCATGGGTGTGAAACCGAACTTCGACATCGCCCCGACCGGCTTCCTCGGTCTCGAATACGATGAGAAAAAAGACGGACTGTACGCCAAGAGTGTGTTGAAGGGCAGCCCCGCGGACAAGGGTGGAATCGTCGCTGGGGACAAGATCGAATCGATCCGCACGACCAGCATCGACGACGCCTCGGATTTGAAAAAGGCCCTCGCCAAAGCGAAAGTGGGCGACTCGCTCAAGTTCACCGTCCTCCGCGACAAAGAATCGAAAATTCTCACCATCGAACTCGGAAAGGGGCTGTGACCATGCTCCGCCAACTGATGATTTTCGCCATCGGCCTCGGGTTCGTTGCGACTCTGCGGGCCGAGGATAAACCGGTCCCGAAACTCGACGACAAAGCCATCGTCGTCCCCATCGAACTTTTGCCGAGCCGGCATTTCGTCGTGCTCGTGAAGCTCAACGACAAAGGCCCGTACCGGTTGATCCTCGATACCGGCGCTCCGCTGACGATTATCAACAGCAAGGTCGCCAAAGAAGCCGGGCTGACCAAAAAAGCCGGCGGCGGCGGGGGACTGCTGGGCATGCTCGCCGGCGGCATCGATCAAATCCAAGTCGGCAAAATGCAAGTCGGCGATGTGGTTTCCGAGAAGAGCGGGGCGGTCGTCATGGATCACCCGACGGTGCAAGCGATCTCGGACGCCTTCGAAAAAGAATCCGGCCCCATCGCCGGTATCATCGGCTTCCCGTTTTTCTCGCGATTCGCCATGACGGTGGACTACCAGAAGAAGGAAGTCACCTTCAAACCCAACGGCTACAAGCCGGGCGACTACATGCAGGATCTGATGGCGTCGATGATGAAGATCGAAGAGAAGAACAAGCCGCGCGTCGTCTCCCCGGCCGGGCTGTGGGGCTTCGCCGTGGAAAAAGAGAAGTCCGACGACGCCGAGGGCGTGACCGTGAAAACCGTGTTCGCCGACGGCGCCGCCGCGAAGGGCGGATTGAAAGTCGGCGACCGCGTCCTGACCATCGACGGCCGTTGGACTGACTCCCTCGGCGACACGATCATCGCGGCGAGCTTGATCAAACCGGGCAAAGCCGTGGCGGTGGCGGTGAAGCGTGACGGCAAGGACGTGAAGCTGACGATCACCCCGACGAAGGGGAATTGATGGTGTGGCGACAAGTTTTTAACGTGTCGGAAATTGGAAATCCGACACGTTAAAAACGTGTCGCCACGTTTGGGACTACTTTGTAAAGCATCTTTAGGAAATCGTTCCTCTCCCCCCTTTCCCGAAGCAGGTGCCCCGTGGTTCGTCTGATGCGCCCGTTCGCCCTCGTAGCGTTCGCGAGTTTGTTGGCCGCGTTGCCGGCGTGCACGGGCAAGTCCGGCACGGGCAAAGTCAAAGTCGCCGTCGTGACCAATTGCACCGATCCGTTTTGGACGATCTGCGAAGCCGGGGCCAAGCAGTCGGCCAAGGACAACGACGTGGAATTGGTCTTCCGCCAACCCGCGAAGCTCGAAGTGGCTTCCCAGATGGAAATCGTCGAAGCCCTGCTGAAAACCGGCATCAAGGGCTTGGCCATCAGCGTCATCAATCCCAAAGAGCAGACCCCCGACTTGACCCGCATCGCGTCGCAGGTGAACCTGTTGACGATGGACAACGACGCCGAGAAGAGCGGCCGGTTGTGCTACATCGGCATCGACAACTACGAAGCGGGCAAGGAAGTCGGCCGCATGGTCAAGAGGGCCTTGCCCGAGGGCGGCACCGTGGCCATCTTCATCGGCGAGACCACTTCGCACAACGCCCACGGTCGCATCGCGGGTGTCCTCGACGAACTCGAGGGTAAAGACAACCGCGCCGATATCACCGCCGGCAAATACCGCGAGCAATACGGGAAGTTCAAGCTCCACCGCAAGGAACCGATCACCGACAGCACGGAACCGGACAAGGTTCTCAACAATGCGAGCGACGCCCTCGAACAACTGAAGAACACGCCGAACGTGGCCATGGTCGGGTTGTACAACTCCAATCCGAAAGGCATCCTCGAATCGGCCCGTTCCAAGAGCCTCGTCGGCAAGATCAAGATCGTCGGCTTCGACGAAAATCCGGTCACGCTCGAAGGGATCGACAAGGGCGAGATCGAAGGGACCGTCGTCCAAGACCCGTACAACTACGGATACGAATCGGTGAAGTGGCTGGCGCACATGGCCAAAGGGGGCGATAAGAAAGCTCTCCCGACGAAGGCGACCCAGCACCGACTCGTGACCAAGACCGGCGAGAAAGTCGCGGGGGTCGAGGTGCCGATATACAAGGCCTCGGAGTACGCCAAGAAAATCCGCGACTCGCTCGAAGCGGGCAAGTAAGGCACCATGCCCGGCGAACCCCTCCTCGTCGCCCGAAACATCCGCAAGCAGTTTCCGGGCGTACTCGCCTTGGACGGCGTGAACGCGACCGTGCGCCCCGGCGAAGTGCTCGCCCTCGTCGGGGAGAACGGCGCCGGCAAATCGACGCTGATGAAGATCCTCGCCGGCATCTACCAACCCGATGGCGGTGAGATCGAGTTCCTCGGCCGACCCGTCCGATTCAACGGCCCGCTCGCCGCGATGCGGGCGGGCATCAGTTTGATCCACCAAGAACTGAACCTCGCCGAGAACCTCTCGGTTCAAGACAACCTCTTCTTGGGCCGCGAAACGACCTTCGCCGGGCCGCTGAAACTATTGAACAACCGGGACGCCGGGCGAATCGGCGCGGGACTTCTCCAACGCGTCGGATTGCCGGTGTCGTTCCTGTCGAAACCCGTCGGCGATTTGCCGCCGGGGCAGAAGCAGCTCGTCGAAATCGCCCGGGCGCTCGGCCTCGATGCGAAGCTGCTCATCATGGACGAGCCGACGTCGAGCCTCACGCAAACCGAGACGGACCGCCTGTACGAAGTGATCGCGGACCTCAAAGCGGGGGGCGTGTCGGTCGTCTACATCTCCCACCGCCTCGCTGAAATCCGCCGTTGCGCCGACCGCGCCATCGTGCTGCGTGACGGCCGCAACGCCGGGGAATTGGCCAAGGCCGAACTGACCCATGCCAACATCGTCCGGATGATGATCGGCCGGGATTTGAAGCAATTCTTCCCGCGCCATCACCGCAAGCCGGCCGGGGGAACAGTGCTAGAAATCGAAGGGCTGACCTTCCGCGGCGGTCCAAAATATCCGGCATCGCTCCGGCTGCGCGCGGGGGAAGTTCTCGGCATGGCGGGTCTCGTCGGCGCGGGCCGCACCGAACTGTCCGAAGCGGTCTTCGGCCTGCGGGCCATCACCTCCGGTCGCATTCTGCTCGGCGGGCAGCCGATCTGCATCCGCAAGCCGGCCGACGCGATCCGCGCGGGGATTTTGCTCGCCCCCGAAGACCGCCGCATGAACGGCCTCGTGCTCGAGGATGGTATCGGCGCGAACTTGAGCCTGCCGAATCTCGACCGGATCAGTCGCTTCGACATGGTCGATGCCAACGCCGAACGCACGCTGCACGCGGACACGATTGCGCGATTGGCGATCAAGACGCCGAACGCCGCGCAGGCCGTTGGGCTACTCTCCGGTGGCAACCAACAGAAGGTCGTCTTCGGGAAGTGGCTGGCGCGCGGGCCGAAGGTGCTGATCCTCGACGAACCGACGCGCGGTGTCGACGTGGGCGCTAAGACCGAAATCTACGCGCTGATCGACGAACTCGCCGGCCGCGGCGTCGCCGTCTGGATGATCACGAGCGACATGGAAGAACTCCTCGGCATGTCCGACCGCGCCGTCGTCATGCACGATGGCCGCATCGTCGGGGAGTTGGAGCGCAACGAATTGACCGAAGAAGCGGTGATGAACTTGGCCACGGGAGTCGGCGCATGAATGGTTCGGTCATATTCGGGGGTTTCTTCGCCGGTAGCGCCGCCGTCGTCCTGGCCCTCTGGCTGGCGCTCGACCTTCCGCTGCGACTACTGCCGCTGGGGAATCGCTACCAACTTTGGTTCGCGTCGCTGGCGTTTTCCCTCGCCCTATTGGCGTACACCCTCGAACTGAGCCGGCGGAATCTCGTCCGCCTCGTCGGTGTCGTGGTGCTGCTCGCGGTGTTGATCGGCACGCTCGCCGCGTCGTCCGAGACCGCCTTCGACCGGTCGAATATCTTCGAACTCCTCAGTCGGCAGGGGGCCCTCGGCGTCATCACCATCGGCGCGGCGCTCATCATCCTCACCGGCGGCATCGACCTCTCCATCGGCTCGGTCGTCGGCTTATCGGCCGTGGCCTTCGGCACCCTCATGGAATCGGGCGTGTCGCCGGTCGCCTCCCTCGGGCTGGTGCTCGCGCTCGGCGTGGCGGTCGGCCTCACCAACGGCTTACTCGTGACACAGCTGCGCTTGCAGGCGTTCCTCGTCACCCTCTGCGGGATGTTCGTCTTCCGCGGGTTCGCCCGCGAGATCAACAAGAAGCAGACGGGCCTCGTGCTGGCGAAGGAAAACCACCCGGAGATGGCCGAATCGATCGACGGCCTGCGAGCGCTACTCGTCGGCAAGACGGAAAACGGCGCCCTCGAATTCCCCGCGATGCTCGTGGTCATGCTGCTGTTCGCGTCGATCGTCGCCGTGATCCTGCACAAGTCCGCGCACGGCCGCTACTGGTTCGCTATCGGTTACAACGACCGGGCCGCGCGCTATGCCGGCATCGGCGTCGAACGCCAGCGGATCGCCGTCTTCGTGATCGGTTCGACGCTCGCGGCCTTCGCGGGGGTGCTGCTGCTGTTGAACACCGGCACCGCCGACCCGACGAACGCCGGGGGATCGCTGGAACTCTACGCCATCACCGCCGCCGTGCTCGGCGGGGTGAGTCTGAAGGGTGGCGAATGCACCGCCATCGGCTTGGTGCTCGGGGCGCTCGTTCAACCCGTCATCAACAACCTGATGACATTCCTCGAAATCCGCCAATCGGCCGAGCCGTGGGTCATCGGGTTGATCCTGCTGCTGGGCACCATTGCCGACGAATTGATCCGCCGGGATGCGTTCGGATCGATCCGGCGGTACTTCCTGCGGAGAGCGTAGAGCGAAAATGGTTTCGGCGCGAAGCCACCCACCCCCTCGCGAAACCATTTCGGAATTCGGGTAGTATCTTAGCGCCGCAACGACTTGCGTCCGAATTCCGCCGGTCGGGTTATCGGCGAAACCAAGTGGGATGCCGGCCGGAAACGCGAGTTCGGCTACTCAGCCGGCGAATCCACGTTCGTCGTTGGAGGGTGTACGGGTGGATCATCGTATTCGCATCCCTGTTCGCAACCGTGGGGTGGTTGACTTAACAGTGGTCATCGAGCCGTGGGCGAGCGAGATTCTGCTTGACCCCAGGCGAGGATGGCGAGGTCGTTCTCGTAGGCAACGGGAAAATGCCCGAACACAGCGTCGAAATTTGCTCCTACGGCCTAATTTTCTGGGCCGAGAACACGCATGACCTCTTCAAACTGTACAAGGGTGGGGTGCGGTGGGGCTGAAGAATGTCACGGCCGGTTCGGCCGTGTTGTCGTTCAGCGGCGGGGGGTGCAACTGTGTCGTTGGTCATGGAACCTTACGGGGACCAATTGGCGGTGTGGCCGCAGGAGGGTCGCCACATACTCGCCCAGTTCGACGACGACACGGTTATCGTGTACCAAGCCTACCGTCCGGCTATCGGCCGGTTCGCGGCCGAGAACGGCGCGTTCGGCGGGGACTTCAGCTTTTCCCGAATGAGCTGGGTGAAGCCGAACTTCCTTTGGATGATGTACCGCTCTGGGTGGGGCACGAAGGTGAACCAAGAGGTCACGCTGGCCCTGCGGATCCGTCGGGCGTTCTTCGATTCCCTGCTGGCGGAAGCCGTCCCGTCTTCCTGGGACCGTGACCAGTTTGCGACCGAGGAGGAGTGGACGCGGGCGGTCGGCCGATCATCGGTGCGGTTGCAATGGGACCCGGACCATCACCCGTCCGGGGCCAAGTCCGAGCGTCGGGCTATCCAGTTGGGGCTGCGGGGCGAGGTGCTGGAGGTATTCGGGCGGCGCGAATTGATGGAGGTCATCGACCTGTCCGCGTTTGTTGCGGAGCAAGTGTCGGCGTTGTCATCGGGCGGCCCATCCGCATTGTTTACTCCGCGAGAGCGGGTGTACCGTCCCGCCGATCCGGCCACAGCCATGCGGCTGGGACTCGCTGAGGTCTAGCAGTACACACCAGGAACTTCCGCGCAGACTGTCGCCGGCGGATTTCTGAAAATCAACGATGCCGGAGCGAACTTCCGATTTCCGAAGTGGTTATCGAACGTGGCGACAAGTTTCCAACTTGTCGACGAAAGATTCTAAATCGACTTTTGTAGATCGGGTTCGGTGCGTGCGTTGGGCTTGTCGACAAGTTGGAAACTTGTCGCCACGTTCGATAACCACTTCGGAAATCGGAAGTTCGCTCCGGCATCGTTGCTTTTCAGAAATCCGTCGGCGACAGTCTGCGGGGAAGTTCCTGGTGTGTACTGCTAGACC
>JANXTU010000406.1 GCA_025352235.1 Fimbriiglobus sp.
TGCGAACTCCGGGTGTCGTTTCGGTTTCCGTTGTCCGGGTCGTAGGTTCTGGCTCGCCGTCGATTCGCCGACGCGCGGAAAGCCGATTGCTTCCGACCCCGAGGATTCAGTATGCGTATTCGCTGGCGTGGCCTCGAACTCCCGAACCGCGTGCAGGCCGAGCGATCGAGCCTGACCGACATGTACGGCAAGTTCTCCATCGAACCCTTCGAGCGTGGCTTCGGGATGACCGTCGGCAACAGCCTGCGGCGCATCCTGCTGTCGAGCCTCGAAGGCAGCGCCGTCACCAAGATCAAAATCCAAGGCGTCCAGCACGAGATCAGCACGATCCCCGGCGTCGTCGAAGACGTCACGGACATCGTCTTGAACGTCAAGGCGCTCGTCGTCAAGAATCTGTCGGATCAACCGAAGACGATCCGCATCAACGCCCACGGCACACGCGACAAACGCGAAGTGCTCGGCGCCGACATCGAACACGACGAGATGGTGCAGATCGTCAACCCGGAACACCGCATCGCGACGCTCACGGCAGAAGTGCCGTTTGTCATCGAGATGACGGTGGAAAACGGCCGCGGCTACCGCACCGCCGAGGAAAACGGCGGCAAGGAACGCGAGATCGGCGTCATCCCGGTCGACAGCAGCTTCTCGCCGGTCATCCGCGTGAAGTACGACATCGAAGAAACCCGCGTCGGCCAGAAGACCAACTACGACCGTTTGGTCATGGAAATCTGGACCAACGGCACCATCGCCCCGCAGATGGCTGTCGTCGAATCGGCCAAGATCCTGCGCAAGCACTTGAACGCCTTCGTGCAGTACAGCGAACCCGGCCCGGAAGTCGACACGACCGAATTGCCCGAATTCATCTCGGCGGGTCCGAGCCAGATCGACAACGAACTCGAGAAGAAGCTCAACATGAGCCTCGCCGAACTCGAACTGTCGGTGCGGGCGACGAACTGCCTCGAATCCGAAGGCATCGCCACAGTCCGCGACCTCGTGATGCGCTCCGACGAAGAACTGCTCGAAGTCCGCAACTTCGGCGAAACCACGCTCAAAGAAGTCACCATCAAGCTCAAAGAAAAGGGCTTGCACCTGGGCATGAAAACGAAACGCTAGCATCGAGCAAAAGAAGTTTGAACCACAGAGACACAGAGAAGAAGAGACAGTATCCAGAAAGTCTTGATAACCGACGAGGCTCATCCGCGTCTTTTCAATTCAACTTTTTCTTCTCTGTGTCTCTGTGCCTCTGTGGTTAGTCTTTCTGACATTCATCCGTGTCCCCCGCCTTCCTTCACCCGGGGCGGGGTTCTCACCATTAGGAGTCGATCTTGAACCACCGCCGCCGCGGCCGCAAACTGAACCGCAACGCGAGCCACCGCCTCGCCCTCTTCCGGAACCTCAGCCGAGCGCTGATTACGCACGAGAGCATCCGCACGACGGTGGCCAAGGCCAAAGAACTGCGCCCGTTCGTCGAGAAGTTGATCACACTGGCCAAGAACGCCGCGATCCTCACGGCCGCCGACGCGACCGCGAACCGCGTCGCCGCACTCCACCTGCGCCGCCAAGCGATGGCCAAGCTCGGGCCGATGCACGGCACCGGCGTCTACGACAAAGCCGGCGAGTTGGTCGAAGGCAACGACACCGTGTTGAAGAAACTCTTCAACGTCCTCGGCGCCCGCTTCGTCGATCGGCCGGGCGGCTACACCCGCGTCTTGAAACTGAGCTACCGCCGTTTGGGCGATGCCGGCGAAACCGCCATCATCGAACTGATGAAAGAAGGCGAAACGAAAACCAAAGTGAAGGGCGCCGAACCGGCCCCCGCCCCGGTGCCACTGCCCGCCTAATCACGACCGACGCGAAAAAAACTGTTGCCGAAGAGCCACCTCCCCGAGGTGGCTCTTGTCTTTCCCGACACCGTACCGTCCGGCGTTTCCCTTCTTCGGCCGATTCCGCGAAGTTTGCGCTTGACCCGAAGCCATCCGCGGGCTTTCCTGATAGGGGTAGCGATTTGTCACGCGGAACTTTCCGCGTCCGAATCGCGTCGGAACGTTTCTCCTTCCGTCCGGTATCAGGATTCCCCATGATCCGCTCGACTCCCTCGCTTTCCCCGACCGGTCGGGCCGGCCTCGCCTTCTTCGCGGCGCTGGTACTGTTTTTCTCGGCACCCGCCACGACTTACGGCCAGGATGCCGATCCGCCCAAAGCCGCGTCCTCCGAACCGGACAAGACGTCCGGCGACAACATCTTCATCCACATCATCAAGTCGGTCGGGATTTTCTGGATCGTGCTGCTGCCGACGTCGCTCTGGCTCGTCGCCCTCGTCGTGCTCCTCACCTTGGATCTCCGCGGCGGCTCCGCCATCCCCGCCGGATTCGTGGACGAATTCACCGACATCGTGAACAAGCGGAAATTCAAAGAAGCGTTCGATATGGCCAAGGGCGATCCGTCGTTCCTCGGCCGCGTGCTCACGGCCGGCATGGGCCGGTTGCAGTACGGACTCGAAGACGCCCGCGAAGCGGCCCTGAACACGCTCGAATCGATCAAATCCGACAAAGACCAGAAGAACAACTACACGGCCGTGATCGCGACGCTCGGGCCGCTGCTCGGGCTCGTCGGCACGGTGTTCGGCATGATCATGGCGTTCATGGAACTCGCCACCGGCGACGCCAAACCGGCCAAGCTCGCCGACGGCATCTCGCACGCGCTGTCGGTCACGCTCGTCGGGGTCGCCATCGCGGTCCCGGCCATCGCCATGAACACGTTCTTCCGCAACCGCATCACGCAAGTGTCGCTCGACGTGTCGCACGTCGCTGACGACCTGCTGACGCAGATGTACCACAACTCGAAGAAGCCGACCGCGCCCGGCGCCCCGGCCGCGGCGGCCCCGGTCCAAGCCCAACCTCGCTAATTTCGGATTGCGGATTTTCAAACAGGGATCGGACTGCGAGTTCGGATTTTCAATCCGAACTCCGCAATCCCAAATCCGAAATCGGGGTTGAAAAAATGAGTGTCCCCGCCAACCACGACAAAGCGGCCGAGCCGAACCTGACGCCCATGCTCGACATGGTGCTGCAACTCGTGATGTTTTTCATGCTCTGCGCCAACTTCATCGCCGAAGAAACCAACGCGATGGTGAAGCTGCCCGACGCCTCGGCGGCGCGGATCCTCGACAAAAACACGGGCCAGACGATCTTCATCAACCTGACCTACCCCGGCAAAGACAAGTTCGGCGTCGATCAACCGAAGACGCTGACCTTCAACGCCGGGGTCCGCAAAGTGGCCTGTAGCAACTCGCTGCAACTCCAAACCGAACTCGAGAACCAATACAAGCTCGACGAAGCGCGGGCGCAGAAGAAGCCGCAAGACCGCGCCGAGTGGGAAGCCGGCCGGGGCCGGTCGATCGTGGTCCTCCGCGCCGACCAACGCCACGACTACAAAGAGATCAACGAGATCCTCGCCGCGGCCCGCGCGGCCAACTACCGGGACATCCAACTGCGGGCGATCCAACTCAAGAACTAATTCGGAGTCGAAGATGCGCCGCCGACGCCGCCAGCACACCCCGGCCACCGAGCCGGACTTGCCCATCACGCCGATGTTGGACATGTCGTTTCAACTGATGGCGTTCTTCATTTTGACCTTCCGCCCCGTGCCGACGGAGGGGCAACTCGCCCTCGTGCTGCCGGACGCCGGGAACACCGCCCCGAGTTTCGCGAGCCCCATCGAGGATAAACCCGAGGGTTACGTTGCCACCGTATCGCCGACGGGGGGCGTGCCCTCCGACATCACGCTGCTCAAAGACGGAGAACTGGAGCCGAAGACGTTCAAAATGACGGCGGGGAACCAAAGCCAGGCGATGAACGATTTTTACAAAGCGCTCGGCGAGATCATCCGGGAGAAGAAGGCCGCGAAGGGGCCGCTGCCGAAGTTGGAAATCCAATTCGGCGACGACGTGCGCTATCAGTTCGTGATCAAGATGCTCGACGACGCCAAGCTGGCCGGCTTCGAGAAAATCAGCCCAAACCTGCTCGGGAAGGCCGTGCCGAAGAAGCCGGCGCCGTGAGTCAATCCGAACCGCTGAGCCCGACCAACGCCTCTTGGCGGGTTTCGTAGAGCGCCCAAATCGTGTCGAGCGCCGTCGTTTTCAGCAATTCGCGGATGCGGCTGTTCACCCCGGCGATGGCCAATTCGCTTCCCTGCTGCTTCGCCAACAAGTGGCAGCGCAGCAGGAACGTGATGAATGCCGAGCCGAAGTACCGCACCCCCGTCAAGTCCACGATCAAATGCATGGGCGGGTCGTCTTTCATCGGCGCCAGCAGCATCTGCGCGGCCGGCTGCATCAAGCTCTCGGGCAGTTGTTCCACTTCCGGCGACGGGATGATGATGGCCACGTCCGAGTGCCACTTCACCTGGAAGTATTCGTTGGCCAATGGCGATTCCGTGCGGCTCATGGTGGGCGAATTCCTATCGGGGACGGGTCTACTAAGAATACTAGCGTAATGGGTCCGGCTTGCAGACGCAAGAAAATCCTCCCGTTGGATGCAGCGGGGGTGTGGCAAAACTTTCTGGCAGTATTTGAACCGCTTGCAGTTCCAACGGAGACCTCACCCCCCGGCCCCCTCTCCGAAGCGGAGAGGGGGTGACTCCTTCTGCCCGAAAC
>JANXTU010000415.1 GCA_025352235.1 Fimbriiglobus sp.
GGTTTCGCTTTGGCCCGAACGGTTTTCTGGGCTTCGTCGGCCATCGGGACGATGTCCGCGATGCCGGCCGTGTTCGCCCCCGCGATGCCGCCGAGCAAGGAGCCCGCCGCCGAGCCCGGCCGCGGCCCCGCCCGCGAAGCCCAAGCCGGAGGCCGAGTCGTCGGTCTTCTTCTCGCTCATCGTTTTCGATTTCGCCATTGCCTTACTCCATTGTGATCGAGTGACCGAGGCGGATGCAGTTGGCGTTAGAGCGAATTTCAAGTTTGCATAACGTTGGGGCGTTGAGTCCAGCCTTACGGCGTTGAGTCCAGCCTTTTGGCGTTGAGTCCAGCCTTTTGGCGTTGAGTCCAGCCTTTTGGCGTTGAGTCTACGTGAGGGTGTGCTACTTCTCGCTGGACTCAAGACTCGCGTCAAGCCCGGAGAGCAGGGCACTGCTCTGTCCAAAACATCCGATACGAAAACTTGAAATCCGCTTTAGCAATCGGGATACCGCTTCTGGGCGAGCCAATACACACCCGTGAAATCGCAGCGGTGCCTACGCGCGGGCTATATTGAGTGGAATCTTCAACCGCGGCCAAACCTATGACGATTCGCCTCACTCTCTTCTGTCTCGCGTTCGCTCCGATGATTGCCGCGGCGGAATCCGCGAATCTCTATTCACTCCAAACGACCGACCCCAAAGAAACCCGCACCGTCGCGGCGACCCTGGCGCCGGATGGCAAGTTTGTCGTTGGCGAGTCGAACCTGCCGGTGACGGATCTCGTCTCGCTCCGGATTCCCAAAGTCCCATTGCCGGCATTACCCGCCGAGGCGCACATCGTCTTGGCAAACGGCGACCGCATCGCGGGGGAACTCCTCGGCGGGGACGGCTTGACCATCCGCCTCGGGGCGCTGTTCGACGCGGCCGGGAAGACGGTGGAGTTGCCCCTGCCGCTGAGCGCAGTCGCGGCGATTTGGTTCGTGGCTCCACCGCAGGATAGCCCCCTCGACGCGGTGAAATACCCGTGGATCGACACTTCGAAAAAGCAGGACACGCTGAAGCTCCGCAACGGCGATATTTTGCGCGGGACGCTGGAACGCTTCTCGCCGGCGAGCGGACCGATCCGTTTTAAACCGGCCGGGGAAGCCGCGGCGAAGCCGTTCGATTTGAATACGATCGCGGCGATCGCGTTCGATCCGTCGCTCAGCCGGGTGAAGACGCCCGCCGGGCAACATTACCGCATCGTCACCAAAAGCGGCTCGCGGCTCACCCTCGCCTCCGCCTCATTCGACGGGACTACGTTCACCGGCGCGACCTCGACGGGGGCCAAGTTCACCATGCCACAAAGCGACCTCGTCGCACTCGATAGCGTCGGCGGGAAAGTGGCGATGCTCGCGGATCGGAAGCCGAAAAGTCAGAAAATCGAGCCGTATGGCAGCGTGAGTTGGCCCCTCGCGCCGAATCGCAGCGTCCGGGAGGCGGCGATGCGGCTCACGACTGTCCACGGCGACGAAACGTTCGACCGCGGCCTCGGGATGCATTCCAAAACGACCGTCACCTACGACCTCGCCGGGACGTACCGGACCTTCCGCAGCACCGTCGGTCTCGATTCGCAGAGCGGACGCAAAGGAGCTGTGGATGTCCGCATCCTGCTCGATGGAAAAGAACAAATTATTGCCGGGTTGAAAGGACTGACCGCCGACAACGCGGTCGAAATCCGCTTGGACATTGCCGGGGCAAAGGAACTGACGCTGATCGTCGATTTCGGCCCCGGCGGTGATGTGCAAGATGACGTAAACTGGGCCGACGCAAAACTGGTGCAGTGAGTGCCGATCAAAGCAGACTGATCCGCAGCGACTCGGCTTGGGCGCGGATACTCTGTTTCGTGTCGTCGTCCAGTCGCTTCAGATTTTTCACCTGCATCGTCATGCGCGGGTTCTTCGCCAGCAACGTTTCGTGCCGCATCAGGAAATCCCAGTAGAGCGTCGTGAAGGGACAGGCCGTGTCGCCGGTGCTTTTCGCGGGGTCGTACCGGCAACCCTTGCAAGCGTTGCTCATCCGCTGGATATACTTGCCGCTGGCAGCGTAGGGTTTCGAGGCCATCACACCGCCGTCGGCGTATTGGGACATCCCGAGGACATTCGGCGCCTCGACCCATTCCACGGCGTCGACGTACACAGCTAAGTACCATTCGTGGACGGCTTTTGGCTCGACCCCGAGCAGCAGCGCGAACAGACCGGTGACCATCAGCCGTTGGATATGGTGGGCGTAGCCGAGTTCGAGCGTCTGCCCGAGGGCATCTTGCAAACAGCGGAAGTCAGTGACGCCGGTCCAGTAGAACTTCGGCAATGGGCGATGGGCCCCGAGCGCGTTCTTTTCCAGGTAGCCCGGCATCGAACGCCAATAGATTCCCCGGACATACTCGCGCCAACCGAGGATCTGCCGGATGAACCCTTCGACGGCGGCCAGCGGGGCACGGCCATCGCGATAGGCCTTTTCGGCGGCTTCGACGACCCTGCGCGGATTCAGCAGTTTGAGGTTCATCGCCGCCGACAACCGCGAATGGTAAAGGTACGGTTCCGCGCTCCACATCGCGTCTTGATATTCCCCGAAGGAAGTTAGGCGGTGCTCGATGAAATCGGCGAGCGCGACTTCGGCGTCCTCGCTCGTCACGGGCCAATCGAACCGGGCGGTGTTCCCAGGGTGGTCTGGGAACTGCGCCTCGACGAGAGCGATCACGTCCCGCGTGATGCTGTCCGGGGGGAATGCCGCTGGAGTCGGGACTAGGCCCGGTCCGGCTTTACCGAACGTGCCCCGGTTCTCGGCGTCGTAGTTCCAGTCGCCCCCTTCCGGACCGTCCCCGTCCATCAACACGCCGTGTTTCTTGCGGAGTTCGCGGTAGAAATATTCGAGACGCAGTTGCTTGCGGCCGGCGGCGAAGCGTTCGAAATCGGCGGTGGTACTGTAGAAATGGCGATCGGTTCGGATGTCGAGCGGGACGCCCAGTCGCTCTGCGGTCCCGATCAACATCTCGCGGACGCGGTAGTCGCCTGGCTCGGTCACAATCAGCGACGCCGGCGGATTCGCGAGGATCGTCCGTTCGAGTTCCGCCCCCAACGAGCCCGCGTTATTGGCGGCATCGAGGGTGCAATATTCGACCCGATATTTCAGCGATTTCAGGCGATCCCGGAAATGCCGCATAGCCGAGAAGAACAGCGCGATGCGGACTTTATGGCTCCAGACGTGCGTCGATTCCTCCCGGACCTCGGCCATCCACACGGCGTCGATGGCGGGATCGAAACCGTCGAACGCCGATGATTCGGCATCGAGCTGATCACCGAGTACCAACACGAGATTGCGAGCGCGGATAATTTTCTTGGCCATGGCTCATTGATAGTCCCGCTACTTCTTCCGTTTCTTGGCGGGCGGCTCGGCTTCGAGTTTCTCGAAGAGTTTGGCCAACGGCATTTGGAATCCTGACAGGACGTGGCTGTGCAATGTGTCGCCGATTTCGAGTTTCATCGATCCCGTCGCCGGGTGATAGACTCGGATCGAACGCGACTTCGGGAAGACCATCCACACCTCGGCG